>NZ_CDRTCT010000018.1:0-109021 GCF_977054455.1 Parabacteroides sp. | reverse complement strand
CGAAATACCCGCCTTGCGCCTCCGCGTATGCCGCCGGGAATCCGCCTAACCCCGTCCCTGCAAGCGGCTGTCCGGCAATCGCTTTCCCCGTCACTTTCCACATCAGCAACCGCCCGTCCGCCGAATCCCGTTTCATCCCGTAAACCCCGGCAATGGTACATCCCACTAATATCGCCACAATTGCAATAAAAGGAATTGTCGCATTCTTATACCTTATATATGCAGCTTTCGTCTTCTCCCATCCGATCCGTTCCGCCCAGTACACCCATCCGCAAGCCACGACCGCCGCCATCCACGCCGACCGGCTCATTCCGGCAGGCAGGACAATCAGGATAGCTCCGACGCATACCCAGCCGAAATAGTGCATCCACTTTTGAAACCGCAACGCCGTCCACAGGCAAACCGGCAGGATGACCGCCAGATATCCGCAGTAAGGCCCCGGATTAAAGAAAGAACCTGTCAGCCGGAAAAGCGAATGGTTGGAATAGGCATAGCCATGCAATTGCTGCATTCCCCGGACGGCTTCGACCAGTCCGGTGAGCATCCCGACGAACAGAAAGAAAAATTTCAAGAAAGGAGCCTCTGCCAGACAATAGCGCAACAGGAACCACAACACGACCAGCTGTCCGCCGAAAAGCAGTTTCGCGGGTTCGGGATCGAGCTGCCGGTCGTATGTCGCGAGCGTGATCCCGGCAAAGAGGAGCAACAATCCGTCCGGCAATGCAAACGGGATGCTTTTCCTCCCGCCGAACCATGCCGTCACCACCGTCCCGATCGCCATCAGCGCCATCGACAGGTGGAACCAGAAGACTTTTCCCATCATAATGCCGTTCGCCAATCCGCTGTCGCCGACGAGCGGCGTGGCGATCAGCATCGCCCCGAAAACGGATGCCAGTGCAGTCCGGATTCCATGCCTATGCAATTTGAGTTCCATGCTTATCCGTTTTTTATTCGATTTTCTTCATGAACCGATCCCATCGGAACTGCCCGGTGTACGGATCGACCGATTTCCAGACAAATGCCGCCTTGCCGACGATATATTCTTCCGGCAACAAGCCCCAATAGCGCGAGTCCTGCGAGTTCAGGCCTTTGTCACCCGCCATGAAATAATAGTTTTTCAAGAAGCGGTATTCCCGTATCGGTTCGCCGTTCAGGAAAACGGTGGAATCATTATACTCTAATTTAGCTTTCTGTTCCCAAGAGATTAGTTTATGATATAACTGATAGTTCTTTCGGTCCATTGGTAATTGGTCACCAGCTTTGGGTATATAGAGTGGTCCGAAATTCCGGATATTCCAATTTATATTAGAATCAAATGGGAAACAGTGATATACACCGCACGGAAACTCTTCCAGCAACGTTTGTCCGATCTTTTGTTGTGACTCGATGTTTCCGAGTGGCTCATCTATTCCTTCTACTCGAAATCGACCATTCTTGATGGAAAGCGTGTCTCCCGGCAGTCCGATGCATCGTTTGACATAGTACTTTAAAATGTGCATCTCGATCCTGTCCCAGTTGTTCGGATGTGGAAAATTGAAAACCAGCACATCATTCCTTTTGATTTTTCGAAGTCCGGGAGTCCTGTAAATCTTGACTTGCTCCAACCGCAGTGTTGCATTGAGGTTGAAAAGCCTTGCTCCTAACGTCGGTTTCCAGATAAGGATAGCATCCCCTTCAATCAGTTCAGGCTCCATAGAGTCGCTGGGGATACGGAAAGACGTGAATAAGAAAACCTGGCAAAAGAACCATAGAGCGATGAATATAAAACTTAATAGTAATAAGTTTATTCCCCAATTTAGTATGTTATTTATAAATTTCATTGTCTTTATTGATTTCAAATGAAAAGAACTGTTTTTTTTGCTTGAAGAAGAATACCTGTTCTTCTTTTCCTTTTGATTTGTTTTTAAGCCAAAATAAAGCCCCTTTGGGAACTCTATAATATAATGTCCCTTCATCAGGAGATTGAATACCTAAAGATTCCCATCCTTTATTTCCGTTTTGAAAATATAATTCGTACAAATCGTCCGGTATGACGAAGTTCTCATCATTATGAGGAATATATTTTACTTCTGCAATTTCGATTTCCTTTTCCAAATCAAAGACAACCATTGCAGATGTGTCTTTTGAAATGAAATAAGATAAAGGATTTTGATCGCATAGATTAGTCACTTTATATTCTGGCAAAGGCAATAAAGGATTTGGACTATACGATATTTTCATAGGAATATATTGGTTGTTACTATCGTATAAAGATAGTTCTGCTAATTCGATTTGTTTTCCTTTAGGTGCTTTTAAGCGTATATAGCGACATTTTACCGGATTATTTAATAACACAGAATGACGATTCCCTATTATAGTGTCAGGGGTGATCGCAAGTGTTGTGGAATGTTTGAAAGCAATGTCTTTATCCCCTTCGATTATTGCTCCATGTAGATTTTGGTTCATATAATTGATCAGGTATGGTTGAAGCGGAAATTTGCGAGTAATAGGAACTGTGTCCCATTGTGTTGTGTCTGGAATAAAATAATACATCTTTTTCCCGTCATAAACAAATGGAAAGCCTTCGGGGTGTATATGTCCTTTTTGCAGAACCAATGGTTGGAATACGATGTTGGTTTCTAAATTGTGAAAAGTTGCAACTCCTTTTTCTACAATAGTTTTATCAATTGCAATCCAACCTTTAGGACTGAATACACCTAACATGGCTAAGTCGCATTCACTTTGTATCGGGATTTGAACATTATTTTCCCCAAAATAATTTGCTGACACATCTTTTATAAATGGATCACGGAACAAAGTCGGGATAGCTTTATTTTGTATTTCATTTGCCGTATAATGATTCTGTATACCAAAAAAACTTCGATAAACTTTGCCCTTTCTTCGTCCATCGTCCTTCATGTCTCTACTTGCTTCAAACACTGTATACCAGAAAGGTAAGAAATGTCCGGTAGTGTCTCGTACAACATTCCAAGTGTGACTTCCTTGATAAACAGTTGAATGGATATATCTATCTATCGCAGTAGGTATACCACATGCCCTCATTGCATAAATTCCGATGTCGCATCCTTCACGACAAGCACCTAAACGGTAGTTAAAAAGAAATTCACCTCCCATGTGTGGAATGGAGAAATCTGTATTATGGAAAAATTTATCTTTTTTAAGTTCTCTGATTAACAGGTTACATGCTTCAACAACATCGTTACCCTTATAGGTATCTAATATCGGCGAATATTTTTCGTAAAATATGTCTCTCCAATCAGTAAGCTCTTCATCTCCTACTCTGTATGGTAGAAGATATTCACAAAAGTCTTCAAATGACAGGGATTTGTTCCAAGGGTATTTTTTCCAAACATGGAAAGCCATATCTATATTACTAATTAAATAATCAGCCTTTATATGTTGGAGGTCATATCTTTTTAAAGGGATTGTATTAAGAGATTGCCACTTTTTCTTGACTTTACTTTCAATTATTAGCGTGTTGTTTATTACTTGATTATTATTTGATGCATAAACTAATATGTTTTTTATGGAATCTTGATATGGACTTTGTAAACCATATTTACCAATCATATTGGAAATTAAGAATATGGCTGCGTTATATTTTTGAGGATCATTTTGATAATGTTCCAGTGTCTTTTCAAGTTCTTGTCTGTTTTTTCCGGCAAATTCAAGGGCGTATTCTAATTGTTTGTTCTGGTGAAAAGAACAAGCAGAGAATAGTATTATCAAATATAATATGGCAGATTTTATCTTCATTGTATAGCTCTTTTATATTTATTACCACCACACCTGTTTCCCATCCTCATAAGTAAACGGCCTATGCTCTTTTCCCCGTGTATGGTTATGAATACGGAATAGGGCATTTAGGGGTATATCATGAAATGTCAGTTTATTCTCTTTGCCATATTGTTGACCTAATGAAATCCATTTCTTGTCCCAATAGAATAATTCATATAATTCTCCTGTAACAATTCTATTGTCGTCGCTTCTTGGGTAAAACTCGACTTTTTCGATTTTACAAGGTTTGCCGAAGTCGAAAACGATATATTGTCGTTTCTCAGATCTGTCGGGTTGATAAAACGAGACTCTGTCTCCATCTATTACGTTTTCGAGTTTGTTGTCACTTATTCCTTTTGTTCCTGTCAGTTTACCTTCCAACTGTTGCCGGTTTTCGGAGAAAATTTTTATTTCTGCAATGGAATAGGAATCCTGAAAATCTGGCGTGTGTTGAAATTCGCAAACCAAATAGCGATATTTCTTGTTTGTCGGAATTTTGAAACTGTCTTCATAGAAAGGCAGTTTCTCAATTGTATATACGTTTAGACTGTCAGATAAATCTTTATTATTGCAAACGGAAAAACGGGTTCCGATTGTTCCTGCGGCCTGTAACGCCGTATGCTGACGGTATGGCATTTTCGAGTAGAATGTTGCAGATGTTTCCTTTTTGTCCGCTTCTTGTGAAAAGCATTTTAATTCTCCATTCTCTTTGAGAATAAAAGCATCTCCTGCCGGTATGATTGTTCCGTTCTCGTAGTAAGCCGGCAGGTAAAGCACATTCACACCGACTTTTGTAAATAAGGCCTGTTTTTTTCTTGGAATGCTCCAACAAACCGGAATCCAATTATTATCGTCATAACAGCATAAATAGACATATTCTTTTTTGTGTTTGTTGTCCCATAGAGGAACCTCGATGTCTTTGCATACGATATATTTATCTGTAATGTCCTCTATCCCCGGATTCCTGAAGAAATCGGGAATTTCCTCTTTTGCTCTGAGTGCCAAACTGTTTTGTTGTATCTCATAATTGATCCTGTACACTTTCGGAATCGTTCTACAGTATTGTATAGAAGCATAGGGAAGTGTATCTTTTACTGTCGGACTGTAGGTGTTTTTCCAAAATATATTGTCGACCAATATATCATTATCGGAAATGTATGGTCTTTGAGTATTATCGTATAATTTCTCTATGCGTTCATCTCCGATTATTTCTGTCCAGAAGTGGGAAGAATTGGCATTTCCCCAATTAGGGAAAGTATTTAAAGCTGCCGGAATGCCGTTTGCCCGCAGTGCAGCAATTTTATAAATGTTCGCTTCTAAGCAGGTCCCGATTTGTGCTTTTGCGAGATTTTCAAAAGTTGTAGGGAGCAGTCCTTTATGTTTTTGGGAAAAGAGTACCCAGTTTTGAACGAATGTCTTATCTATATCTTCGGAAATGATTTTACCGATCTCTTTGTATGATTTATGAGAGACTGTATCTCTTAATATTGCATACTTTTGTTCAAAGAAGTCTGAAGCTTGTTCCCAATAACAGTTGCTGGTTGTGTAGGGAAGGATATATTTACAAAAGGTATCAAAGTTGATGTCTTTACACCACGGATATTGCTGCCAGGTATGAAAACAATAATTGATATGTTTGATTAAGAAACTTGCAGATATATGTTGGATATCTGGGATATATCTGGGATATGATATTGTATTTAGATATAACTGTTTAATGCTATCGCAAATAATATATTGTACGTTGTTTTCATATCGACCATATCTTTCAAAGTAGACAGTAAGAGCATCAAAATAAAATTGAGATGCTCTTATAGAGTTGTAGTCTACTGTTTGTTTTCCGATCATGTTGCTGATAAGAAAATAAGACGCTACAAGTTCTTCTTGATTGTCTTGATAGTGTTTTAATACATTATCTAATTCTTGTGCATTCTTATTTGCAAGTTTGAGCGCAAGTCTTAAAGGCTGGTCTTCAAAAGACGAGCAGGATGAGAATAAAAATATAGAATATATAAGAACTTTTATAGACATGTATTTTTATATATCTGTTAATTATTACAGTTGTTGCTCTAACACTATTTCTAAAATTGCAGGATTGTTTTCAATATCAAAATCAGGAAGTAAAGTCAATGATTGTTCATTGTCTAAAATGCAGTAGATCTTGTTATTGCAAACATAGTTTGGCCATGCATAAATAGTTTGGCCATTAATTTCAAAAGGAAGCCCAGGTTGTTGTGTGTTTTTGGTACATCTTCTGGATATAAGTGTCTTATCTTTGATATTCCATAAATCAAAATAATTACGCTTATTATAATTGAATGATAAAAATAGGTATTGATCAACAATAAAGCCATAATCATTCCATATATAGTGTTCTCTTATATCTTTTTTTGATGCATCTGATTCTATTTCTATAGGTATTTTATAACGACCTTTGTCTATAATTAAAAAAGGAAAAACATTATCTGTCGTAATTGTGTAAAATGTATCTGGTATATAAATGCAATTTTTTTTATTGAATTTGTATATGGGATTCGTTCTTGATAAGCTAACATTTGATATTTTTGTGTTATTCTTAATAAAAGAGTTTATGTGATTAAAATGCATGTTGTATGCTCCTACGAGGTATGAAGACGATTTGAACTGATTATAAGCTACGATAATATCACCTTCTGAAGTTATCCCCATTGAATTGATAGTGTCGTTTTTTATCTGATTAATATTTTCCCCTGTTTTAGAGTATGTTATAATCTTGTCCGTTATATAGTCATACAAATATAAACATTGATTTACAGGTGAGTATTGAAGATCTCCAATACGACTATATTCATAAGGACCATTTCCTCTTTTATCTATAGTAAAAAGATGTTTGCCATTTTTAATATTAAAACTGTATATTATATTTTCGCTCTTGATCCACATGGTAGAATCTTTAATGTCACATATAACTGGCCAATCTAATAATATAGAGTCTGATGTTTCTAATTGTATTATTTTGTGATTATATCTAATATCTTTTGTCCGATTATACTCTGATAATTCTAATGACTTGAATAGCGGGATTGTTTTGTTATATGTGGATTTGTTATTATCGCATGATAATAATGCAAATAATATTGTAATATAATAAATGTATCTCATTTGTTTTTGATATTGTTGTTAACTATTGATAAACCATTCTCTTTTACGCTTTGATAATATATGTTTGTTATTTCTCCGTTTTTTAATTCTAATATGCAAGGATATATTTGTTTTTTTATTGGATTAGCTTTAGATAAAGATCTTTTACTGCTAAGTTATGTACAGGATTCCCTATTGCAATCACTTTATTATCCCTATCCAATAAAAATGTCTGAAATGTCATATCTGTAGGAAATTTATTTGAATTGTCCAATAGATTGGCATAATCGATGCAAACTGGTCGATCGAAATTATCTTGTTTCAAGAGGTAGCGTAATTCTTTATCATCTTTAGACTGGAAGAAAAAAAGATAAGGTATACTGCCATTAGTAATAGAATCTGTATATTCAATCAATTCTTTCCATTTATGCAATTGCAGTTTACAACTGGTGCAACCGACGGAGTCAACATAAATCAAAATTTTATGCTCTGATTGTGGAATATCGTAGTCGACTGTGTCTGTGACAAAACGGGTGAAAACCATATCCTGCGGAAAGACGATCTCTTTCCCTTGCCATTCCTGAACCAGACGGGCGAATTGCTCTTTCTTGTTTTCCCGGCAAGCGGCTAACAAAAATAATAGGGACAATATGTAGAGTCGTTGTTTCATTTTCTTGTTATATTTTAAATTCCATGATCGGCTCGTCGCTTTCTACACATGTGGCGATGATGGTCTTTGTTTTTTCGTTTATATCGATTCCGTATATGGGTTTATCTAAGGTGTATTTTTGTATGGGATTTCCTTTCAGGTCGAATACATATATATAACGTCCTCCATCTTCCGGCTTTTCACCTCGTTGGTGAGAAGCTAATTTATCCTTGAAATGTACACCTTGGAATACACTGTAAATGTGTCGGTCTGTGACAACAATATCGCTGAATCCCATAATTCCGGTAGGGAAGCCTTCGCCTTTTACATTTTTAAATTGGGGTTCACCGTTTGGACCGTATAATACGGTATGGGTATTTTCTTTGGTGTTGTATATTTCGATGGATTCTCCTAATTGAGTGACCATTGCCAATATACCATTATGAGGGTTGTAATCAATAAAGCTACGCCATGCCTGGGCCAATGCCGGACGATTTTCCGATGCAAAATCTTTTTCAGAGGGGATTTTACCGATGCTTTTGATAGGTTTACCACTGTAGTCGACTTGCCAGTAGCGGTGTTCACCTAAATAATCGGGGATGAGGAAACAGGAATCTGTGGCATAAAAGTCCAAAGAACGAACCAAACTTTTATCCAGTTGTATCACATCTCGTCTTATAGCCGACCGATTTTCAGCAGAGACAACCCAGCATGATATTTGCATTTTATTTGCATCGAGGGCATATATCGAATCTGGGGAATTAAATTGAAATGTTTCGGCAGAGAGCATTTCTTCAGGTCCTTCCCCTCGTTTCCCGAAAGAAACGATATGTTTCCAAGCAGGGTATGTAAAGGCATGAAAATAGTAATCGGCGTTGTGCAAATCCATTACAATAGCCATACTGTCTTTGACCGCTACCCGGAATGGGTAGCGGAAAAGAGCAGTATCCAGTTCGATAACTCGCGCACTTATTGCCTTTTCATTGGGAAAAGTCGAATATCGGGGATAGTAAGTACCGGGGGAATCGGTACAGGAGATTATCGCACTGATACCTATTAATAATATGTATGCAAAACGTTTCACGGTTATTCTAAACTTAAACCTGATATTTTGTATTCTACTTTGTGACCTCGGCAATCAACCGAACCGCAACCAAAGCAATTGGCATCCGCATCATTTTCGCCTTGGGCCAAAGCTTCAATATTCTGGAATGCCAGTTTGTTTAAATCTGTTGTTTCCCTGTTGCCGGAAAAACAGTATGCTGCCATTAAGCAGCCTGCTGCTAAGATAAGTTTTACAAGTGTTTTCTTTTTCATTTTCGTATCTGTTTTTGTTTGGACAAAGGTCGTTCTTTGTGTTAAGCCATGCAACTGATTTTGGTAACAAATTTGGCAACAGTTGGCAACAATTGGCAACAAATTCAGAACTGTTGAAAAATTCCCTTAACCTATTGTTCGTAATGAGTCCTTTGATTATATTTGCTTCATTAAATAAAACAAAATGAAAATCAATAAATTGGACACAATATTTTCAGTTGTCGTTTTTTTGACAATATTGATTATGTTCTTGTCTTACCGATATGCCGTACACGTAAAAAAAGAAGAAGTTCAAAGAGCTTTTTATCTGTTTAAGCAGTCTGTGAAAGAAGAAGAGACGCTTATGCAACCCGAACAAATATTTTGGGGAGATTCAAAAGTCGAGCTCCGGTCGGACTCTGTCATTATAGAAACTGAAAAAGGAAGAGTTCCGTATGAAAGAAATGAGCAGGCGGACAGTCTTGCTTTGATTGATAAAAGAGAATGGAGCTTCCAACTATTCATGACTTTCAAAAATCCTAATCGTGCCTTTACCCTCGACTGTATTTAGCAATTTTTGTAAAGAGGCGTTGAAGCGGCCTCTGAATGAAGAAGATGAATTGACAAAGGAAAATAGATGCTAAACCGAGCAATAAAGAAATCTATGATACAAACTATAAAGCGCTTTCGAGAGGACCTGAATGCCTTTCCGGAATTCTCAATCGAAATAGAAAAGAGGTGAAAATAGGGTTATTGTTCTATTGATAAATCAAATGTTCTTTAGGACCTTTTTCTTAATTTACATTCTATATTTCAATATATCTTGTCCACCTTGTTTTGATCTTGAAATGGCTATAATAAAACTATCGTCTTCGCTTACGGCAAAGGTTCGTATGTTCCGATCCAATGATATCGTTCCTTGAGACTTTCCATCCCAAGTGTAAATATACAATCGGGAGTTGTTGCTGAAATCGGTTGAACCATCGTACAGGCAATAGACGTATTTCTCTGTCCCGTATGTTTCAATAAAACATTTTCGGGTAGCCTCTATATCGATACCATCATGAACGGCGACAGGTACGACGATCTTTTTATCTGTAAAAAAAGTTTTTTCCACTATTCCGTCAAGATTATAAAAAGAGATATGGTTGGTGTACCGATAGGCCACAACTATACGTTTTTTCTTTTCATTCAAAACCAGGCAGGCCGAATATGCCACAGGCTTTCGCTGAAGACTTTTCGCTACGTCTTTGTCTGGATCGACCCAATAGTACCCGTTTGTCTCATTATAAAAGAAGAATGGATAGTTTTTGTGAGGAGAAAAAGGCAAAGCGCATATTTCATCGGATATGAAGTTATAGTCCGTGTTATTCCACAATCCGTTGATGATGCGAACTGATGAAATCAAAGAATCCGTATCAGGATCGATGCTTTTCAAATAAGAATCGTTGTCCAGCACCCGGATGCCTTTATAAGGAACTTCAGCAATCTCCTTGCAGAAAGAAGGTTTTTTCAAATCTTTTTCTCCGGTTCCTTTCAATAGGTATCCGACAGGACATCGCAACTGTTCATTCCGGTAAATCCGCAATATGCTGTCATTCTTGTCATCTAAAAAAAAGGAATATCCGTTTTTTATTTTGAGGGCATGAATATAACTCTCGTCACCCAAATGATTCACGATGGTACTCGTATATGTTTTTCCATCGACAAAATCCTG
Organism: Parabacteroides sp.; assembly: GCF_977054455.1. Taxonomy (NCBI): domain Bacteria; kingdom Pseudomonadati; phylum Bacteroidota; class Bacteroidia; order Bacteroidales; family Tannerellaceae; genus Parabacteroides; species Parabacteroides sp. Next base: position 98,462 of record NZ_CDRTCT010000018.1, on the reverse strand, counting down.
CCGGCAAGAGGAGATACATACCGATAGCAGGAAATAGCTTATAAAATAGAATAACCTCATTGTTAGAATTTTTTCCATCTGTATAGACAAATAATAGGATTATCATCCAATGTTTTATTATTCACAATCGGATAAAGCAACATGTCTTCTTTTACGCGCTCCATATCTTCATTTATTGGTATGACACCGATAATACAATCGTCTGTCGCTCCCGCCGGAAACATCAACATCCCCATATTCATTGACCGGTAATAGTCTTTCAATGTAAACAAATATCCTTTTTTGTGTTTTTTACTATAGATCGCCTGAATGGGCATCAAGTTTTTCTGTATAGAAAAACAAATCAAATTTGAACATTCGTCCATCCTGTAACTCGTGATATAATTCGAATCATACAATGCTTTTGAATAATCTTTATCTGTACCGGACGAAGAAGCCTCACCTTTTAGGTAATTTAAATCAGGGAATACGTAATTCTCAAATTTGATAAGGTATTTCTGTTCAAAATTCCTATTTGTATATCGCCATACATCAGGGAACAGATGATGATAGATATAAATTTCATTATTTCCTTTTCTATAGAAATGAGATTTACCAGGTTTCACCAAAGTTACATAAGGAGTGGTAAAAACGGCTTTAAGGAAAACAGATTCGGGGTTAAGTAAAGAATCTGTCATTTGTATGTAATATGAATTTGAATCATTACGTTTTTGTGGATTTCGAAACCCATTGCAGCCGAAAAATAAAATTTGTCGATTGGACATACTGATGAAATCGGTATAATAGAAATCAGTGTTTATGGCATAGTTGAAGCGATACGTTTTTAAATCGAAAAAAAGGATTCTTCCTCGATGTTTGTCAGAAATAAGGATCTGATTGTTTACAGAGTCAATGTCAAAACTGCTTATTTTTACATATTGTTCCGGTCCGTTTCCTTTTTCACCTACTTTCGTAATGAATTTCCCATTCATATCAAAGATAAAAAGATCTTCTGACTTTTTACCTTCCAGAATATAGATCAGATTATTTTTAATTTGGATATCCGAAATGGAACCGATCAAACACTCTTCCGTTGTTTCCAATGGTATGAATTGAATGCTTAAAGAATCTGCCAAAGAAATATATTCATCTTTGCAATCGATGATCTCTATTGTTTCGTCTTGTTCTACAGAGCTTTTGTCAGCAGAGCAAGATAGTATGAATACAAATATAAAAAATAATGCCGTTCCTTTCATGTTGTCAAATAAACTGTAGTTGTGTCTTAAAAGACTGTTGCGGAGATTTATGTTATTAATGATTTTTCCGCAACAGGTGATTCCCAATCCTTTTGTTCTTTTCTCCAATTTACTACTTTTGTCGTTACCTCCTTCTTTATTTGTTATTGAATGAGGAAAAGTCCGGGAGTTTCTACAAAAGTAATCCATAAAGTTTAAAAACAGCTCATGAATTTGGAATTTGTCTGTAACCTTGCCTTTCATATTCGTGTAAAGCATACATCATATTGGATTCTACGTTATTAAACTGTATTACCCCATTTTGAGATATGGTTACGCCACAACTCCACCATTGTCTGGAATCGAAAAAACTGAGATAGACAAAACTCCCTTTTCTCTTTTTTCTCAGGTTAATGGACAATGTATCTTTGTAATAAGCAGCACTTACATCTTTGAGGTAAGCATTTTTATAGTAGGGATATAGTAACTTTCTTCTTTTAGCTGTGTATTTGCGTGCTTCTTCTATTTGTAAGGCATACATTTTGCGGTATATTTTGCCACATCTGAAGTCTCCGATCCGAGTATCTCCTCGGAATGTTGTCCAAGTGTCATACCAGAAAGGAATGTCCATACCTGTTGTATCTTTTATAACGTTCCATGTATGGTAATGTCGTACGTTAGTCTCTTCCATACAAGGGATTCCGATAGAGCGACATACATAAGTAAAAAGGTCGGCAAAATCTCTACAGTTTCCGAATCGATTGTCGATTAGGTAGAGAGCTCCAAGATTTGGCAATGAAAAAGCTGTACAATGTCGAAATTGAGGCTCTTTTAATATGTTTTTCACCAAGTTGGCTGCTTCAAGAACATCACTACTCGTATACATCGAGTCAAGCAATGGACTGAAAGTGTCGGAATATAATTTTCTCCAATTTTCCAACGGTTCATTCCCGACCCTGTAGGGTAACAAGTATTCACAGAAATCATGAAAGGAAAGATATTTTCCCCAAGGGCGTTTATGCCATTGTTCGAATGCTAAATCAATGTTTTCTATCAAATACTCGGCTGTTATTATTTGGACATCATGGATTTTCGGTAAATCCACATAGGAATAATTTCCCCATTTTTGGATGTGCTTTGGATCAAGGTAATGATGTGAGTCTGTAAATGTCAAGACGTGCTTGATACTGTCCATTTCTCTTCCTTGTTGGTAAAAGAAATGTGCCGGCATGTTGCGTATTAGGAATTTGGCGGCTTCTAATTTCAAAGAATCATTTGCATAATGCTTCAAAACCTGCTCTAATTCTTTTTTATTACTATCCGCATATTCCATCGCAAAAGACAACTCCGGTTGTTTGTCTTTGGAAAAGGAACAAGAAGATAATACAGACAATAATAAATATAGCAAAATGATACGTTTCATCTTTTTTCTGATTATTTCTCCTTTTATTTAAGGGAATTGTTTATTCAAAAAACTCTAATATATAAGGATTATCTTCCATATTGCAGATAATCTTATTGCCAAATTTGTCGATCACATCTTCGGGATATTCCGAAAGACGATCGGGTGTGATATATAATAATATGCTGTCATCGCTCTCTGTGTCGGAAATAGTGGAAAGAGTCGTCCCGTATGAGAATTGGGTTGAGACCTTTTGTCCTCCTTCTACTTTTGTCAGGTAGTTTTTCCCGCCTTGATGCGTTTGTAGCCAGATTATATTCCCTAAAGAAATCATGTTGTTGATGTAAGAGCATTTATTGGCTTCAAGGATAAAGTCGACACCGTGCGCTTGAAACATTTCCAACAACTGCTTTTCGGTGAGGAATTCCTTTCCTCCGACATAGTGTCCCATTTGGAATTGCTCAGTTTGCGGGTTGAATGAAACGAATGTGTTTGAGATACCTAACTGGAAAAGATAACAGGATTCATAAGCCACAAATTGTACCGGTCGGAACATGATGTAGGGTATTTCTTTTTTCAAATATTCGGCAATGATTTTCCCCTCTTTGTCTACCAACGTCAAAATGTTTTCGTTCTGTCCGGTGACAAGCAGGACATGAGAGTTCTCCATCTTTTTAAATTTATGGATTACAAATGGATAGGAGATTTTTCTTTTGAAAGAAAAATCGGTAGCATCGTAGATTTTCAGGCTTTTGTTGTCGGATATCCACACTTCGGTTTTGCCATTTATATCATAGACATCGAAATCTTCTATCCGTGGGTATTCTTCCGGCCCTTGCCCCTGTTTGTTTAAAGACGATACGAATTTTCCGTCCTTGTCGAAATGGTGGATTGTTTTGCCATTAGAGGATAAAATATAATAATGATTCCGAAACTTCCTGATCTTATCAATCTGCCCGATCAAACTGCAGGAAGTCGTTTCCAACGGAGTAATTTCGTAGTGATCAGAAAACAACTCTGTCCATTTCGGCTGGGATTCTTCAGGGGATAAATCCGCTATCAAAACAATTTCGGTTACTTTTTGATTTGAGCACGAACTCAAAAGCAGGTAAACTAAGCATATAAGAAAGAACTGTTGGGCGATATTTTTCATCTCTTATTCTTTTATTTTAATCGTTAGTAAAATCCAATCGTTCCCAGTGGTTGATAATCCGGGTAACATTTTCCGGATAGCCGGGTATGTGCATTTAATATTTAAGTAATGACAGGCAAGGTCATTCTCGCGAACAAGCAAATAAAGATTGTTTTTATCTGAACCGATAAAAGGATTTACATATTTTGATCTGAAATTGTCAAAAAGACGATCGAAAGAAAAGAGTGTATTATCTTTACCGCGGATGGCACAAAAATCATCTCTTTTCCCCGTTAGCTTAAAAAAAAGGTATCCCGAAGCGGAATAAAAACTATAGCAGTTGTGAATGTATTTTTTCTTATCGATTATTTCAGCCATCTCCGAATCTTCTTTGGGATACTTGTTTCTGGTTAGAAAATCCCCACGGAAATCAAGACTATAATAAGGAAGTACTTCTTCTCTGGATGTGTCATATCTGTAGATTGTGTCTGTGTTATCCGGGAGAATCAAAATGTCGTCAGCATCTGTCGTATATAGATTATAAGGTGCGAACAACCATTCTTTTTTCCCCCATTTGGGCAGATATAATTTGTGGATAGACTTGAAATCGGTGAGAGCCATAAAGTGTCCTTCAATGTGCCCTCTTTCAGTATTGGCTCCTCCCGAATAAACCAAAAAATCTTGTTTTGCGATCGGTATGATGGCGGCACATGGAAAAGGCAAAGACACTTTTTTGACCGGTGTGCCATCCAGTTTGAACTTGTTGATAATTTTGAATCTACTTACGACCCACAACTCCTCCAATTCCGGAACAATACACATGGAATTGACTATTAAGGCATCTGGAAATATAATTTCCTTTATGAAGTTTCCGGACTTATTGTATATATATACATTTTTTCCAGCCATAGTACTCCCCATAAAGTATAGGAAGTCTTTATATTGAACCATATTTGTACAAAAATCAAATACAGTATTACTTAGTTTTGTACAAGAAATGTCTGTAATCAAACTATCAAATGTGATTTTCTGATAGTGATTCATGTCCATTTGAATAATATCTTCTCCACGGGAAGGAGATGAAATACCGTTAATACTATTTGTACAGAACAAGTATATAAAAAGCAGGAGTCGCATTCTTGTCTCTCTAATAATTAATAATATTTTATATCTCCGCAGGTGCATGGATATCCAACACCGTATGAGTCACAAATTGCAATCCAACCGGTTACGGAGCTATGTCCAGTTCTCCATTTACAGACACCACTCCCTTCGCCACTGGCCAGTGCCTCGACATTTTCCAATGCCAAATCAGAAAGTTCAACCTCTTGTTTATTTTGCTGGTAGTTCCAGCCTGCTGCGGCGATCGCAACAACAGTGATTACGCCAAAAAATTTCTTTCCCATCTTTGTATTATATTTAGGGATTTATCATTTTCCCGTTAATTGCTTTATTCTACTGTCCCGATTGATGCGGACCGAACGGTCGAAGTTGTCGCGTTTCAGTTTCCGGCATTCCATAGGTTCGGTTACGAAACGGGTGAAGACCATATCCTGCGAACTGTTTTTTAATTGAAATTCAATGATCTGCATTTCTGGATTATCCGTGATTCCATATAATACACCTTTCTCTTGATTAATCGTAAAAGAAAATATAGGGATGTTTAGCTTATATTGTTTTAATGGCATGCCATTGGAGTCAAATACTATGATTTTATCATTTAGGTATATAGGGGAATTGTTAGAATCGAAATATTTCCCTGAATATAATACCCATATTTCATTATTATATTTATTGGGATGAAAATAAGCATCACGAGATTTTCCTTTTGTCTCTTTGAATCTGATTTCTTCGCCACTGGATCTTTGTTTGATTGCCGGGAAAAAATGGTCGGGACCTTGTTCCCTTTTTTTTAAATTCCCTTCGAAATCGTATATCTCTATCAAGTCTGTTCGTTTGTTTGTTACCACAATATCATTTTTATTCATTATCATTTGACATGTGAACGATTCTATTTTTTCATATATTGATAAATCTTCTCCATAATCAGGGTAGTCGCCTATGTATTTTATAAAATCCCCTTTTTCACTAAATAAAGAGAATCGTTTTCCTTCTTCATTAAATGAAATTGCCAGAATATTCCCTGAGGGTAAATGGATTGCGTTTGTTGCCGGTTTTGATAAATTTATTATATTCAAAGGCTTGGCTTGTTCAGTTAATAAGTCGCATATATCGTATGTGAATATTTTACTTTTCATTTGATCAAAAATAGAGATCTGGCTGCCAATACGCTGAATTCTGTCTATAATCAACAATTCTTCGGGGCCATTCCCGTAAGATATATTGGAACATATTTTCTTATTATTGTTTAAATTATAGACATCGAGTAGCACATCTGTATTCATATTGTTCAGAATTAATAATGAATCAAAAGAATAAAGGCCTACAGGTCTTTTTATGTCAATATCAAAATTCAAGGGTCTACCTGTAAGTCGATAGGTCTGATCTTGCATATTTGAAATATCAAATGTGGAGCAATTGCTATATTCTAATTTATCTATACAAGAAAAATTTAGCATAGCCATTACAAAGATGATACAATTTAGTATTTTCATATTGTTCTTTCTTTGATAGTTACTGTATAGTATGGTTGTAATATGTTGTATATGCTTTTTAAATCTTTGGTGTGAAAATTATCATCGATCAATCCCTTCGATTTTAGTTTAGTTTCCAACTTATTTTCTGGTGTATCATAATATAATATGACAATAGGAGTGTCTTTTTCTCTAACTTCAGAATCTACAAATACAAATTTAAACTTTTCTTTTTTGATTTTAAATTCACTCATGAATAGAGGAGTAGAAAGTAACATTTTGGTCCTATCTTTCACCGTATCTACAATAATTGAAAAGAAACGTGATTCTCCCTTACTGAATTTTAGATCACATACTTTTTTATTGATATAATTCTTTTTATCTTTATTATATTCATTCAAGAAAATATCAATTTCTGTGTCTTTTTCAGATAATGGAAACTTTATTTTTGACTCATGAGCCTTATTGCTTATTATCTTTACAGATCCTATAGGATATGAATAAGCACGTGTTTTTCCCTTGTTATTCTCAAATAATTTAGAATCTTGAGAACATACGGAACTTGATGTAAAAAGTAATGTTAATAGTAAATATTTTATCTTCATGGCTGCATCTATTTTGTGTTATATGTTAAAGAGGGTATGTCAAAAGTTATATTATCCAAACTTGTAGATTTTTATAACTCGTTTCAAACTTCTTGATTTTGACATACCCTTTTATAAAAATATCAACTATCCAGATGGTTATCTTGCTCGGTAATAGAAACAATAGGTTGGTCCCATTGTTCCTGGGCCAAATACATGGCATTGATAATTATAATCAAATGTACAATTCCAAAAGCAAGTGTTAGAAACTTCATTTCTACTCTGATTGAAATTCCAGCCGGCAGCCACTGCTATTGCTACTAAAAGTGCTGCACCCAATATACGCTTTTTCATTTTCGTATCTGTTTTTGTTTGGACAAAGGTCGTTCTTTGTGTTAAGCCATGCAACTGATTTTGGCAACAAATTTGGCAACAGTTGGCAACAGTTGGCAACAATTGGCAACAAATTCTGAACTGTTGAAAAATTCCCTTAACCTATTGTTCGTAATGAGTCCTTTGATTATATTTGCTTCATTAAATAAAACAAAATGAAAATCAATAAATTGGACACAATATTTTCGGTTGTCGTTTTTTTGACAATATTGATTATGTTCTTGTCTTACCGATATGCCGTACACGTAAAAAAAGAAGAAGTTCAAAGAGCTTTTTATCTGTTTAAACAGTCTGTGAAAGAAGAAGAGACGCTTATGCAACCCGAACAAATGTTTTTGGGAGATTCAAAAGCCGAGCTCCGGTCGGACTCTGTCATTATAGAAACTGAAAAAGGAAGAGTTCCGTATGAAAGAAATGAGCAGGCGGACAGTCTTGCTTTGATTGATAAAAGAGAATGGAGCTTCCAACTATTCATGACTTTCAAAAATCCTAATCGTGCCTTTACCCTCGACAGTATTTATCAAGAGCAATTAAGGGGTGAAGGGATAATTGCCCGGACTGCTGTGTGTTTTTCACAAGGTGATAGCCTGGCCGGTTGCTCAAATGAAGCGGTATGCCGGAGAGGAATTGCCTTGTACCCTGTCGTGTTTGGGCCGAAACATGATGCGAAACGAATAGAGCTGCAGGCGTATGTTTTGTTTTCTTCTTCCTACTTGATTAGCCGGATGCCTTTGATCTGGGGGTTGATTTTGTTGTGGTGTATTCTTGTTGCAATGTATATATGGCAACGGCGCAAAAAGATGGATCATAAGGAATCCGTTAATCCTGCTACACCGATACCGGTAATGATCTCTTCGGACGCTTCGGAGGGGATAGAGATAGCACCAAATGTTTTTTTCAATAAGAAAACGGGAGTATTAAAAGGCCCGAATTGTGAAATCTGCTTGACAAAAAATCGTTTACTCGCTTTTATCTGCTTTTTAGAAGCACCGGATCATACTGTCAGTTATCTCAATTTTTGTAAAGAGGTGTTGAAGCGGCCTCTGAACGAAGAAGATGAATTGACAGAGGAAAAAAAGATGCTAAACCGAGCAATAAAGAAATCTATGATACAAACTATAAAGCGTCTTCGAGAGGACCTGAATGCCTTTCCGGAATTCTCAATCGAAAATATTCCCGGCGCATATTATCTGCATATAGTAATGCTTAATTGAAACGACTTAGTACGGATTATGTCGGTTCGCATTTGGTGAACATAAAATCGGAATTTACCGCGCTCCTTTTCTTAAGAGAGGTGCCCCTTATTGTAAAAAACAGATTATTTCACATTTGTGCGTTTGTGTTACACTTTCTTTGTCTCCCGATGGAAAAGCAGCACTTTTCCCCATTTACCGTTCTTTTTCTCGCCAACGACCGTCTTCATCGCCACGAGAAGGGACTTTATCGCCATGAAGACGGTCGTCATTACCGGTGATTCCGGCACCTCACGACAATGAAGACGGTCGTCGGCGAAATGAACTGCGCACCTCACGGAAGAAACCCCGAAAAATACGTTTGTCATAAAAGAGCGGGCATCGACTTTGTTCGGAAATATTCGATTCTCCGGGAGTTGAGCTTTTCCACATTGTCACCGTCCAACGGCTCAAAGCTACCAAACGAAACCTGAAGATGGACGAACCGCCGACCTCGTAGCATTCGCCGTCACCGTAAACCTGTTTAAGCGCACAAAGTGTCGATTCAAAACAACCCCGAATTTCAATCGAAATAGAAAAGAGGTGAAAATAGGGTTATTGTTCTATTGATAAATCAAATGAATATAGATTGAAGTCATCTTTCCATCCTAAAGCGATCAACTTCTGATCATCATCGGTTACGCAAAGGTTGAATAGCTTTACATCGGAAATTAGGTGACAAATACGTTCTCCATCCCAATTGTAGATGAAAATATCATTTGTAAGTTTAGCATTCATCATTCCTTCATTACTATGTGTCTCTAATTTTTTTCCAGAGTATAATGCGTAAATGTATTTGTCGGTCGCATAAATATCCGTGTATCCAATGATATTCTCCTTCCCATGCCTGATGCTACTATATCCTGGGCGACTATCATTTGTATATACAGGGTATATGTCATGATAACTTTTTATCAGTTGGGGAGTCGTATCTATTTGATACAATTCGAATATAGCTCCGGATGAACAAACGGTTGCAAATCTATTCAGACTTGGGTTGCAAACCATATAATCCTGGTATGCAAGCACTTTACTTTTTATTTCAGATTCATTTTTGTCGTTTGGAAAATTTCCGAATGATTTTATATATTCTCCTTTACTATTCAGTATGGCGTATCTTTTATCGTCATTTTCGTTTCTGTTCATAAGTCCGGATATAATATATTTGTCATTTATCTGTATGGCAGCTAATGGCATCTGTTGTAAATTCAGTATATTAGATGTATTTCCGTTTAAATCTTTTGTTATGATCTGTTTTTTTTGGATATCTAACATCTTAATGCTTTTACTATTTGTTTTTTGCATTAAGCGAAGCATAATATATTCATCTGGACCTGAACCAATTTGGGCAAAAGAACGAATACTGTCTTTTGTATAATATATTTGGTCTAATAAGGATTCTCCCATGTAATTTTCTTTAATGAGAATTTGCTGGTCTTCGAATGGAATTATTCTGCCAAATGAGTTTATTTTATAAGTATCTACATTTAATTTGTTTGATTCTATATTAAACACCTTCTTGAAGTGTTCTTTAGGATCTTTTTCTTTATGACTACAAGAAATAGTGAATATAATTGCCAATATGAATATTTTAGTACTTATCGTTTTCATGTGTCAGATAATTAGAAGCAAGGAGTTCTAAGAACTCCTTGTAAAGTTAATAATGAATTATTTGTAACCTGGAATGACTGTGTGACCTAAGTCATCATTAATTTCGTAACATGTTTGAGAAGTCATGATGCAAGGTACACCAACTTCTATTTCAGGATCTGCCAGTGCCTCGATATTCTCCAACGCCAAGTCAGACAGTTCTACACTCTGTTTGTTTTGCTGGTAGTTCCAGCCTGCTGCTGCGGCGATTCCCAACCCTTTTGTTATTTTCTCCAAATTTACTACTTTTGTCATCACCTCCTTCTTTATTAGTTATTAACCCTTATAAAACGAAATACCATAGGCATAAGATCTCTTATGCAAATTGTCGAAAAAATCTTTAACGTTTTCATATTTCCACCTTCAACAGACTTGTAAATAGTATTATTGATCGATTGAAAAAAAATATACATTCCCGTATTTCTCTTTAACTATAATTGATATTCTATCACATGAAATTCTGGATTATCACTTAGCCCATACAATTTATTTGTCATAGGGTTGATTGTAAAGGTAAAAATAGGCGAATCCAATGTATATCGTTGTAGAGGATTTCCTTTATCGTCAAATACAAAAAGTTGATCTTTTAGATATTTGTGGTTTTCACGATTAAAATAGATCCCAGAGTATAAAACATACACTCTCCCATTTATGGATAAAGGTGAAAAATATGCATCTCGTGATTGCCCTGAAACAGAATTAACATGAACTGATTCATCTTGAGTAGTCTGTTTGATTACAGGAAAAAACAAATCAGGACCTTGTATTCTTTTTTTCAAATTTCCATATATATCATATAGCTCTATTAAATCTGTTTGTTTATAGAAAAGGAAGATTCCATTTTTATCTGGAGACAGGGTAGCATAGCAGGAAAGCCCTTCTATTTTTTCAAAAGGAGTCAATTTTTCTCCATATTCAGGGTATTCACCCTTTGTTTCTATAAATTTGCCTTCTGAGTCGTAGAATGATAAACGCTTTTGAGCATTATTATAAGCTGTTGTCATAAAATGGTGATTGGGTAAAATAACGATATTCCCAAAAAGATCAGGCAGCATAACTTCTTTTATTGCTGTTGGGGATATAGTATCTGAAAATAAGATGTCTTTTTTACGATAAGCAGATATGAATGGTCTTTGTGTATCAGATAACCATAATAGGCTGTCAAATGATTGTATTTGTTGTATATGAAGAAATTCTCCAGGGCCATTTCCAAAAGAAATAGATGTGTTAACTTTCTCTCCTGTATTAACATTATACATGTGCAATATATGTTCGTCCATATCTTCTTTTAGAATAAGGATTGAATCTTCTATGTGCAGTGCTGTTGGACGCATTACCTCTTTAGAAAATTGAAGATCAATACCTTTAATCTCGCCTTTATCCAAGAAATCCGTTAATTTGAAAGATATGCAATTCTCATAAACCTTTTTGTTGTTACAAGAACAAAACGCAATAAAGACACATATACTGATAAATTTTACAATTTTCATGACCTTTATTTTTTAATTGGCTATATAATATACTATTATGTAACGATTTAACTTTGACGTGATGAGATCTTTTTCATTCGGATCCAATTTCCCGTCATGCAAAAAGGATTTTAATGTTTTTTGTTTGATCCTGTCTTTTATATCTGCTTCATATATAATCAATAACGGAATCTCTTTATTGTAAATCATCTCTTTGGTATAGTCGAAAAACTTATAGTCGAAATATTTGTTCAAATCAGCTGTTACTTTTTCTCGAAGAGACATGGAACCGGATCTATAAAAAGAGAAAATTTTCACATGTCGACAATTTGATGTATCCGGAGTTAATATCCAAGACACAGTGCTTCCTTTTGCCGGATTAGCAAATTCAGTCAGTTCAAATTCATCCGGTATGTGTTTTTGATCAACGTATTCCTTTGTGTAGATTTTGTAGTTGGTTTTTTCTTTAGTCGCTTTATTACTGATAGTTCTACTTTCACTATTGAAAGACGGACTATCTACGAACTTTCCATTGTTAGGGGTTGTTGTACGGCGAACACCTTTAGATGGAAATAAATTTTGTCCCCATGTGACGAAGGGAAACAACAATAATATGATAATTAATTTCATGACTGTATTTTTTCTACTTTCTACAAAAGTAATCCATAAAGTTTAAAAACAGCTCATGAATTTGGAAACACTTTAATGTTTCCGCTAAATATTTCCGAAATGTTTCCGGGGTACTGATTCTGATTGCTTATTTTTACTATTTTTGTTTTATAAATGAAGCGGAGATGAAAAAGAACAGGCCAATTATTATTCTTTTAGTAATGCTGATTTTAACAGTGTTGGTTGTGTTTTTGTCTTGTCGGTTACTTCGTTTTTTGTAAAGATGTGTTAGGAAAATATTTCAGGTTTGTGTTATCGGCTGAATATTAAAAATTCATTCTCCTTATCCGAGACGCCATCCTGAAAAGGCCTGGGAAACAGGATTTTTTATATTTAGATATATGTTAAAGCATACAATATCCCCCGGTTAAACAGGACTTTTTGATATTGGCTTGTATTCCAGTGTCTTATAGAATACTATGTTTCTTAAAAAATATTACCCCTGCGGGTAAATTGAAAAATATGGGGTAGAAAATCAAAATAGATGCGGTAGAGTTTCGATTTGGACTAATGGGTAGTAAGACAAACTATACAATAAGGGATGGAATCGTAATCTTTTTGTTTTTATGAGAAACATAGCCGGAAAAACAGGAAATTACTATCTTTGTTGTATTGCGAGTTGAATGTACGGCTCCAATAATCATGAAAGGACAGCCATGAGCAATAAAATTTATCCGATAGGTGTACAAAACTTTGAGAGTCTCCGCCAAGACGGTTATTTTTATATCGATAAAACCGAGTTTATCTATCGTCTTGTCAAGTCGGGACGTTACTATTTCCTGAGCCGTCCGCGCCGCTTCGGGAAAAGCCTGCTCATGTCAACGCTCGAAGCCTATTTTCAAGGCAAGAAAGAGTTGTTCGAAGGTTTGGCGATAGAGCGGTTAGAGAAAGAATGGTCGCAATATCCGATCCTGCATTTGGATTTGAATGCCCGCCAATACGACAGGCCGGAGTCTCTTGTCGAAGAATTGAACAAACATCTTGAAATTTGGGAACAAACGTATGGCAGTCCGTATAGTGACCGTAAACCGGAAGAACGCTTTTACCAAGTGATTCGCTATGCGTATAAAAAAACCGGCCGGCGGGTAGTGGTCCTTGTGGACGAATATGACAAACCGCTGCTTCGGGCAATCGGGAGTGCGGAATTGCAGGAGGCTTACCGTAATATCCTAAAAGCTTTCTATGGGGTTTTGAAATCAATGGATGGCTATATCCAGTTTGCCATGCTGACGGGTGTGACCAAATTTGGAAAAATAAGCGTATTCAGCGACTTGAACAACCTGGATGATATCTCCATGCGTGAACCTTATGTTGATCTATGCGGCGTGTCCGAGCAGGAGATACATGATAATTTGGAAGAAGAGCTTCATGAATTGGCAAAACTCCAAAACATGACATACGAGGCAACTTGCGCCAAGCTCAAAGAGTATTATTTACCAGAGCGGCTACCTGACGATCAAAGGTTATGACGAAAGATTCGGGATTTATCAGTTAGGCTTCCCCAATCGGGAAGTGGAAGAAGGGTTTGTACGATACCTGATGCCTTTTTATACGAATGTCAATAAGGTAGAATCTCCTTTTGAAATTCAAAAATTTGTCCGTGAAATAGAGTTGGGACAACCCGATGCCTTATTGTAAAATAATCTTATTCGAAAAACTCCAGGATGTATGGATTGTCTTCCATATCCCCTGTGATTGTATTGCCGAATTTGTCGCTGACCTCTTTACCATATTCAGAAAGCCGGTCAGGGGTAATGTAAAGCAACAGGCTGTTATCACTTTCTGTATCAGAAATACAGGAAAGAGTTGTTCCATACGAAAATTCGGTTGAAATATGTTGCCTGCCTTGTACCTTTGTCAGGTAGTCTGTTTTATATACGTCGAAATCTTCGATTCGTGGATATTCTTCCGGCCCTTGTCCTTGCTTGTTTAGAGCTGATACGAATTTACCGTTGTTATCGAAATGGAGAATATTTTAGTATTCATAGTCCAATTATTTTATAATAAGGGAGGAAATCCTGTTGTCTGTATTTTAATTCTTATTAGTCAGCGTGTCCTTGAGTAGGATGCTTTTCCTTTGACATCAGGTGATTTCCAGCCTTTTTTGTTTGTTATTAAATGGAGGTAGTCGAGGAGTTTCGTATTATTCTTCAATAATCCACTCCTCTATATTCCGCAACCTGTTACTGAAATTTATTCCGATCTTGAATAATTTCCGTGGGTCGGTAGCGAATGGAAGGGCATACTGCTTTTCGTTGATCTGTTTTAATGCTTCCTGAGCGGTGCCTTCCAATTTGAATTCCATCACGTAGATGTAGTCATTCGTTTTCAAAACCAAGTCGACACGTCCCATACTTGTATGATATTCGACTTGCGTATAAAAACCGGCCAGTTTGAAAACGATAAAGAGGACATTCTGATAATGTAATTCCAGTTGGCGAGCCAATTCGTATGGCGTATCGGCAAAGAAGCTTTGCAGGCGCCTGAGGAACGCATCGGATTGTCCTTTGCGGATTTCACTGACGAATTTCTGTATTTCGAAGGGAGATTCTATCTTGTTTATACTTGTATAGAATGGCATCAGGTATCGTACAAATCCTTCTTCCACTTCCCGATTAGGGAAACCTAACCGGTAGATACCGAATTCTTCATCATAACTTTTGATAGTCAGATACCCGCTTTGATAGATTACCGGAATAGGGTTCAATGAGTCTGCATAAATGCTGTTCAGTACATCCGCATTGGTTTCTTCGTTTGCCATGCGCTCCAGATCGTAATGGCTTCGCTTCAGCAGTTCAACCAAATAAGACGGCGTGCCGGTTTCGAACCAATAGTTTCCGAATTTATTATATTTGAATGTGTGGAGCAGGCTGAAGGGATTATAAATCCCGATGGTGTTTTCGACAAAGTGATAGCCATCGTAATAATCTTTAAGTTTGTCGCATGCTTCTTGATAAGTTATTTTTTGCGCCTTTGCGAGTTCATGAAGTTCTTCTTCCAGATTGTCATGTATCTCTTGTTCGGAAAGCCCGCATAGATCGACATAAGGTTCGCGCATGGAAATATCGTCCAGGTTGTTCAAGTCGCTGAACACGCTTACCTTTCCGAATTTGGTTACGCCGGTCAGCATACCGAATTTGATGTTGCCGTCCATCGTTTTCAAAACTCCGTAGAAAGGTTTCAGGGTGTTGCGGAATGATTGTTGGAGCTCTTCATTGCCAATAGCTTGTAACATCGGTTTGTCGTATTCGTCCACAAGGATAACGACGCGTTGTCCTGTCTGCTTGTTGGCTCGTTCGATGACTCCTGCAAAACGGAGAGAAAAAGAACGTTCGGATGGATTGGCCCCATAAAGGCTTTCCCAACCGGCCAATGTTTTTTCAAGCATATTATCGAGACTTTCCTGGCAATCGTATTTCTCGATATTCAGGTCCATGTGCAGGATCGGGTGCTCGATCCAGTCCTTTTCCAATTTTTCCATGGCAAGTCCTTCAAACAGTTCTTTCTTGCCTTGAAAATAGGCTTCGATAGTAGATATGAGCAGGCTTTTCCCGAAGCGGCGTGGACGGCTCAGGAAATAGTAGCTACCGGTTTTAATGATACGATAGATAAGTTCGGTTTTATCGATATAGAAATAACCGCCGGTCCGAAGCTTTTCGAAGTTCTGTACTCCTATCGGATAAATTTTATTGCTCATAACTATTCTTTTTTATTAAAAAATCACTCTTCAATAATCCACTCTTCAATATTCCTCAACCTGTTACTGAAATTTATTCCGATCTTGAATAATTTTCGTGGGTCGGTAGCGAATGGAAGTGCATACTGCTTTTCGTTGATCTGCTTCAGCGCTTCTTCGGCAGTGCCTTCCAATTTGAATTCCATCACGTAGATGTAATCCTTCGTTTTCAAAACCAAGTCGACACGTCCCATACTTGTATGATATTCGACTTGCGTATAAAAACCGACCAGTTTGAAAACGATAAAGAGAACATTCTGGTAATGCAATTCCAGTTGGCGAGCCAATTCGTATGGCGTATCTGCAAAGAAACTTTGCAGGCGCCGGAGAAACGCATCGGGTTGTCCTAACTCTATTTCACGGACAAATTTTTGAATTTCAAAAGGAGATTCTACCTTATTGACATTCGTATAAAAAGGCATCAGGTATCGTACAAACCCTTCTTCCACTTCGTGGTTAGGGAAGCCTAACTGATAAATCCCGAATCTTTCATCATAACTTTTGATAGTCAGATACCCGCTTTGATAGATTACCGGAATAGGGTTCAATGAGTCTGCATAAATGCTGTTCAGTACATCCGCATTGGTTTCTTCGTTTGCCATGCGCTCCAGATCGTAATGGCTTCGCTTCAGCAGTTCAACCAAATAAGACGGCGTGCCGGTTTCGAACCAATAGTTTCCGAATTTATTATATTTGAATGTGTGGAGCAGGCTGAAGGGATTATAAATCCCGATGGTGTTTTCGACAAAGTGATAGCCATCGTAATAATCTTTAAGTTTGTCGCATGCTTCTTGATAAGTTATTTTTTGCGCCTTTGCGAGTTCATGAAGTTCTTCTTCCAGATTGTCATGTATCTCTTGTTCGGAAAGCCCGCATAGATCGACATAAGGTTCGCGCATGGAAATATCGTCCAGGTTGTTCAAGTCGCTGAACACGCTTACCTTTCCGAATTTGGTTACGCCGGTCAGCATACCGAATTTGATGTTGCCGTCCATCGTTTTCAAAACTCCGTAGAAAGGTTTCAGGGTGTTGCGGAATGATTGTTGGAGCTCTTCATTGCCAATAGCTTGTAACATCGGTTTGTCGTATTCGTCCACAAGGATAACGACGCGTTGTCCTGTCTGCTTGTTGGCTCGTTCGATGACTCCTGCAAAACGGAGAGAAAAAGAACGTTCGGATGGATTGGCCCCATAAAGGCTTTCCCAACCGGCCAATGTTTTTTCAAGCATATTATCGAGACTTTCCTGGCAATCGTATTTCTCGATATTCAGGTCCATGTGCAGGATCGGGTGCTCGATCCAGTCCTTTTCCAATTTTTCCATGGCAAGTCCTTCAAACAGTTCTTTCTTGCCTTGAAAATAGGCTTCGATAGTAGATATGAGCAGGCTTTTCCCGAAGCGGCGTGGACGGCTCAGGAAATAGTAGCTACCGGTTTTAATGATACGATAGATAAGTTCGGTTTTATCGATATAGAAATAACCGCCGGTCCGAAGCTTTTCGAAGTTCTGTACTCCTATCGGATAAATTTTATTGCTCATAACTATTCTTTTTTATTAAAAAATCACTCTTCAATAATCCACTCTTCAATATTCCTCAACCTGTTACTGAAATTTATTCCGATCTTGAATAATTTTCGTGGGTCGGTAGCGAATGGAAGTGCATACTGCTTTTCGTTGATCTGCTTCAGCGCTTCTTCGGCAGTGCCTTCCAATTTGAATTCCATCACGTAGATGTAATCCTTCGTTTTCAAAACCAAGTCGACACGTCCCATACTTGTATGATATTCGACTTGCGTATAAAAACCGACCAGTTTGAAAACGATAAAGAGAACATTCTGGTAATGCAATTCCAGTTGGCGAGCCAATTCGTATGGCGTATCTGCAAAGAAACTTTGCAGGCGCCGGAGAAACGCATCGGGTTGTCCTAACTCTATTTCACGGACAAATTTTTGAATTTCAAAAGGAGATTCTACCTTATTGACATTCGTATAAAAAGGCATCAGGTATCGTACAAACCCTTCTTCCACTTCGTAGTTAGGGAAGCCTAACTGATAAATCCCGAATCTTTCATCATAACTTTTGATAGTCAGATACCCGCTTTGATAGATTACCGGAATGGGGCTTGACGAATCTGCATAAATGCTATTCAGTACATCCGAACTGGTCTCTTCGTTTGCCATGCGCTCCAGATCATAATGGCTTCGCTTTAATAGCTCAACCAGATAGGAAGGAGTTCCGGTCTCGAACCAATAATTGCTGAACTTGTTGTATTTAAATGTGTTGAGCAGGCTGAACGGGTTGTATATGCCGATGGTATTTTCTGCAAAATGATAACCGTCATAATACTCTTTGAGTTTGGCGCAGGTTTCTTCGTATGTCATGCCCTGTATGTCTGCCAGCTCATGAAGTTCTTCTTCCAAGTTGTCGTGTATCTCTTGCTCGGAAATTCCGCAGATGTTTACGTAGGGTTCGCGCATGGAAATGTCGTCCAGGTTGTTCAGATCGCTGAATACGCTGATTTTTCCAAATTTTGTCACTCCTGTCAGCATGGCGAACTGAATATAGCCGTCCATCGATTTCATTACTCCATAGAATGCTTTTAAGGTTTCACGATACTCTTTTTGTAAAACGTCATCCTCTATGGTTTGCAGTAAAGGTTTATCATATTCGTCTATCAGGATTACCACTTTGCGGCCTGTCTTTTCATAGGCTTTCCGGATGAGTGTGACAAAGCGGTCATCTATCGTTTCGTCTGATTGGGCAGAACCGTATTTCTGTTCATAGATGAGAAACTGGCGGTCTATCAGCCGGAGCAAGTCGTCTTCCGTATCGAATTTTTTTGCATTCAGGTCTAAATGCAGGATCGGGTGCTCGATCCAGTCTTTTTCCAGTTTTTCCATGGCAAGTCCTTCGAACAATTCTTTCTTGCCTTGGAAATAGGCTTCGATGGTAGATATGAGCAGGCTTTTCCCGAAGCGGCGCGGGCGGCTCAGGAAATAGTAGCTGCCGGTTTTAATGATGCGATAGATAAGTTCGGTTTTATCGATATAGAAATAACCGCCGGTACGAAGTTTTTCGAAGTTTTGTATGCCTATGGGATAAATTTTATTGCTCATAACTATTCTTTTTATCTATCTGAACTGTGTATTCAGTTCGTAATACAACAAAGATAGTAATGTTTCTTCGTATAGCCAAGCCTGCCCGATTGAAATGACTGAATGCCCGCTAAATAGAGAGCCTGCGGCATGTGGACGACGCTTCGTTTTGAGTGTTCCTCCCTTTTATTGATTTTTGTTTTTACTATTTTTGTAACATTAATAAACTTCTACTGTTTTAGTAGAGTAAAGATTCGGATTATGGCATTTTTTTCGAAAATACGGGAGCGTGTGGATGCTTTTCTTCATGATGAGAAGTTGAAGAAGAAGCTGTATATCATTATATTCGAATCGGATACTCCGATGGGTAAACTGTTCGACACCTGCCTGATCGGGTTTATTATCGCAAGCGTGTTGGTGGTGGTATTGGAGAGCATACGGTCTTTTTCATACCATTATACGTTGGGGCTACGGATATTGGAGTATGTGTTTACGGCTTTCTTTACTTTTGAGTACCTGGTTCGTATTTATTGCTCGCCAAAGCCCAAAAAGTATATTTTCAGCTTTTTCGGGATTGTGGATCTGTTGTCGACATTGCCGGTCTATCTGGGCTTTTTCTTTGCCGGAACGCGTTACCTGCTTGTGATCCGTGCGTTCCGGCTGATCCGTGTTTTCCGTGTCTTTAAACTGTTTAACTTCCTGAAAGAAGGTAATATGCTATTGAAGTCGCTCCGGATCAGTGCTCCGAAGATATTCGTGTTTTTCTTTTTTGTCTTGATCCTGGTGACTTCGATCGGTACGGTTATGTATATGGTGGAAGGAAACCGGCCCGGTACGCAGTTCGATAATATTCCGAACAGCATCTATTGGGCGATCGTGACGATGACGACTGTCGGCTACGGA
This sequence comes from Parabacteroides sp., assembly GCF_977054455.1. Taxonomy (NCBI): domain Bacteria; kingdom Pseudomonadati; phylum Bacteroidota; class Bacteroidia; order Bacteroidales; family Tannerellaceae; genus Parabacteroides; species Parabacteroides sp. The sequence continues at coordinate 78,390 of NZ_CDRTCT010000018.1, read as the reverse complement.
GACATAACGCCGGTGACACCCGTCGGACGTTTCCTGTCGGCGATCGTGATGTTGATCGGTTATACGATTATCGCGGTCCCGACGGGCATTGTGTCTGCCACAATGGTTGGGGAACAACGTAAAAGAAGCAGGCTGGAATGTCCGCATTGCCATCGGACCGGACATGAAGAGGAAGCAGGATATTGTAAATATTGCGGTTCGAAATTGGATTCGCCGGAGACATAAAGATTCGGAATCTGTCAAAATAATTATTATCTTTGTCGCCATTTGATATAAATAATTAAGAAAGAAAATGGAAACAGTAGTAAGCGGCATTCGCCCAACGGGTAATTTGCATCTGGGGAATTACTTCGGAGCAGTCAAAGGATTTTTGCAAATGCAAAATGAGTATAATTGCTTTTTCTTTATTGCAGACTGGCACTCGTTGACTACGCATCCGCATCCCGATAACATCCGTAACAGTGTAAAGACAATCCTGGCCGAATATCTGGCTTGCGGCATCGATCCGGAAAAAGCGACCATCTACCTGCAGAGTGATGTGCGCGAAATTCCCGAACTGTATCTGTATCTGAATATGAATGCGGGAATCGGCGAGTTGATGCGTACTACTTCTTTCAAGGACAAGGCTCGTCAGCAGTTGCACATCGACCGTGTCAACACCACGGAAGGTGATGTGGAAAGGGAAATCTTCAACGAAAGCAACAAACATAGCGTAAGCGCCGGTTTGCTGACCTATCCGACCTTGATGGCAGCCGATATCATTATCCATAAGGCGGTGAAGGTGCCGGTAGGAAAAGACCAGGAACAGAATATGGAGATGGCCCGCCGTTTTGCCCGCCGTTTCAATGCCACTTACGGAGTCGAATGTTTCCCGGAACCCGCTTCTTTCTATTATTCCAGTAAGGCGATCAAAGTGCCCGGACTGGACGGGTCCGGCAAGATGGGGAAGAGCGAAGGAAATGCGATCTACCTGATCGACGATGAAAAGACAATCAAGAAGAAGGTGATGAAAGCCGTGACGGATGCCGGTCCGACGGAACCGAACAGCGTGAAGCCCGAACCGATTGCCAACTTGTTCACTATGATGGAAATCGTATCATCAAAAGATACTTTCGATTTTTTCAATGAGAAATATAACAATTGCGAGATCCGTTACGGAGATTTGAAAAAGCAATTGGCGGAAGACATCAATACTTTCTGCGCCCCGATTCGCGAACGTATCCTGGATATCCGTTCCAACGAAGACTATTTGGCGAAAGTAGCCCGCATGGGTGCCGAAAAAGCAAGCGAGAGCGCTGCAAAAACATTGCGGGAAGTGCGCGAGATTATCGGATTCAGAGGATAAGCATATTCCGGCTTTCTATATTTGGGGCACGGATTACACGGAACTCACGGATGAATGAAAATCGTGAAGTCGGTGTAATTCGTGTCTTTTTTATGTGTCTATGAGGATGATATTGTGCGATATAATTTATTAAAAACATAATAAAGAACCTGAAAATCGGATTATTAAATGGAAAACTACTTTACTTTGCAGTGAATAGAGACAAGTAACAAATGTATGGCGGCAATATCTGCGGGAGAGTTTGAACGTATTTTCAAGGAGCTTTATAGACCCCTGTGCCTGTTTGCACTCCGTTTTACCGAAAAAACGGAAGATGCCGAGGATGTCGTGCAGCAGGCCTTCGCCGATGTGTGGGATAAAAACAGCCATAATCTGGTAATTGCGAACTTTAAATCCTATCTTTATCAGGCGGTACGGAACCGTTCCCTTACGCTTATCGCCCAATCTTCCGATACGTTACAAACGACAGAATGCATTGCCGATATGGAGGACCTGTCGGAAGAGGAACAGATATATCAATCGGAACGGGATGCACGCCTTTGGGCGGCTATCGACGAGCTGCCAGCCGAACGGAAGAAGATATTTCTGCTTTCCAAGCGGGACGGATTGAAATATCAGGAGATCGCGGAGGAGTTGCATATTTCTATTAAAACAGTTGAAAACCAGATCGGAAAAGCGTTAAAGACTTTGCGGGAAACTGCCGTGCGGATTTATTGTTTCTTTTTTTCTTGAGTGAATAGGGGTTTTTTCAAATTTCCTGTCTTAGTGATAGAAAGGTTAAAATGTTTATGTATCACTAATGCAAAAAGGGAAATGAAGAAATTCGTATTATTTGTGATGTTGATGATGAGTGTGGCATCGGTGAGTGCGCAGCAATGGTCGCTGACGCCGGAAATTGGGATGACGGCTGTCAAGAGAGGTGGAAATTTCTATGTCAACGAACAGAAACCGGCTTGGAATGCTCGTTGGAAAATGGGAGTTGGTGTGGAGTTTGCCGTCAAACCGGATCGTTTTTCATTGAAATCGGGTTTGTATTACACCCAGCGGGGATATTCGAGACATACGATTTCGTTTGGGAGTATTTACCCGATGACAGACAATCAATCGAAGCCCACTTTTAATGAGAGTTATTATAAGACGAATCGGCATTTTTTGCAGGTTCCGTTGATGGCGAATTTATCATTCCGTTTAGCGGATAATGTACGGTTGAATCTGGCTGCCGGTCCTTATGTCGCTTATTCGTTGGGGGATAAAAATATAGGCAAGTATAACGAATATACGCCGGGTGATAGTGACGGTTATGGTTATGGAAGTTATGGTTCTGGCTCCTATTATTATGGTGGTAACGTGTATGGCGGCGGATGGTTGGGGCAAGGCTTTAGCCATGAAAGTTGGACACACGATAACACTTTCGACTGGGGACTATCGTTTCAGGTAGGATTGGAAATAGGTTCCTGTGTGATGAACGTCGGATACGATGCCTCTTTGGGCAAAGAGTATCAGTATGATTCGGTCGACTTGAAATACCATACCTTCAGCTTGTCTGTCGGGTATAAATTTAAATTAGGAAAATAGACAATGGAGGGTTTTATAGCGATTGTCCGTTGTCGATTATCAATTGTCAATTAGAATGATGAATAACGAGCAAGATGATAGATTTGAAAAACGCCTTCGTTTTGTAGCCCGGCGCTACAAAGAGGGAAGCCTGGATGAGGATAAGGCCTGGGAGCGGTTTGCCGCCCGGCAAGGAATCCGCCGCCAGGTCGCTTTCCGCCGTTACTGGATGGCGGCAGCTTCTGTTGTGCTCTTGCTTATTGGATTCGGTACTTTTTATATGAAAGATCGGAATAATCCCGAATGGGTATCTGTCGTTACTGCATCGGGACAGTTGAAAGATGTTTATCTGCCGGATAGTACGCTGGTCTCGATGGCCGGAAATTCGACACTCCGGTATGATGTGAAGAAATATGGAAAGGAAAGGCGTGTTGTGGAAATGACAGGGAAAGTTTTTTTCCAAGTGAAGAGGAATGAGGCACGCCCCTTTTCCGTTCATACGGCTCTGACGGAAGTGACGGTGTTGGGAACCAGTTTCCAAGTAAACGAGCAACCGGGCGTTACGCAGGTCAATGTCGTAACCGGGAAAGTCCGTTTTGCTGCTGGAGAAGCTTTGGAACCGGCTATCCTGACAGCCGGAATGTCTGCTTCTTATTCGGATGAGAAGAAAGAAATAAATATCGGAACGGAAGAAAAACCGAATGATCTTTCGTGGAAAACGAAACAACTGCGTTTCAATGATACGCCTTTGGAAAAGGTGATCGAAGACCTGGGGGATTATTATCATGTGAAGATCACGAATAAGACGGGTTCGCCGGATTCCCGGTTGACAGCCACATTCAATGACCTGCCTCTTGATGAAGTACTGATGGTTATCAATCAGACATTGGACATCCGGCTGGTGTCTCAGGCTGAAAAATAAGAATAATATATGTATCGTGTTTACCTGTTTGTCTTCGGGATTTGCTTGTGTTGCCCGCTGATCCGTGCAAAAGAGCCTTTGCCTCTTCCGGCTGATCCGACTCCGACTGTTACGTTGGATATGCGGCAGGTTCCGTTGCAGGATATCCTGCTGGAAATAGAGAGGCAGACCGGGATATTTTTTTCTTATGAATCGTCTATGTTGAAAGAGTACCAAAAAGTGTCTCTGAAAGTGCATGACGAATCTCTTTCCTATTGCCTCAAACGGTTATTCGATCCTCTGTCGGTTGTCTATCGGATGACAGGGCAGTATGTGATCCTGAAACGAAAGCCCAAGTTGTATACGATCAGCGGCTTTGTGCGCGATTCCGCTTCCTACGAGAGCTTGATTTCGGCGACAGTCATAGACCGGGTTTCTAAGAAAGGGTCTGTTTCCAACAATTACGGGTTTTACAGCATAACGTTGCCGCCGGGGAAAGTGGTGCTGACTTCCTCTTATGTCGGGTATGAACGTTGTACCGTCACCTTCGAGTTGACACGGGACACGATGATCGACCTGTCCCTGAAACAAGCCGGCACACTGGGAGAGGTGGTGGTCAGGGGAATTTCTCCCCGGTCGGAAGTCCTGAAAAGCCGGATCGGCGTATCGGATATTTCGGCGAGCCGGGTGAAGTCCTTGCCGGCTTTATTAGGAGAAGCGGATGTTGTCAAGACTTTGCAACGCCTGCCGGGTACGACAGTCGGTACGGAGGGGATGAGCGGCCTGTTCGTGCGGGGAGGGGATGGCGACGATAACTTGTTCCTGCTGGACGGAAACCCGATTTACCATACGGATCATGTCTTAGGCTTCTTTTCGGCTTTCAATCCGGATGCGATAAAGAATGCCACTTTTTATAAAGGAAGTTTTCCGGCGGAGTACGGCGGGAGACTTTCTTCCGTTATAGACGTTCGTACGAACGAAGGAAACCGGAAAGAGTATCATGGGAATATTTCGGTCGGTCTGCTGGCAGCACGTGCTAATCTGGAAGGGCCGATCATCAAGGACCGGTCGTCGTTTAACGTCTCTGTGCGCCGTACCTGGATGGAGTTGATAACCTGGCCGATAATGACTGCTTTCAATAAGAAATCCGATACGAAGGTAAAAGGAGGATATCATTTTTACGATATGAATGCAAAAGTCGATTATTCTTTTACAGACCGGAGCCGTGCGTATCTCAGTTTTTATATGGGAAGCGACAGCTACCGGAATGGGGAAGAAGCGAAAGACATGCATGGACAAGACTGGGATTTTTGCTGGCGTTGGGGGAACCTGATCGGTTCTGCCGGCTGGAACTACCTGATCAATAAAAAAATGTTTGCCACTTTTACGGCCGGCTATACCCGGTATCGCTCTCATATTATCCAGAAACAGAATACGTTTGTCTCATCCCAGGATTTGGGCGGACAGCTCTACTTCCAGGAGGGGCATTACCGTTCGGCGATGGAAGATGTAAGCCTGCGGGCCTCTTTTGACTATCGTCCGAATGTGGACCACCGTATCCGGATGGGAGGGGATTATCTGTTTCATATTTTTCGTCCTGAACAGAGCAATATGAGTTCCTGGTATAAGGATTCGGTCATTACGCAGATGAACAACACCGTCTTTTCGCATTCACTGATCCATGGACATGAGGTTTCGGCGTATGCGGAAGACGAGATGTCGCTCACCGACCGGCTCCGGGTGAATGCCGGCCTGCGTTTTACGCTTTTCCATGTGGAGGGGAAGACTTACCAGTCCCTTCAACCCCGTTTCTCTGCGCGTTATTTGTTGGGACGGAGGGTGTCGGCTAAAATATCCTACACGAAGATGAACCAGTATATCCACCGGTTGTCCAACAGTTATATCAGCCAGCCGACGGACATCTGGGTTCCGGTGACGGGAAATATCCGCCCGATGAATGCCCATCAGGTGACGGGCGGCCTGGCCTGGCACTATCAAGGTTTGGATTTCTCGGCGGAAGGTTATTATAAACGGATGAATAATCTGGTGGAATATAAGGATAACGGTCCCGCCTTGTCTGCTTTTGCCGGTTGGGAAGACCGGGTAGGAGTGGGAAAAGGACGTTCCTATGGGATGGAACTGATGGTTCGGAAGAAAGCCGGACGTTTCAACGGCTGGATCGGTTATACGCTTTCCTGGTCCGACCGCTGGTTCCCGGACGGAACGGTCAATAAAGGGCAACGTTTCCCTTCCAGGTACGACAACCGGCATAAGATCGATGTTGTGGCCTCCTACCGCTTATCCAAAAAGGTAGAGCTGACGGCCGCCTGGATGTATAAATCGGGTAACCATATCACCATACAGGATGTGAATTACCGTCCATCGCCGGATTTGACGGATGACAGGCACGGACAGGCTTTCGAATGGACGGGAGGTGCGAGTGCCAGTTCCCGGAATAACTACCAGTTGTCACCTTACCATCGCTTGGACTTGGGAGCTAATTTCTATCGTTACAAAAAGAACGGGCGTATGGGGATCTGGAACCTGAGCCTGTGCAATGCTTATTTTAAGCCGAATCCGTTTACCGTCCGTCCCCGGACTTATCAAAATGAAAGCGGGCGTGAGGTCGTATTGGAGCAGACCTTGTTGTTCCTCTTCGTCCCTTCCGTCTCTTATACCTTTAAATTCTGAAGTCATGAAGAATTGCCTGTTTTTGTTATACTTGCTTTTGCTTGCCGCCTGTACCCGCGATGTGGTGTTGGAACTGCCGTCTGTGCCTCCGCTCCTGGTGCTTAATTCATCTGTCTCGCCGGATGAGGATGTGACGGCTTTCCTGTCGAAAAGCTGGTTTATATTGGACACGATTACGGACGACGGTATTACGGACGGGACAATCCGGGTCTATGTGAACGACCGTCTGCAAGGAACGATGCAACCCATAGAAAATGACCGGTATACGGGGCAATATGCTTTACCCGGATGCCGTGTCGCTTCCGGAGACCGCCTGCGGCTGGAAGCGGCTGCACCGGGATTCGATCCTATAGAAGGGGAAACGCTTATTCCTGATCCGATAGAAGTACTTTCGGTCGATACGGTCCGCTTTTTCAAGTTCGGCTACCAGGGATATGAATATCCTTCTCTTCGTTTATACATTCGCTTCCGGGATGAGCCGGATAAACGGAATTATTATCGTTTGATGGTGGAGAAGATTACGGAATATCAGAAAGGGGACAGTGTGATAGTCGTCAGTTCCATGTATCATACGGATTATGATTTATATTCTTCCCTGGGCTTGGTCTATGAAGACCCGGTGTTCCGCACAACCGTTACGAATCCGGCTATAGACCAGTTGAACGGGAAGACCTGCCGGGGCACGTTTACCGATGACATGTTTGACGGAAACGAATATACCGTCCGTTCGTCTTTTTATCCCGTCGACTATTCGTATGCGGGCGATTCGGTTGTGACGACCGTACATTATGATGTCCGGTTGCTGGCTGTTTCGGAAGATTATTACCATTACCTGACGGTTGTACAGAACTTTTCCATCTCGTTGGGCGATGCTTATCTGGATGGGCTGGTCGAACCCTCGGCCACCTATACGAATGTGAAAGACGGCTTCGGTATCGTTGCCGGTTACCAGCTTTATCACCGCCGCTTCACGATGCCTTGCCGGGAGGAGGAACCTTACTGGAATCCGTTTGTCGTTTATGATTGATTTTAAAATTTTCCCGGATAGGATAGGGGTTTTTCCGTTTTTCCTGTCTTAAGGATGAAAAGTCAATGAAGATAAGATGAAGAAGTTAATTTTGAGAGGATGGTTTGCCTGTGCTTTTGTGTGTTTGAGTTGTTTTTTGATATCGGAGAAGTTGTCGGCAGAGGTAAACGGTGGAGATGAGGTTCGAACGGTTACATTGAACATGCGGGACGTTTCTTTGAAAGAGATCCTGGCAGAGATCGAGAAACAGGCCGGAGTGACTTTTTCGTATGAATCATCTTTGTTGAAAGAGTTTCGGAAGACGAGTTTCAAAGTGGAAGATGCAGCATTGGACGATTGCCTGGCACGACTTTTTGCCGGTTATCCGCTCGTGTACAAGAGGACAGGAAACATCGTCGTTCTGAAACGCAAACCCAGGCAGGTCACGATCAGCGGTTTTGTGCGGGATAAGACTTCCGCAGAATCCCTGGTCGGGGCTTCTGTGTATGATATCGGCAGCCGGTTAGGGATCGCAACGAATGCTTTCGGTTTTTTCAGTCTTACGATACCTGCCTCCGATGATTCGCTCCGGATCTCGGTATCCTATATCGGGTATGAAAACCGCAAACTCGGCTTTCCCGCGTTGGAACGCGATACGATGCTCACCTTGTTCTTACAGACGAATGCTTCGATCGGCGAAGTGGTGGTGACCGGCAATGAGCGTTCGTTGCGTTCGCCCGTCCACAATGTGCAGATGGGGGCTTTGGAGGTAAACCAGGCAACGATCCGCGCCACTCCCGCCTTGCTGGGCGAGGCGGATATTATCCGGACATTGCAGTTGACGCCGGGTGTGTCGATGGGGACAGAAGGCGTCTCCGGCTTATACGTGCGCGGGGGAAATGCCGATGAGAACCTGTTTCTGATAGACGGCAACCCGGTTTACCAGCTTAATCATTTGGGAGGAATATTTTCCGCTTTTAACGGCGAAGCGGTCAAAAGTATGGATTTTTATAAGGCGGGCTTTCCCGCCCGTTACGGCGGCCGCCTTTCGTCAGTTGTCGATGTGCAGACGAAGGAGGGGAATATGAAGGAATATCATGGTAGCGCGTCGCTCGGGTTGATTGCGGGGAACCTGAGCTTGGAAGGCCCGATCGTCAAAGACCGTACTTCTTTCTCGATCGCTCTGCGCCGTACTTGGTTCGATGTGATTACCGCGCCGGCACTGGCGATCTTCAATGCCGTGAAAAAAGATAAGAGTTACGACATCAATTTTCGTTACGCCTTTCATGATTTGAATGCCCGCGTGGACCACCGTGTCAACGACCGGAGCCGTCTCTTCGTCAGCATTTACAATGGTAACGATGTGTTGAAGGCCACAAGTGAAGACAAGCCGGGAAAGGATGGTTCTATCAGTAGCTATCTGGATAAAACGCATGTTTCCATGCGCTGGGGGAATCTCGTCGCTTCCGCCGGTTGGACGTATGCGTTCAATAACCGCCTGTTCGGTAAGATTGCCGGTTTCTATACCCGTTATAATGCGAAAATATCCTACCGCGAAGAAGAGAAGGAGTGGGATTATAATAACGAAGCCTACTCCTTGAGTTTCGATGAAACGGTCAGCGCTTCCGGCATCAATGATTTCGGTGTCCGCACGTCGTTCGACTATCAGCCGGTGTCCAACCATCATATCCGTTTCGGAGGCGATTATGTCCGGCATGATTTCCGTCCCGAATATAACCGTTTCCTGACGGAGGAGAGCGATCAACCTGATTCCATGCAGATCGGCAAAGTGTTCAGCAACGAGAAATTGCTGGCGCACGAGTTGTCGGCGTTTGCAGAAGACGATTGGACATTGACGCCTGCGCTCCGCCTGAACGCCGGAGTCCGTTTGAGCCTTTTCAATATCGACCGGAAGACCTATACCGGTGTGGAGCCGCGTGTCTCTCTGCGCTGGCTGCTTGGCAAAGACCTTAGTTTGAAGGCTTCCTATTCGAGGATGAATCAATATGTGCATCTTATCAGCAATAGTTTCCTCAATTTGCCGACCGATTCGTGGATGCCTGTCACCCGCAACCTGAAGCCGTTGATCAGCGACCAGTATTCGTTGGGCGCCTATTACAATTGGAAGGAACTGGATTTTTCGATGGAAGGATATTATAAGGACAGCCGCAATCTGCTCGAATATAAGGACGGGCACAGCCTGGTCCCCTCGTCGATCGCCTGGGACCGGAAGTTGGCTGCCGGAAAAGGACGTTCCTATGGGGTGGAATGGATGGTGAGGAAGCCTGCTGGACGTACGACCGGCTGGATCGGATATTCCCTTGCCTGGTCGGACCGCCGGTTTGACGAGCTGAACGAAGGACGCCGGTTCCCTTCCCGCTACGACAACCGGCATAAGTTGAATATTGTCGTCATGCATAAACTCTCGGAGCGCGTGGAACTTTCGGCCGCCTGGACCTTTACGTCCGGTAACTATACCACGCTCTCGACCGAAAACTACGAGGGGCTGAACCCGCCGTCCAAAGACCCGTATTATAGCAGTTCGGGGCAAGAGGAGTTCGACCTTTATGGCGATCGCAACAATTACCAGCTTCCGGCCTATCACCGTCTTGATTTGGGAATCAATATTTATCGCCCGAAGAAAAAGGGACGTATGGGGATCTGGAATGTCAGCCTCTACAATGCTTATTGCCGGATGAACCCTTTTATGATAGAAAAGACGGACGAGTATGATCCGGTTGAAATGAAGTCGTATCCCGTGTTTAAGCAATATAGTTTTTTACCGATAATCCCGTCTGTCAGTTATACCTATAAATTTTAAATGAAGATGAAGACGAACAAGATATTCCCGTTCCTGCTTTTGGGGGCAGCTTTCTTTCAGGGCTGCGAACAAATCGTTGACCTCGATTCTCTCAAGCCCGATCCGAAGTTAGTGCTGAACGGAGTCGTAAAAGCCGGTGAACCGGTACGTGCAAATCTTTCCCGTACCTGGTTTTATACGGATGGAAAACCGAACCTGACGATCCCGGGTGCAGATGTGAAATTATATGTGAACGACGTTTTGCATGAACAGTTGGCATTTGTCGCTCCTGCCGGAAAGGATCAGTCCGGTTCTTATGAGGCGGGCTATTCTCCTTCTGCAGGTGACCGTATCCGTATCACGGCTTCGGCCCCCGGCTATCCTGACATAGCCGTAGTTTCGGAACTTCCGCCGCCTATGCCGGTTGCCAATTGTCGGTTGCTGGCGCAGAAATCATTTATAATGGAGGATGATTCGGTCCGTTTGTATGATGTCGATTATACGTTTGAACTGACGATTGAAGATGTGCCGGATGTCGGCAATTATTATCTGATTTATGGAAAAGAATTCTGGCATGGCAGATATGGATATGGAGGCGGATGTGACGGCATCGAAATAAATGAGGGTGATACCGTTTATTGGACTTCTTCATACATCCGTTTTTCCGAAGAGCCGTTGTTCAAGAACGAGGTGACCGCTTTCGATTATATTTTCGGTACGGGAGCTACTTCGGACGACTATTGGGGGGCTTTTTCCGACGAGTTGATAGACGGAAGGACTTATACCATACACCTTCCTCTCGGATCGTATGGCCATACTCTTTATCTGAATAAGGAAGACCTGTCGATCCTTTATCCTAAAACGTTCCGTTTTTATCTACAAGCCATCTCGAAGGATTACTATGACTATCTGAAGACATTGCAGGAACTTCGGACCGGCTCTTTTACAGGCGATCTCGCGTCATCCGGCTTTGCCGAACCGATCCGCCTCCCTTCCAACGTAGAAGGGGGAGCGGGAGTGCTGGGAAGCGCGACCGAATGTATCTATGAGTGGGACGAAAGAGAGATTATCGGATCGTTCCCGTAATGTTTCCGTATCGCTTATTTTTGTCAGCCGGACGGGAATGCCCGCTTTTTCGGCTTCCTCGAACCCCTTACGTTCAGTTACCGATCCGGAACGTCCCGATCTTGCCTGCCGGGTAGAACATAAACTGGCGTTCCATCTTTCCACGGATCGGATTGTATTCGTAGTTGATCCCTACCCCGACCCTGAAGCCGCTATCGTTCACCTTGAATTCGAATGCTCCGCCTACGTTTGTATGGTTGTAGAACGGGTTCATCAGCATATGCGGGTTGTTTCTTTCGTTGTGGTCGTAAAACGTATATTGTCCCCAGCCTTTGACCGTCATCCAATCGGTCACATCGTAGCCGGCCATCGCATTGAACCCGCCCATGAATTGGGGGGAAGGATTGAACGGAGTGAAGTAGCGTCCGCCGAAAGCGCCTCCCGACAGGGAGAACCGGCCGTGTGTCCATAGCAGTTCCGTATTGATCCGGGTAAGGCCGCCGACGCCGGGCCATGTGTATTGTTGCCCGCTTGTGATAAAGTCCACTTGTTCGCTGACGGGAACGACCGAGACTTCGTGGAAGTCCAATGCCATAGGCGAAACGCGTCTCAGCATCGGTGTGTACGGATTGAAAAATGGCTGATAGGCGGCGGATGAAATAATCATGTCCATCGGGCGCTCCTGTTTATAGGCGGATCGGACCGGAAAGTCGGGTATGAATTCACGCAGCTTGGCTTCGATCAGTTGCCTGTCCGATGGCGTGTAACTTTTGTATGCGAGTTTGGGCAGGTTCAAGTCGAAAACCGCCCGTTTGGGCACTGCCACCATTTTGCCTTCTCTGGTTCTGATCCAGGTCAGGTCGGATTGTGCCTGCATACATAATGCGCACAACAACAAGATGATTAAACTTATTCCCCGCTTCATACAACAACTCATTTAATTTCTGCGAAGATAAAAATAAATTTAGATATTTGTGTATAAATAATGAAGATAGGTGCAACTATCCGGAAACCTGTTTCATCATATAATCAGAGAGTAGCAAGTATTTATGGAAGAACAACTGTTAATCGACGGATGTAAGCGTGGCGAAGCATCGGCTCGTAAGGAATTATACGAGTTGTACGCACCTGCCATGATGAGCGTATGCGCCCGTTACGTCCGCGACAGAGAGGTGGCCCGCGACTTGCTCCAGGATGGATTTATCAAAGTATTCACCAAGATACAGACCTATTCGGCGACAGGCCCGTTCGGTGCCTGGGTCCGAAGGATTTTTGTGACGACGGCGCTCGAATACCTCCGTAAATACGATGCTCTCCGGTCGAGTGCCCCGATTGATGAATATGGAGAACAGGTTGAAGATGTGGATGCTTCCGTGCTGGACCGCTTGTCGGCCGACGAGCTGTTGGAGTGCATCTCCCGGTTGCCCAACGGCTACCGGACCGTCTTCAACCTGTATGCCATCGAAGGATATACGCATAAGGAAATAGCGGCTATGCTTCATATCCAGGAGATCACTTCCCGCTCCCAGTTTACGCGGGCAAGGAAAGCATTACAGGAAATGGTTCAATCTTTAATAGCGCAGGACAATGTCAGCAGAAACAGAACATAATAAGCAATTAGACCTGTTCAGTTTGAAGGTCAAGCAGAAGCTGGAAGATCACCGGTTGCCCGTCGATGCGGGATGCTGGGAGCGGATCGAGGCGGAGGTGGCCGGACGTCCGCGTCCTTCCGCCTGGCGGATCGGGGGCTGGATAAGCGCCGTTGCCGCGGTACTTGCCTTGTTGCTCGTGATACGCTTGTACCAACCCGACTCCGATCCTGTTCCCGCGTTTGACGCGGGATCGCAAAAGAACGAACAGGTGGCCGAAAGGACGAATCCTGAGAAAAAGGATATTGAAAAGCAACAACCGGAAAAAGGCAACTCCTTTGCGATCCCGCCTCAAGCGCGGGGACGGATGGTTGCCTACGAGGAAATCCGGGTCGAGGTGGAAGAAGTCGAACTCCCGGATAAGGCGGAGGTCGCACAACCGGAGGTGGAAACTCCCGGCGTACGGCATCGAGGGCCGGAACCGGAAAAACACCGTGCCGGCAATCTGATTGCGAGGGCGGACCGGCCAAAAGCAAAAGACGGCAAATGGCAGATCGGGGCCAGTATGGGAACGGGCGGACATTTTTCGTTGGGTATGGAGTTGGATAACAGTCCTCAAGACGAAGTGGTCAATGATCCTCAACCCGGCTTGCCTCTTCCTCCCGGACCGTCTGTAGATGAGAAGCCGGATCCGGATGTGAATGGCGGCCCGGAGACTTTCTCGCATGTGGATTGTGCGCCGCCCTTGTCGTTCGGGTTAATGGTCCGCAAGAATCTGAACGACCGTATCGGCTTGGAAAGCGGTCTGGTCTATACCTATTTGTACTCGAAGATGAACGAGGGGCGGATGGCCGGCCGCCGTGCAACATTGGGGCTTCACTATTTGGGTATTCCGGTCAACCTGGTGGTCAAGCTATGGGACCATCCGGATTGGAACGTGTATCTCTCCGGCGGCTTTATGGTGGAAAAAGGCCTGCGTTCCGTTTATCATGTGGAAGCGTATGGCTTGCACGGATCTGAATCGGCTACCTGCCGTTCCGGCATTGGCGGCCTGCAATGGTCGTTGAACCTTTCTATCGGCCTTGCATACCGTTTCTACCGGGATTGGAGCTTGTACCTGGAACCCCGTTATTCTTATTATTTCGACAACAACCAGCCGGTGAGCTATCGCACCGAGAACACGACCTTGATAGGCGTCGGAGCCGGCGTGCGCTTCGAGTTCTGAACGTCAATGGAAATGCCTGAACTATCATGCGGTTCCGCTTGTTATACCATAATAATTACTTAAATAAAAACAGGCGATGAAATTCTTTATTGACACGGCTAATCTGGATCAGATCCGGGAAGCAAACGAGTTGGGTGTGCTCGACGGCGTTACCACCAACCCCTCTTTGATGGCGAAGGAAGGCATTAAGGGAGTGGAAAACCAGCGTAAGCATTACATCGAGATCTGCGAAATGGTAGACGGCGATGTGAGCGCCGAAGTGATTGCCACGGACTACGAAGGCATGATCCGGGAAGGTGAGGAGCTGGCCGGACTGAACCCGCATATCGTAGTGAAGGTCCCTTGCATCGAAGCCGGGATCAAGGCGATCAAGTATTTTTCAGGCAAAGGCATCCGCACGAATTGTACGCTCGTCTTTTCTCCGGGACAGGCATTGCTGGCGGCCAAAGCGGGTGCGACCTATGTCTCTCCCTTTGTCGGCCGTTTGGACGATATCGCGAGTGACGGGATCGAACTGGTGCGCAAGATCGTCGAGATGTACGATTACTACGATTACGAGACGCAGGTCCTGGCGGCTTCCATCCGTTCCACCCAACATATCATGCAATGCGTGGAAGCCGGCGCCGATGTGGCGACCTGCCCGCTCTCCGCCATCAAAGGCTTGTTGAAACACCCGCTCACCGATAGCGGCCTGGCGGCTTTCCTGGCCGACTATAAGCGGGTGAACGGATAATTTCCCCTTTATTCACTCCTTAGACTCCTTACCGGGTTGTTCGAGGCGGCCCGGTAACTATGCCAGCCTACCGTCAGCAATGTGATGGCCAGGACGATAACGCCGCCCAGCAAGAAATAGAGCGGGGAGATGCTCACCCGGTTGGCGAAACTTTCCAGCCAACGGTTCAGCAGCACCCAGGCAAGCGGCGTTGCGATCACGAATGCTGCCGCTATCCATGTGATGAATTGCCGGATCAGCAGGAACAGGATGCTTCGGGTACTGGCCCCGTTCACCTTCCGGATGCCGATCTCTTTCGTCCGTTGCTCGGTCGCGTACAAAGCCATTCCGAACAGGCCGAAGCAGGTCAGTAAGAGGCTGATGACCGAATACATCAAGAGCAGGTTACCCATATCGGTCGTCCTCCGGTTGCGTTGCATGAATACGTCATATACATCTATGTAGGTGAAGTATTCGCCCGGATTTACTTTTTCCCACACTTCCCGTATCGTTTCCAGCCCCTTCTTTTTCTGTTTTTCATTCAGCTTGACATAGAGTATCCGGTAATTCTTTGCACCGGCATTGTTGAGGTAGACCAGGGACGGCATCGTTTCCTCTTCCAGCGTGTTGATATAGTGATCGCTGACGATTCCGCAGATCGTGCAGGCTTGTTGCGGGTCGTTTGCCTGATCACCGTAGGAAAACTTGTCGTACCGGCTGACCGGTTGCCCGACAGGGTTTTCGCCGGCAGGGATCAGGATGTCCGCATATCTCCGGTTTATATAGACCGGCCGGTCATATTTCCGCATCGCTTCCTGAGGAGTCACCCCCTGGAGTATTTGCAGGCCCAGGGTTTGCAGGAGGTTTTCTTCACCCATATATTGGACGGACGAGTAGTAAGACTCTGATCCGTCCTTGTTTTCGATCGTGATCTGTTGGAGCCAGGCGAAGAGGATGGAGCCGCCGGCACGTGTGACCGAAGCTATTTCCGGTCTGTTCTTCAGCTCTGCCGCGAATGTGCTGGCATCCAGGTTCCCCCCTTTCCAGCTTCCGATTTCGATCAGGTTGCGGTAGCATTCCCCTTTCTTTTGCGTCAGTTTCAATTGCGCATGGATGGTGAGTGTTCCGATCACCAGTCCGATGGAGATGATATACTGCATGACGGAGAGGGCGGTGACGATCCTTCTTTTTTTGTTTCCGGTGAAGAACAGGCGGTAGTTGCTATCCGTCAGGTTCGCGATTTTCCGGCTCATGTAGCAAGCGGGGATAACGGACAGGATCAGGATCAGTCCGCAGATAACGGGTAGCACCTGCCTGTTCAGGAAAAATCCGGTGGTGATCCTTCCGGACATGATCCGGTTGAAAACGGGGATCAGGTCGTGGGCGATCAGCAACGAGAGCAGGAAGGCGATGCCGACCGTGAGGAATGTGTCCAGGAACAATTGGTAGTTCATCTCCGCTTGCGTGGCTCCCATCAGCTTCTGCGTGTGTATGATCCGTATCTGTTGAAGAACCCGGGAAAAGCTGAGGTTGATATAGTTGGAGCAGGCGATCAGCAGGATCAGCAAGGCGGATATCAGCCCGATGAGCAGCAACGTTTGTTGGGAACGGGCGACATAAGGAATCGACTCCTGCGTGTAGTGCTGGAAATAGGATTCCTGCAAGGTGTAGAAATAGTAACGCCCTTTCTCCTGTTGCAGGGTAGGGACTCCGTCCGCTTTTATCTTTTGGGCGAATTGTTCTTTGTCGAACGTGGGGGAGACTTTCAGGAGGGTGACTCCTCCACCGTAATAATCCTGCCCGATACCGGTAAGCATGTCGAACTTGAGGTAGGACTGGGGATATTCTTTCAATACGGCGGCAATTTGGAAAGGACGGGAAAGGGGTGTCGTTTCGTCCTCATACCGCATGCCACCGTCCGCCAGGTCTATTTGGACGATCTTTCCTACGGGGTTTGTCTTTCCGAACAGTTTCCGGGCGCACGATTCGCTTAATGCGGCTTTGCCAGGGGCGGAAAGGGCGTCATGCAGGTCGCCGTATAGCACTTCATACCTGAAGAAATGGGCAAAAGTGGTATCTGCGGTGGTGATCAAAACCGGTTCGTATTGTTTGTCACCAATGGTGACGGAGTTGCAATCGATCGAGCTGAAGCGCAGGTAATCTTCCACTTCCGTGTATTTTTCTTTTAGCTGGACAGGGATAGAGCCGTCCACATACGAAACGATCTCTCCCGATTTCAACGGCGAATCCTGTGCCATATAGACGATTTTCTTCTTGTTCGGATTATCCGCCTCGATGTTGAATTCATAGATGACGAAGGCGGCCAACAGATTCGTGCAGGCAATCCCGATCGCCAGGCTGACAATCGAAATGATGGAAAACGTTTTATTACGCCACCAACTACGGAGGACCAGTTTGAGTGCTACGGCTTTCATGACTTTTGCTTTTAATACGGATCAAAGCTATCCCCTTTCTGTGGATGCCGCAAAAGATCGTTCTTTTTTCTTCGGGGAAACCGGAAATTTGTCTAATTATTGGACAATGGGATCGTCATCGGATGAAAGGGCATTTTTGTTTTTATGCAAGTGTAATTTGTTTTCGACAATGTCGAGAATATACACGGCAACGTCAAGAATATATACGGCATTGCCGAAAAGATATGCGACATTGTGGGAAACAAATTACACTTGCATCTGATTGCGGATTTCTTGGCAGAAAATAATAATTTTGTAATCAGAAAAAAAATGAAACTATGCTGGATGGGAAAATAATCCTTGTGGATGATAACGAAGCGGTGCTGAAAACGTTGAAGGTGATTTTGGCACGCGAGTTCAAAACGGTGGTGGGAGTTTCCGTCCCGACGCTTTTGCCGGCTCTGTTGCGTGAAAATGATGTCGATATCGTCTTGTTGGATATGAATTTCGGAATCGGACGGCAGGATGGAAGCGAAGGGTTGTTCTGGTTGGAGCGTATCGTCGACCGCCCCGACCCGCCTCAGGTGGTCTTGGTCACGGCTTTCGGGGATATCGAACTGGCCGTTTCCGCCTTGAAAAGGGGAGCGGCCGATTTTGTTGTCAAACCTTGGGATAACGATCAGTTGGTGGCGGTTTTGCAAGAGGCTTTCCGGCGGAGGCGGAAGGGGCAGGCTGTCTTGCCGGCCGGCTCGCCTTCGCCCGGGGCGGACGATCCGCATATCGGAAAAACGGCTTCCGCATCTCGGCCGGTGACGTTGGAGGAGATGGAGAAGCAGTTCATCCGGGAAGTGTTGCGCGAGAATAACGGCAACCTGACTCTTTGTGCCCAACGGTTGGATATCAGCCGGCAGACGCTATATAACAAGATGCGGAAATACGGTTTGTAGCGATGCTCTATCGTACGATGATCATCACATAATCGCGTTCGGGCACCTTCGGGTTGTCCAGTAGTTCGAGCAGTTTCTTTTGCTTGGGCGAGCCGGTGCGTTTCACCAGTTCGCGCATCTCGGTGACGGTGCGGAGCATGTACAGGCAATCATCCGTCTGTCCGTCCGGCCAGAAAGGCAGCCCGTCGTCCAGGTCGTTGATGAAGCCCCTGTTTTTGTCGGCCGGAAGCATGACCGTCCGTCCTTCTTCTTTCAGGTAGACCGCCTGGTGGGTCAAGGTCGGCTTGTAGGTGTATTCCCAACCGATCCAATCCGCGATCTTCCGTTCTCCTTTTTGGTAAAGCCCCATGAACAGCCCTTTGGGATTCTCATAAAAGGTTTTCAACCATATTTTGCCGTTCGGGATGTTAGCCTCCTTCATCTCTTTCAGGTCAAGTCCTTGCTTCCCGTAACGGATGGCGTAGAGCGGGGCGACGGTTTGCGGGTCACGCAGCTGGTAGACGGTGTCGCAATAGGGCATCATGAAGGTCATCCGGTCCTGCCCGGTGTTCCAATAGGACGTATGGAAGAACGGAATGTTGTCGGTCAACGTGCGCGGGGCCGGTTCCCCGTCTTTCAACCGGAACTTGCAGAGCGTATCGCCCTGGAGGTTGAACGTCGTGATCCCGTCCGGTTCCCCCAACGTATCTCTGTAATGGCACAGGGTGTAGCCGGTGGAGGAGAAACCCAACAATTTGTCGTCGCGCCGGCCGAGCGGATATTTCTCGATGGGACTTTCGGGGAAGATGTAGCTTTGGATCGTCAGCATCGTGTCCAATGGCGGCAAGACGCTGATGCAGGGGACGCTGTCCGTCCCGGTTCTCCGCGTCTCCTGTGTCTTCCCGCTGAGGGCGACATACATGCGGGTGGTTTTCTTGTCGTAGAACATGTTCTGTCCGTTCATCTCGTTGTTCCATTTATAGGCCAACGCCTTGAAACCGTATCGTTTGCTCGGAATGCCTTGTTTGCGGTAATAGATGCGCGGGTTGTTGAAAGTGATAAAGGCATTGCTGTCCGGCAACTCGATCGCCTGGGTGACGGTGAACCGGGCATCTCCGACGGTATAGTATTCGATCGAGGAGGCGATCTGGCTCAACTTCAACGGGGCGGGATTTTCGTAGGCTTGTTCCACATCTACGATTTTTACGGGTTCGGAACGGTCTATCCGGGCTTCCATCTGTGGGGCGGCCGGGATGTGCCGTGCTTTTTCTTCCGTCTGCTTGCATCCGGTCGTTATCAGTAAAACGGATAGGATGCCTATGGCAAAAAGGTGCTTTTTCATCTTGAATCTGTATTTGTAGCGAATGTAATGATTTATTTCAGAGTGGCAATGAAGAGGACCGGATTATCCTCTTCCGTAACTTTGCTTAGCATTTGGACGAGCTTGTCGCGTGCCGGTTTGTCTTTTACTTCTTCTTTTTTCAGTTCGTCCGGGTCGATCTGCTCCAGCAAATCGGAAGGATTACATTCATCGATCCAATACTTGCCTTGTGATTTGTAGTCAACCGTGAAAACGATTCCGCCGGAAAGGTCGTTCTGCAATTCGAACCGCTTCTTTAGTTCGCGGAAGACAAAGTTGGGGGAGCCGGGGAAAGGCCTTTCAATGATGGCGCTTTCTTTTTTCGAAACCCTAACCTCCCCGTTTTCCTTATCATATCGAAACGTGTGGATGACATTGGACTTACCGGCAAGGAGATATAAATACTTTTGGGTGTCATAGAAGTCATAGACCCATAGATATTTAAAGAATGCCGCATCTTTAACCCATACATGTGCCATATCGAAAGGAGGTTGTTCGCCTGAAAAAAGCGTGTAGTGCGGTTCGAAATTCTGATTGCTTTCGTTGTATCGATAGAGGGTGTCTACTCCCGCATATTTCATGACAAGTTGCTGGTTATAGGTGTCTATGGCAGTCCTGCCTTCCGACCAGTATTTCTTCCAACCGTAGTGAGGAGCACAGTTCTCGATAATTTCTTCATCTTTCCCTGCCAGACTTGGATTATAGAATTTTTTTTGGATATTGAAATAACTGTCGGTGAGTGCAAACGACCATATTTCATGTTTGTTTTCTAAAAATAGGACAGGGAGTACCTGTTGTAGGAAGAAATGATGTTTAAAAGAGAAAATCTGATTGCTTGGCCCATAAAATACATTTTCCATTCGACCCTGAAGAGCAACTCTATTGAAAGAACCGTCGAAATTATAGACTTTGATGCAGTTCTTATCGGTTATGGAATAGAGATAAACTTCCTGTTCCGCTTCTTTAATCATCATTTGCCATATCGAAAGGATCTCTTCCGGCCCTTCTCCCTTTTTACCGACTTTGTTCAGAAACTTGCCTTGCCGGTCAAACCGGAATACACCTTCGTTTATGTCGAAAACGAAAATATCATGGGCGGTTACTTTGATATCTTCGATCCTCCGGATAAAAGACTTACTTGTCGTTTCCAACGGGACAATATCCACCTTTCCCACCGCTTCGCTCAGGGGCAGGGAGGGAACGGTGTTGTTCAGGTTCCCGGCCAGGTCGATGCAAGGCATTTGTCCATTGTCGCCTTCTCCGGAAACCGGAGAACTTTTGCTATTGCAGGTTGTGAACAGGAAAAGGAATAGGAGGGGAAGAAGTGTTTTCATCTGTTTATGCATTTATTGTTTTAACTTAGCTAAAAAGAGAATGTTGTTGTCGTTCTCACCGATAGAGGCTTGCAGGTCGGCCAACTTTTTACGCATCTCGTCGGTGATATCCTGGTTTTTCAATGCGTTCTCGATGTCGGTCATGAGGTTGCCGGGTTCGATATTCCGGATATAATAGCCATTGGAGAATGCATAACTGGGATAGCCGATTTCCAAATTGCCGAAATAGTCGTTATAGAGTTTAAAGAAAGAACCTTTTCCTGTTTTTTTGTCCACGATGTAATGGTAAGTCTTTCCGTTGGTCCAT
The DNA here is from genome assembly GCF_977054455.1 of Parabacteroides sp. NCBI lineage: Bacteria > Pseudomonadati > Bacteroidota > Bacteroidia > Bacteroidales > Tannerellaceae > Parabacteroides > Parabacteroides sp. The sequence continues at coordinate 57,161 of NZ_CDRTCT010000018.1, read as the reverse complement.
GATCCGGGAGCGACTTCAACCGGCGGTTCTGAAAAATCTCCAATGAAATGGTGCGGCCATTCTCCGTATCCGTGCCAGGGGATTTTATCCGTATTGGCAAAGTTGAGTGTGAATGTCGGGATCAAACGGCTATTGTCTCCGTCATATCGATAGAGCGAATCGACGCGAGTCGGCATTATACATAAAATATTGACATCGAACGCGCCGGGGATATTGAATCCTGATATCACTTCATTACTGAAGTCCTGAGGCGCTTCCAAATGTCCCGGTTCTATGTAGCCGAGCCTGTTCCCTTTCAAATCCTGTGTCCAGGCAACGGCCGCATAGCCTTTGAAAGGCAACAGGACTATCGAAACCTTGCCTCCGGTAAGATCGACATCGAATTTTGCTTTCGGACAACGTAAGCAAAGAGGAATCGGGTCTAAGACGTTTCCTTGCAAGTCGTACACTAAAAGTTGCGATGCATTCCAAGGCAGGATATAGATGCGGTTGTTTGCCTCGTCCAATTTGGCATCATACACCATTTGGTATTCGCCGGGGCCTTGTCCGATCGCACCGATGTTGGTCAGGAAATTCCCCTTGCGGTCGAATAGTTTGAATGGGTTTGGCTGGCGGCCATGTACCAAGATGTAATTATCTGAAATCGTTACCCCGGTTTGTCCGACCAATGCCTCATCCCGGTTATCCAGTTTTACGATTTCCATTTCTTCCGTGAAGAAACTGAGAGGTATGCGTACGGTATCGGCCAGTAGTTTCTGGTCGCACGACATGACTTTGTCAGTTCCTACCTGTACATATTGACCGACTATCGGGCTGTTGGCCAAAGGATCGTTTGTTTGTGCGGATTGATTTTTACCTCCCGTTCCGCAGGATGTTGCTATTGTGGCAATAAGCAAACTTCCTAAAAGTCTCGTTGTCTTGTTCATAATCTCCGGATTAATTGTTCGTATTTTATTTGTGTTCGATTGTCCGATACAAATAAAGCGATTTAATTTATTAAAAACAAGTTTGTTACTATTAATTCGTAAATAAACGTGAGATTCGTATTTTCTTTGTCTTTTTGTGGGTTTGTCGTAATTAATGTACCTTTGCCCTATGTATAGTCGCAGGTTATATGCTAAGATGGTAGGGGGCGTAGTATTGATCGTGCTTTTATCCCTCATTGGCTCCTGGTTGTTAATAACACAGTTGTCATTTACATTATCCTTTGTGTGCCTGTTGTTTATCCTGTTGATAACTCTGTTTATAATCCGGTTGGCAACCCACTTTAATTATAAATTGTCCGTCTTTTTCGAGGCGATGCGGAACGAGGATACGACGCAACATTTCCCTGCTGATCCGGATGATCCCTTTATGAATGCTTTATACGCCGATATGAATCATGTTCTCCGGCAATTGGGGGATAAACATCTTGAGGTGGAAGAGAAAAGCCTTTATTATGATAGTATCCTACGGGTGATGACGCATGAGATTCGCAACTCTATTACCCCGATTGCTTCTCTTTCGGCAGATTTGTTAAAATATATGGACCGTACTTCCCTATCCCAGCAACGTGAAGAGCTTGAAGTCATCAACAGCCAGGCAAAGAGCCTGACTGCTTTTCTCGATTCGTATCATCGTTTGACGCATTTGCCGGAACCGGAATATAAAAAAATCCCCGTACGGGCGTTATTTACTAAGTTGGAACAGTTACTACAAGCCGAACCGGGAAGTGAACGGATTGTTTATTCCGGTGGAAAGGCTGATACGGCGGGTAAGGAACTTCAAATATATGGCGATGCCAATCTGGTTACTCTTGCATTGATCAATCTGATCCGGAACGCATTGCAGGCGGTAGAGGGACAAAAGGATGGAATTGTCAAGGTCGATGCATGTACCGGGGTAACCGGACGTCTTCTTATAACGATAACAGACAACGGCCCGGGGGTTCCTCCCGAACGGTTGTCCGCCGTCTTTACTCCTTTCTATTCCACCAAATCCGGTGGTAGCGGCATCGGCCTGCCTATTTCCCAGCGCATCATGCAATTGCATGGCGGCCAACTTTCCGTCTTGTCCGTTCCGAATGTCCGGACAACATTTAAGATGGAGTTTTAAAAGATCGTTTGTTTTATCTTCTCGACAATTTCGACGAAAAAGTCATTCTTGATTCGGCTACATATCTTGACTACATCGCGTTCTGTATATCCGCCTATTAGTTGACAAATGACATAGCTTTGCCTCGATAAAGGCTTGCTTAACATTTCATTATTCAATGGATAAGTATATTGTGGATTATAGTTCTTAGATGAAATCATTGCCAAATAAAAGAATCCTTCTATCTCCTGAAGTTCATCATTGGATACCACAATAGCCATATGTGGTTTTGTTGTTCCGTCAGGAAATAAATAATTAACTTCGATAATATCTCGTTGGTGTATTTTCATTCTGATAAATATTTTTCCATGCACTTCGCCATAGAGCGTTTGGAGTTTTCGAAAAATAGTTTTTTTTCTTCTTCCTGACTTAATGTATCTTCATTTTCTTTAGCAACATGAACTTTCCATCCCATTTTATGGGCAAGATATTTGAATATGGATATTTCTGATATAGGAATATCAACATATAAACTTAATGTGTTACCTGTTATTTTCATTGTTTACATTCCAATTAATATACAAAGATATGAATATTTATCCATAATATATTAAGAATAAATATAAAAGAGATATCAATATCCCAACTCGAAATCCCGGTCTACGGCCGGAACACCTTCGCTCATCCATTTAGGCATGGGGGCGCCTTGCAGGTAGTGGTGGAAGAACTGGAACATGCGTTTCTGGAAATCGAGACGGTTTGCCAAACGCGTCGGCCAGTGGGGTTCACCTGTATAGTTGAGCAACCACGCCGGCTTTTGGAGGCGTTTGAGGGCGATGAAGTATTCGATCCCCTGATACCAGGGCACGTGCCCGTCTGCATCGTTATGCATGATCAGGATCGGGGTAGTCACCTTATCCATATTGAAGAGGGGAGAGTTTTCGATATATTGCAACGGCATTTCCCAGATATTGCCCCCGATACGGCTTTGCCCGTGTTCATATTGCATGGAACGATTTAAGCCGGAGCCCCAACGGATTCCGCCGTAAGCACTCAGCATATTGACTACCGGCGCACCCGATTCGATTGCGGCAAAGAGCCGGGTACGGGTGGCTAAATAAGCAACCTGGTAACCTCCCCAGCTATGGCCTTGTGCGCCGATCGCTTTCTCGTCGACATACCCTTTCGCAATCAGGGAAGTGATCCCCGGCATTACGCAATTATAGCAACTTTCACCCGGATAGCCGTCTGTGAAGCGGACATCGGGATTGAAAATGATAAAGCCGTGGCTGAGGTAGAACGGATAGTCGATCGTAGAACGTCCGGGACTGGGCATATGGTAGTTGTATAATGTATTGGCATTGCGCTCGTAGAAATTCACGATTACCGGATATTTCTTGTTCGGGTCAAAATTGGCCGGTTTGTAGATGACACCTTCCAGAGGCCGGCCATCCAGGGAGATCCAGGAAGTCAGTTCGGCTGTCCCCCAAATGATGGAATCCTGCTGGCGGATGCCGTCTGTCAGCCGGATGGATTTCTTGAAACTGAGGTCGGATAGTCGGACATCCGGATATTGCTCGTATGTTTCCTGCGTGTAGATTACGGCATCGGTGTTTTTGGCTTTCGACAGAGCGGCCAGTTTGAAGTCGCCGGCCAACAGTGCTTTGGGGGCGGTCGGTTTGTTCAGACGGGCGGTATAATACCCGAAGCCTTTGGTGACTTCGTTGAAGCCGTTGAGATACTGGGGAGCGTTCAGGTTGTACGATCTTTTCTCCCGGTCCATTTGGATCAGCGAATAGGTGATCTTCTCCTTCCGGCCGTTTACGGTCAGGCTGACAGGAGAGGAGGAGGCTGTCGGGCTGAACTCCCAGATATCGTAGCGGTCCCGGATCAGGATCGTCCGGTCGTCGTCTGTCCAACCGGCGATTCCGTACGGGGAAGGATAGTCCGGGACGTCGTTATCTTCATTCCAGGCGATGAAGGTCTCCGGTGTGGTCAGGCGGTATTCTTTCCCGTCGGCCATGGAACGGGTGTACCAAGAACTGTCCTGTTCCTGATACCAGTATGTATATTTCCCTTTCGGGGAGAAACGCATGTAAGAAGGACTCTTTTCCTTGATTTGCCGTCGTTCTCCGGTTTCCAGGTCGATCGTATAAAGGTCATAAAAGTTTTTAGCCGTCCACATGCTTTGTGTGCCGTATGGCTTTGAGGTCGAGAGAAGTGCCAGTGATGCATTCCCTTCATCAGCGGTTTGCAACGAGGGAAGTTCCTCGGTCGCCAATTGGAAGAGACGTCCGGAACCGATGTTGTAAACTGCCGTATAAGACCGTTTCAAGTCGGACGCCTTGTTGAAAGACTGTTGCGTGTATTGTACCTTTTCGTCCCAACTCCACACTTGTACGTCCGGCCGGTTTTCGGCCAGTACGGTCGTGTCTTTCTGCCGGGGCTCCGGGGCTGTGCCGAAGAACAGGCGATTAGAGTTTTCGGAGAAATGGAGAGTTCCGTTTTCGCTGATTATCCACGATGAGGGAAAGGCTTTGTCCCCCCGTTGCGCGATCAGTTTGCCGGGGGTATTGTTTTCCGCTATATACAGGCTGCTCCGGGTCGAGGCGGAGTCTTTGTTTGCACAGAACAGATAGGCGAGTTTGCTGCCGTTTTCATTGAAAGCGATCTTTTTGAATACTCCTCTTCCGGCGGATATCCGGCTGTTCCCTTTCTCTGGAATATAGGTATATAAGACAGAATCGGATACGATGTATAGTACATTCCCTTTTTGGGCAAATCCGAAATCGCTTACAGCCGGAAACGAATCTTTCAGCATTCCGTCGAGCGAACGGATGTAAAGAGTGGAGTCTTTTTTACTTCCGCGCTGATAAGCCAGCCAATCGGCCGTTTCCGAGAGTTTGTATGTTTTGAGTGAATCTACCGTCTCCTCTCTACCTGTCAGCCGGGAGATGACAAGGCTGTTCATCGGCATTTGGTCCTTGTCTGTTTTCTTTAGCTTCTCGGCTTCTACTTTTTCCAAGGAAGGAACTTTTGTTACCAACAGATATTCGGATGAAGCGCTGAATTGTGCTTTCGAAGCTGGCTTGAAAGTCGCTTTCTCTTCTCCTTTGCCGTTGTATAACTGAATGGAGGCATCTCCCCGCCAAGGCTCCATTTTACAGAAGACCCATTTGCCGTCATCGGAAATACGTTGTTCGGATATGTGTTCCCATCCGACCATCTCGTCGAATGTCATCGCTCTCTTTTCCTGGGCTTGTATGGATAGACCGGAAGTTAGAAGTAAGAGACTGATTAAATGTATGGAATTGCTCATTAATTTGATTGATTTGTTTTAGTATGCAATATTACTCTTTTTTATTAAAAGGAAAAAGTATCTTTGCAACCTTCAATTGATTATAGGAAATAAATAGAACATGAGAGATCGGAATCTGGATATATGCAGAGGGGGAATAATGATTTATATCACCTGTTTTTGTCATTTTTGTTGCCGGCTTTTTATTCATACTTTGTGTCAATGTCTATGTGCTGAAAGCCTACAATTATGTATGGTCCCTAATTTATAGAGCTGTTAAAGTCGTATTTCCTGCCAGGCAATTATAAATCCTTTACCAGCCGGAACCCATTGTTGAAATGCTTGCTGTTCGGGAAGATGTAATAGCGGCAGGTCGGGCGGCAGATTGCGCGTTCGTTGAACCAGGTTCCGCCACGGACGGCGACATATTCTTTGCCGTCTTTTATCTGGGTGTCGCTGCACCATTCCCATACGTTACCGCTCATATCGTGTAAACCTAATTCGTTGGGTTTTAACGTCCCTACCCGGTGCGGCTTGCCACCGGAGTTTCCGGCATACCAACCTAAGCTGTCCAGTTCCATGCCGCCGCTATAAAGATGGTCGCGGTTCCCGTAGTTGCCGCCTCGTGCGGCGAATTCCCATTCTTCTTCGGTCGGCAGGCGTCCTCCGGCCCATTTGCAATATTCCTGTGCGCCGTACCAGGTGACATAGATTGCCGGATGAGCCTCGTAACCCGGCATTGGCTTTCCGTTTTGGATGCCCCAGTTGCAGGGGTAATACAAAGGCGGGTCGTCTTTTATCTTTTCAGGACTAAGTGTCGAGAGAAAGGCGGCAAACTGGTAGTTCGTTATCTCGTACCGGCTGATTAGGAAACTGTCTACTTTTACTTTGTGAGGCGGGTTGTTGTCTTCTTTATAAGTGGACCCCATTTCGAAACTTCCGCCATTGACGGTTATCATTTCCGGTTCTTCGTTCTGCTTCAGCCATTTCTTGAATTGCAGGTCTTCCATTTTCTTCACAGCAGCCTCGTATTCGTTTGCCCGGATGTCGCTTGCCATGAATTTCTGAAGGTAATGGATCGCAATGTCGTAAGCTTCCACATTTTTGATTGGGAGCAGGCGTTCGGACATGGATGCCAGTGCGATGTAGCCGTCCGTTCGTGTAGAGTCGAGCTGCACCGCTTGCGCATAGAGTTTATAGGCTTCTTCCGCATAGCTGTGCATTTCTTTTTCTTTGTGGCTTGTCTGGCGCAGCAGGTCATCCGCCTCCCGGATGTAGCTGTCGGCATACGGGTTGATCTGGTTGCTGATCAAACGTGTGAATTTGGTTTTCTTCATCTCGACCGGGATGAGGCGGTAAAGGGCTTTCAGGGAATCGGGCGAAAGATTTTTCATGACACGGGTCAGCAGGAACTGCCCGGCATACTGGTCCATGTGGTTCTGGATAAATTTGGAACGGATGGAGTCGCGTATGGCTGTGATTCTATCTCTTTCCACCTCTACGTCTAATTTGTAAGTGCCCGGAACGATATGACTGTTATACACTATGCCATCCGTTTTCCGGTTATGCAAGCGATTGGCTATGTGGTTCAGGCTGTCGATCTGTTGTGTAAACGACTGCGTCCGGTTCAGATAAGCGGCATATTGCATTTGTGTTTGAGCCCCTTCGAAATGCAAGCCGTTCGGAAAATCATGGATGCTTCCTTCGACAACGATCTTCCCCGTGTCTACCAGCAGGTCGCAGTAATAGAATTCATCTTTGATGGTCGTGCAAAGCCAGAGATGCTGGGGCGTGTCGAACAGCTCGCCTTTCATCTGTAATTTGCCGTCTTCGAGTCGCATCGCATTTATAATCCGTTGCGTGCTGAATTGTTTCAGGAAGAATACGGTTCCGTCTTTCACATCCCGTATGCGGGCCTGTATGAGATAGGAATTATCAGCATGCAACAACAGGCCGATACCTGAAAACAATAGAGCAAGCAACGTTTTATACATAGTAACAGTTCTTATTTATCCAATTCCTTCATGAGCATTTCCTTCATCTTATCCGCTCCCATGAATCCGACTTGGAAATGGGTCGGCGTGCCGTCTTTGGCGATGATCATGTAAGAAGGAACACCCTGCACGCCGAATTTATTGCAGATATACGTCCATTGTGCATCCGTCATCCGGTAATGTTCGCCCTTGATATCCGGTATCATCTGTTCCCAAGTGCCTTTCGGGGAGTTCTCGCCTGCCAGGTAGAGGAAGACGATATCCTTGCCGGCGAAATCTTTCTTGACAGGTTCGGACGCTCTCATCGCGGCTTTGCACGGGCCGCACCAGGTCGCCCAGAAATCGACAAACACGACTTTGCCCCGGTAAGGCGTGGTGATGGCGTTGAACAGTTCCTCGGCCGGGATGTCGGCGATGTTCACGCGGTTGACGGTGTAGCCGGATTTCTTTTTGTTTTCTTCGATTGTCTGCTTGACCTTGTTGTTCATCTGCGTGAGTGCTTCCTGGATGACCGGAGATATTTTCCCGGCCTGAGCGATCTCCTCGTCGCTTAGCGGGCGGAATTCTTTTATCGGTTGGGACAGGCGTTGTGCGGCAAGGAGGTCGAAAAGAATCCCGTTGTCTGTCCCCATAATCTTGATGAGATCGGCGGTGTTATCGGGGGCTTTCTCTCCGGCGGCCCTGTCTTCTCCGGTGAAGTTCGTATATTGCAGGTAGGAGATCAGATAAGTGAAAGAGCCGTCATACAGCAGGTACGGATCGTTGCTTATCAACTCCGGGATGAAATCGTAATATTCTATAGCCGGTATCACTTTTTTGTCTTTGGGTATCACTGAGTCGCGCGGAATCTGGTTGACAGTACGATAAGCGTACTCCATCATTCCGCTGATGCCAAGCAATTGTTCCGCCAAGTCTTTTTTCAGGCTGTTATGCAGGAGCGTGCGGTAAGCGTCGCTTAATTCCGTATGGCTGTCCAGTACGGCTTTTTCCTTCTGGTAACGATCCATCCAGTAAGCCTTGAACTGATTTGCATCCATCGTGCTGATATCGGAAAACATCTGCATATAGTCTTCCTGGGATTTGGGGGAGACGGATACAAAACGAAGGGAAGAATTGCAGGATTCGTTGTTAAGCGCCGCCAAAGCCCCGGTGAAATAATATTTCTCGCCTAATGACGGTTTGTCTTTCTGCTTTTTGGACTGTGAATGGCAAATCTCCGGCATGTTGATTTCTACGGAAGTCGTTTCTCCCGGTTTCAGATATATCAGGCCGTTCATAAAGTTGCTGGAGATATTCAGGCTTGTAGAATAATACAGAGGGACTTCCAACGTGAAGTTCCCATCCGGTTGTACCGTAATATTATATTCTTCCGTGCCCCCGTTCAACAAGTTGAAATTCCAAGCGCGTCCCTTCAGGTTCATGTCCGGTTTATAGTCGGCGATATGTCCTTTCAGTACAGCCGTGCCGTTTTTGAATTCCGGCTTTTCCAGTACCGGGGTTTCAACAGGGTTCTTTTTCCCTGCCAGGGAAGAGTAGGCTGGTGAACCGTCCAGCCGGATGTTCCATATCTTGTAGGCGCCTTCTACGTCTCCTTCGGAAAAGTCAACGGCTTTCGTCCCTTTCGGCAACGGCGGGAATATCAGGCGGAAAGAGGCCTCTCCCGATTCCGGCATCCAGAACTTTTCGCTCAGGTTGATGCCGTCGCCTGCCTTGATCGGATAGGTTTTGCCGTCGGCCTGCAAGGTAGTTTCCTTCGCGACCTGTATCCAGTATTTCGGGTGGTAGTAAGCGTCGATATAAAAGACTGTTGCGGTATCGCTCAGTACGATTTTATCTATTTCCAGTGTCGTCGAGTTCCAAGCGTCGAAAGCCGGTTGTTCGACTACGCGTTCCTGTGCCTGCAATCCAGTGAAGCAAAGAAGGAACATAAGTAAGTAAAGTCCGTGTTTCATATTCATTCGATTTATGATTAGTGCCGGCAATATACAAGTTTATTTGATTTGGAATCATACGGAATACGACAATTTCGTAAGCCATAACATATCTTAATACGTTATGGCTTCTTCTTTCCCTTTTATAACATTTCAGGCTTAAATCATGGTCTCCGTTACCACCTGTCCGTCGAACAGGTTGATGATGCGGGATGCGAATCCGGCATCGTGTTGGCTGTGCGTCACCATGACGATCGTCGTCCCTTCCTTGTTCAGTTCGTTAAGCAGATTCATCACTTCCTGCCCGTTTTTGCTGTCCAGGTTACCGGTAGGTTCATCGGCAAGGATCAATTTCGGGTTGGCCACTACGGCGCGGGCAATGGCGACACGCTGTTGCTGGCCGCCGGACAACTGCTGCGGGAAATGCTTTTCGCGGTGCACGATAGCCATCCGTTCCATCGCTTCCTGCACTTTCTTTTTCCGTTCGGTGGTCGAAACACCCATATAAAGCAGAGGTAGTTCAATATTCTCGTACACGTTCAACTCGTCGATCAGATTGAAACTCTGGAAGACGAAACCGATAATCCCCTTGCGCAGCTTCGTCCGCTGGGCTTCCGTATATTGGGAAACTTCGATCCCGTTCAGGTAATATTCTCCGGTAGTCGGGTTGTCCAGTAGCCCTAAGATGTTCAGCAACGTAGATTTACCGCATCCGGAAGGTCCCATAACGGCAACGAACTCTCCTTCTTTGACTTCTATGCTTACTTTGTTCAGCGCCAACGTCTCCACCTCTTCCGTCCGGAAGATCTTTTCTAATGCAACTGTTTTAATCATGGTTTTCAACTGTTTTGTTTATGAGTAGTGATGCAAAAGTCGTGCCATAATCATAAGTCTCTTATATGTAGTGGATTATCGCTTGTCCGGAATCCTGCAACTGTGCTTGTCCGCACGGATGGAGTTCGGAAACGCACGATTATTCTCCCGGGCCTCATAAGAAAATCTTTTTGTTCCTTATAGGAAAAGATCGTTAGATGCCGTATAATTCTTTAATCACAACCGGCGGTTTTATAATCAGCGGCGGTGATTTTATAATCGTCGGTGCTGATTATGTAATCGCCGCCGCTGATTATAGAATAGTAAGGCACTTGGCGAAGATTTATTACTTATGCGATACGTTTTCTTGTGCGATAGGAAACAATAGAGATACCAATGTGGGGGTTTTTTTCGTATGTTTGTCCCCGATATAAAGAATCAGACGTATGGAAATAACAAATAACGCTCCTCTATATTGGTATGTTTTCTACAATGACCAACTTTTGCTGCAAAAGAAAGCCGGTGGTGGCTATACAATTCCTTTTATGGATAAATCGCCTGTAGAGACGTATGGCCGTGCGTCTCTACCCCAGAGGGTCGAAATGCAGGACGGGACGATGGCGATGGCTGTTTCGACCGACGAGCCGCTGGAAGAGACGGACGTTTACTTGCCGATGGGACTTCGGGCTTCTTACGATCATATCGACCGCTACTTCTATGACCAGGCGGGGAAGGCCTACGAGATACTCTATTGGGACCGGCACAGCCGCTTCTGTCCGGCTTGCGGGACGCCGACGGAACAGAAGGGGCCGATCGTGAAGAAGTGTCCCGCTTGCGGATATGAGATCTATCCGGCAGTGTCGCCCGCCATTCTTGTCTTGATCCGGAAAGGCGAGGAAATCCTGTTGGTGCATGCACGTAATTTCCGGGGGACGTTTCATGGGCTTGTGGCCGGTTTCCTGGAAACGGGCGAGACGTTGGAGCAGTGCGTGGAACGTGAAGTGCGGGAGGAAACCGGATTGACGATCCGCGACATCACTTACTTCGGCAATCAGCCCTGGCCTTATCCGAGCAACCTGATGATCGGTTTTATTGCCGATTATGCCGGCGGGGAGATCAAATTGCAGGATGAGGAGTTGAGCTCCGGTTCGTTCTTCTCGAAAGACAACCTGCCGGAGATACCGCGTAAACTGAGCTTGGCGCGGAGGATGATTGACTGGTGGTTGGGAAATTAAGAATTAAAAATTAAGAATTAAAAAATTGGGATTAAATCATAAATCACTGTTTATTATGAAACGAACGACTTTGTTTATCTCTTGCCTGTGCCTGTTGGCGATGGCGTTCGGTGCAGAAAGCGCCGCTTCGCAGGTGACGCGTGCCGATTATGAGCGTGCCGACACGATCCTGAAATGTTCCGACCGGGTTTATTCTCCCGCTATCCATCCCGAATGGATAGACAGCTCCCACTATTTCTGGTATAAGAATCATGAGAAGGAGGGAGATTTCTACTATCTTGTCAATGCGGAGAGCGGAAAGAAGCAACGTGCCGCAGATAAGAAAGGTTTGGCGGCATTCTTCTCTAAAAAGCAAAAGGGGCTGGCCGAATCCTTGTTGAAGGAAGAGGAAAAGAAGCCGGATCGCTGGCACCGCCGCGGAGAGGCTCCGGCTCTTGTCGTCTCGCCTGATAAGAAATGGGAAGCGTATGTGAAAGATAACAACCTCTATATCTCTCCTGTCCGAGATGAGAAAGAGAAGGATAAGCCGAAAGAAGAGATTGCCCTGACGATGGACGGCACGACCAACCTGCGCTATGATGCCTGGTCGATCATCTGGTCGCCCGACTCCCGCAAGCTGGCGACGGTGAAGGTGCGCGACGTGCAGGAACGCCGTATTCCGCTGATCGAATCCAGTCCGTCCAGCCAGAAACAACCGATCCTGCAATGGCGCGATTACGCGAAGCCGGGCGACGTGTTGCCGGTTTACCTGCCTGTCCTTTTTGACGTGGAGGCACGCAAGCAGGTGGCACTGAATGTCGCTCCTTATGAAAACCAGTTCTATCTGAACCTGACCGGTTGGCGTGAAGACAGCCGCGCTTTTACGTTCGAGTTCAACCAGCGCGGCCATCAGCGTTATGTCATTGGCGAAGTGAGTGCGGCCGACGGTTCTATCCGCCATCTGGTGGACGAGCAGACAAAGACTTTTATCTATTATTATAACAATTACCGATACGACCTCGACGACGGAAAAGAACTGCTCTGGATCTCCGAGCGGGACGGATGGCGTCATCTTTACCTGATAGACGGCACGAACGGGCAGGTGAAACGACAGGTGACGAAGGGCGAATGGGTGGTTCGCCAGGTCGATCACGTGGATGAGGCGAACCGGGTTGTCTACTTCACCGCTTCGGGTTTCAACAAAGGAGAAGATCCTTACAACCTGCATTACTGCCGGATTAACCTGGACGGAACGGGCTTTACCGATATGACTCCTGAGAACGGGAACCACCGTGTGACCTTCTCTGCCGACCGTTCTTATTTTACCGATGTCTATTCCCGTCCCGACCTGCCGCCTGTCAGCCAGTTGAAGCGGACTTCGGATGCGTCTGTGGTTGCCGGATTACAGAAGTGCGATGTGAGTGCGTTGCAGGCGGAAGGCTGGCAGATGCCGGAAGTATTCTGTGCGAAAGGACGGGACGGACAGACGGATATCTGGGGGAACATTTATCGCCCGATGCACTTCGATGCTTCCAAATCCTATCCGGTCGTAGAGTTTATCTATGCCGGTCCGCACGATTCGCATGTGGATAAGGATTTCAAGCCGGCCCATCATCTGGTCTCCAAACTGGTGGAACTCGGCTTCATCGTCGTTTCGATCGACGGGATGGGGACATCCAACCGCTCGAAGGCTTTCCATGATGTATGCTGGAAGAACCTGAAAGATGCCGGTTTCCCGGATCGTATCGCCTGGATGAAAGCGGCAGGTGCGAAGTACAAGTACATGGATCTGGATCGTGCCGGCATCTATGGCTGGTCGGCCGGAGGCCAGAATGCGATGGCGGCTCTGCTGTTCCATAACGATTTCTATAAGGTTGCGGTCGCCCTTTGCGGTTGCCATGACAACCGGATGGATAAAATCTGGTGGAACGAGCAGTGGATGGGCTATCCGATCGACGCTTCTTACAGCGCCTCCTCCAATGTCGACAATGCTCACCGCCTTAAAGGCAAGTTGCTCCTGATCAACGGCGAACTGGACGACAACGTCGATCCGGCTTCCACCTTGCAGGTTGTCAGCGCCTTGATGAAAGCGAACAAGAACTTCGAACAGCTTTACCTGCCGGGCAAGACGCACAGTCTCGGTGGCCCGTTCGAAATGCACAAAATGCACGATTTCTTCGTCAAGAACTTGCTGGGGCAGGAACCGCCGGAGTGGGAGTAAGGTGATATCTGAATAATAAAAAGGCCCTGTATCCAAGAGATTTCGAACCTCGGATAAAGGGCCTTTCCTGTTTAGGGCAGTAATTCTTCCAATTTGATTTGTTGAAAGACCATATCGGCTTGACTGCTTTCATATAGAATACCGATTGTGTTTTCATCTACAGAGGTTATGCAGGAATAACCGCGCCCGTTATATTCATCCAATAGGATTTTCTTGTTTTCAGGCCAGGTCTTTCCATCGTCATAGCTAACCTTCAGTGTGATATGATTACGCTCCGAATAGGATTCCGGGTTAACGAAAAGCAGGATTGATTTATTATGCCCGTCTTTGTGATAAGTGTGTTTGTGTATGCTCCCCATACAAGTCGGTTCGATTAATGCTTTTCGTGAGGTGGGATGTTCTGTCCAAGTCTTCCCTAAGTCGGAGGTGATGCAGATACGCCGTCCGTTCTCCTCTTTATTTCCCCGGTTACGGTTGTCACGCATGTTTAGCATGATGTTTCCGTCAGATAGTTGTACGGCCATACATTCTGTTACATTTGTAAAAGCCGGATTGCTGGCGGTCCATGTTTTACCACCGTCCTTGCTCCAGGTTATATTGGAGAATGAATGTCCGTCTTTATCTCGTCCTTGTGTCGGAAAGACGAGAGTTCCGTCTTGTAGTGTAATCCCGTGTCCCGGTGCAGGGGCATATAGCCACCATTCCTTTCGTTTGGTTTGTTTCGTTATGTTTACAGGGGTATTCCAGGTCTGACCGTCATCGGTACTTTTTGCAATTAGGAACTGACAGGTTTCTTTTACTCCAAACCCCGGCTGAGAACCTTTTTCACGCCATTGGTGTATCCAGCGGGTACTGTCTTTTGTCATTCCAGGGACCCATTTCCCTGTTTTTCCATCTAATACTCCATGCATCCAGAGGCCGGCAACATAAATATCTCCTGTGTTTTCATCTACCAGGATGTTGGCATCGCTAACTCCATTGTATTTTTCAGGTAATCCACCCCAGTCTTTCATGTCCAGGACTACTTGCATAGGTTGCCAGGTTTGTCCTCCGTCTGTGCTGCGATTCAGACAGATATCCATGTGCCCTTGTAAATCGCGTGGACTTTCGTAGCGGGCATCATAAATTGCTAACAATGTCCCTCTTGTAGATGTTGCTAACCCAGGGATACGAGACGTGTGAACGCCGTCTTGCTTGTGCTGGCGTACGGCTACTCCTGCACGAAGTTCAGGTGAAGCTGTTACGGGCACTTTTATCTCTCCTTCATTTGTTTCTATCTTAGAACAGCTTGCTTTAAAGCGATGGCTGAGATCTACTTTGTCTTTCAACTTAAAAGATACCCAAAAAGGGAAGGTGTCCGTATCAATTGAAATATCTGTATTGAAAACAACTTTTTCAGATGCGGATACTGCGTGGAGAACCGGCTTGTTGGTATCGATCATTCCTTTGGAATCGGTATGATAAAGACCGACACTTTCAATATCGTCGATATCTGTTGTGCCATGAAGATCCACTTCTAATTTTTGTAATGAATAATTATCGCCAGTTTGATGTCTTATCAGTTCAATTTTGAAGACAGGGTTGGCTTCCTTCATGGTAAGAACGGGGAGTACCGGATGTTCTGCTGTCATGGATATGTTATCCGTATAGTCCGTACAGGATAATGACAGGCCTGAAAGGATTGTAAATAATAATGCTCTGTTCATGGATTCTTATTTATTATGAATGTTTTTATAATCTTCAATCATTTGCTGTAGCTCATTTTCAATGTCAACATATTCGCTTTTTCCGCTTAGATTTTCTTTTTCTATATTATTACCGTTCATGCAATAAAGTTCCCGGTCCGTAATATGGTTTGTCGCATTGTCATACCACAGCGTGTAACGCCAGTTTTTAGTCCGGACAGTGTATCCCATGTGTGTCTGGTTCTTATAAGAATTTACCGCTTTATAAGGCCTTGGAAATTGACTGAAAGCACGATTTTTCCAGTTTGCTTTGTTTTCAATCAGAAAACGGAGGGATTGCCCGGATAATATATGTGCAGACTTTAGCCTGCAGAGGTCGGTCAATGTCGGATAGATGTCAATCAACTCAACAATGTCGTTTATTCGTTTCGGGCGATCTTTATATTCTGGACTGTATATAAGTAGAGGAACTTTGCAATCCAATTCAAAATTTGTGGATTTCCCCCATAGATGCTGTTCTCCGAGATGGAAGCCGTTGTCACCCCAAATGACAATGATTGTATTTTTCTCCAATCCGAGTTCTTTGAGTTTACCCAATAATTTTCCGATTTGTGAGTCGATAAAACTGACACATGCATAATAAGCTTTACAAAGTTCTTCCTGCTTTTCTATTGAAAGGTTTCCATGTTTGGGTATGTCGGTATAACCTCTCAACTCTTCCCAATTGTGGAAGGAAATAACAGGAGCATGCACTGGTTGTTTATCTTCTGTCACTTTTCGGATGAAGGATTTATTCCGGTATATATCCCAGTATTTTTTCGGCATACTAAATGGCAGGTGAGGTTTGATATACCCGACTGCCAAAAAGAAAGGCTGCTTGGATCTGGATAATTTATCCAATCTCTTTAGAGCTTCTGCGGTAACTTTGCCATCCAGAAAGGAAGTGTCCGGTTGATCGGCAATTTCAATTGCTGTTGCTTTATTCCCTTGTCTGTTTTGCATCAACGTATATTCTTCTTTCTTAATAGATAAATTGTAGATGGGAGTTTGGGTCCAGGAAACCGTATCTTGTGTCCGGGCACTGCCATGATAGATTTTACCTATACCGATAGTTTTATATCCGTTATTCTTGAAAAGTTGTGGCAGAGTGGTAATATACGGACATTTTTCTCTGAAATGGGTGTTTAGATCGGTAACTCCTATTTCATCCGGGCGTAATCCTGTCAGTAGGGATGCCCGTGAAGGACCACTGACAGATTGCTGGCAGTATGTGTTTTTAAAGAGGAAACTTTTAGTCGCAAATGTATCGATATTGGGAGTTACGGCGTATGGATCACCGTAACATCCCAATGTCGGACGCAAGTCGTCTATGGCTATGAAAAGCACGTTTTTAACATCATTTTCTGCTTGTATGCAAAAAGGTAATAATGCCCCAATGGCTACCAAAGTAGTCTTTTGTTTCATGTGCCTGTTCTTAGTTAATCAATAATTTAAGCATACCATTTGTTTTATTTTTTTAGTTGTTCGAATGGTATTATTGTAAAGCCGATTTTTTCATACGGATTGTTTATACCATATTCATATAACAGTCCGATATTCCCGTTTCCCAGATTGGTCAGGTCTGAATAAGCACTTGGACCTGAATAGACTTGATAGGCATAGGGCCAGGTTTCACCATTATTTTCACTCAGTTTGATTGTCATCTTTTCTCTTTTATCAGTGGAGGCGGGATTGGAGAATAAAATGTTGCTGCTGATTTTTCCCCTTTTCATATAATTTAGTGTGCTCCCTTGACAAATAGGCTCGATCAGTTCAGGAAGATATGACATTTGGGAGACAGTTTCTCCACCATCTTTACTGATTGCATACGAACGGGTTTTACTTTCTTTCCGGTTGTAATTGCGCATGTTTAGCATTAAGTCTCCATTTCTTAATTCTACAACACTACTTTCATTTCCTCCATGTTCGTTGACGATTCCTCCGAGTTTCCAAGTCTCGCCTTTATCATCGGAATAGATCAGTTGGGAATGATATGTCTTTGTTCCTGCCACCATATGGTTGGCGGCAACCACTAACCGACCTTTATTTTTTTTACCTTGTAATTGGATTCCATGACAGGGACCTGTTGCGTACCAAGTCCAATCGGGGTGCTTGACGGATGATGTGATTTCTTTGGGAGCTGACCAGCTTTTGCCATCGTTATCGGAATAAAGAACATATACTCTCCGGCTGTCTTTACTTGTTTTATCGATGATTTGTTTTTCGTGATCCTCTCCTAAATTCCAACAACTGACCAAGATGATACGACCTGTTTCTTGGTCTACGATAGGAGACGGGTTGCCGCATACGTTATCACCATCATCCCATACTGTAATGGTGTGGCTCCAAGTTTTACCTCCGTCTTCGGAACGTTTCACTACTAAATCAATATTACCGGTATCGGAACAACTGTTTTTTCGCGCTTCAGCAAAGGCAAGCAGGGTCCCCGCTTTGCTTTGGACGATAGCAGGAATACGGAAGCAGGCACATCCGTCCTGCCCTTTTTGGTAAATGTCTGTTGTTGTATTCGTTTGTGCTTGGACTAAAATTCCCAATTGCATCAAAACGAAAAAGCATGTTACTATTATATTCTTCATGATTTGTTAGTTGATTTGAGATTATTGATTGAAAAATTCTGGAATGATATGACAGCCTTCTTCTCTTACTTTAATAACGTATTCTTCCGGTATCGAACGATAAGGCCATCTCAAATAGCTGCCTATATCAGCCCATTTTCCTACTAATGCCATAAAACGATCACAGGCATGATTTGGAAAATGATCTTTTACGATAAAAGGAGTTATCAGTTTATCCATAAACAGATGAATACGCTTCTCCAATTCGAGTGCCATATCTTTATTTGCTGTTATTTGCTCATACCATTTTTGAGCAGCAAAAGGATTCAGGCACGCTATATTGGAATATGCTCCATGAGCTCCGGAGAGTATTCCGCTTGCCAGATTATGGCCTGGAATAAAAACAGATAACCCTTGCACCTTTTCTCTGATTTGTTTATACCATTCAGGATTCCGGTTCCCGTCAAAAACTTTGACGCCGATCAAAGATGGTATATGTTGTTTTAGGTACATCCAATCATGAGGAGAAAGTATCTTTTTTGCATGAGGAGGATTGTAAAGGACGATAGGAATTCCGTCAGCAGTTTCTTCCATCCTTTGTAAAAAAATAACAGCCTCTTCCAATGTGACCGGAAACCAATCTGGTAAGATTACTTGAACTGCACCGGGATTTAGAGATTTGACCGCTTGTAATCGATTTAGAGATATTTGCGGGCTCATGTGATTGACACCGATTTGAAACGGAATACTGGCAGCAGAACATTTCTCTGCCAGTAATTCGCTTGTTTTTATAAACTCTTCTTCGTTTTGAGTATAAAACTCGCCTGCTGTCCCATTCGAATAGATTCCGCAGGGAGATGATGCTATTAAAATATCTATTTCATCTCCCATGCGTTTATAATCTATTTCTCCGTTTTTATTTGTTGCCAGCAAAAGAGTTGCCCAGTTGCCGACAAGAGTTGTATGTGTTAACGGATGCATAAATATCAATTATTCATCATATCCCGGAGTCTGTATGATATTCGGGTTCTTATTAATTGAAGCCTGAGCTACGGGCCATAATAAAATATTTAACTCGTTTTCACGTCCAACCAGATAAGGGGCCTTTTTGAAGACAACTCCTAAACGAATGAAATCCCACCATAATTTGCCTTCGGCAGCGAATTCTTTCATTCTTTCTGTTACAATGGCTTCATTCAAGTCATTGGCAGCCATGGAGGATGGATAGAAGTTCTTTTTACCGTATGCCCGTTCAGCTATATGGTTAAGTGAAGCAATCGCACCGGTCATATCATTTTTTGCTAATTTGATTTCTGCATCAAACAGAATGGCATCAGCATAACGGTATACGATTATATCTGAATCAAAGATACGTGTTCCGTTTGTCCATGTACCGGCAAATTTATTGATCCATTGAAATGTTGCATTTTTCGGTTCATCGAAATAAGTTTCGAAACTTACAATTGTTCTTTGATCTTCTTTATTTTCTGAAAGTAAAGCTTTATAATCTTCTGTATAGAAGCACCATTGTTGATGGCTACCTACTTTTACCGGATTTTCTATTGCTTCGACAGAAACATATTGAGAAGGAACCAGATAATCTCCTGGATATCCACCTGTATATTCATCTTGAATGTAACTCCACGCAAATATAATCTCATTGCCTAATTCGTTGTAAAAAATATTGCTGAAATCTTCTTCAAGTGAGTAATTTGAGTTGTTCAAAACAGCTTGGACTGCAGTGTTTGCATTGTCGAGTGCAGTTTCTCCTGCATTTCGTACTTTATACATCCATAAAGAGTAGTCTGCTTTCAGCATATTAATGGCTCCCGGTGATGCCAGATTCCTGTCTGCTACAGATGTCGGCATCAAGGTTAAAGCATTGTTGATGTCTTCGCCTACCTGTTTGAAAACATCTTCGGCTGGTTGACGAGTCGGAAAAAGTCCTTCTTGCTGGTCCGATTCAAAGCCGTCCAGCAATATGGGAGCATCTCCCCAAATACGCCCGATCCAATAGTAGCAAAATGCTCTTACATAATATGCGTTTGCTAAAATCTTGTTTTTAGCATCTTCGCTATTGAACGCAATATCCGGTGTGTATTTTAAAATCAAATTAGCATTGTTGATTGTCGTATATAAATCAGCCCAATTTGCATAACCGTGGTTTGTTGGTATCTGATTTTGATATACCTGGTCACGTGCTGTTTGTCCGGCTAAACCGTCTGCCCAAAGACCGGTCCTGTATTCTCCCCAGTAAATGTAACCTGTACTGAATGTAGCTCTGAATTTATTGAACATACCGTACATGGCAGAAGTAGCATCTCCTTCATCTTGCCACATGGAATTGGCTGACACTTCACTTTTCTGGATGATATTCAGATCACCATGGCATGAAGCAAATAGAGTTCCAGCCAATAATATTGATAATATTGTTTTGATTTTCATGATATAAATGTTTTTATAACTTAAGAAATCATTTGATTAGAAAGTAACTTTTACTCCTACGGAATATTTACGAATAGGAGGATAATTGTAATAATCCTTATTATAGGTCGTAGAAGCACCCACTTCAGGAGAAACACCCTTTACAGCTGTAAAGTAATGCAGATTGTTTCCTGCTAATGTAATAGCCAAATTTTGAATACCCAGTTTTGTCAGCTTATTTGTCGGTACATTGTATTGCAGACTTATTTCACGGATGCAGAGGTAATCGCCTTTGTAGTTGAACACATTCGATGTACGGCTAAAATTAGCATTTCCATCATCCGGGTCATTGGCTGTAAAACGTGCGTATTTTGTATTATCGCCCGGCTGTTTCCAACATTGTTTCACTTCATCAATCAATGTATAATTGTTTGCAAATGTATTCATGAAATAACGCATTTCTGAATTGTTGTTGATGGAGTGGCCTAAAGCCCAATCTACAAAGATATTCAAAGTGAAATTTTTATAGGTGAAATTGTTGTTCAAGCCTCCGGTTGAATGTGGAACTGTATAACCGAGCAAGAATTGATCTTGACTGTCAATATAATCTTTTCCATCTTTTGTCTGGCTGCCTTTACGGTTTTTCCATTCGTAATCACCAATTTCTTTACGTCCGGCTATGTTTTTCCCATCGGAAGGCCGATAACCTTTTGCGGAACTATCATACATCGCATTGTCTGCTTGTTCTTGTGTTTCTATAATATGATCAACCATATAACCATAATAACGATATAATGGTTCCCCTTCTGCTGTTCCACCAAAAGCTGTCCCATCTGCCAGTGTAATACCTCCTATACGGTTTTTGTCTCGTCCATTATCAGGGAGCTTTAAAACTTTATTTTTTACGTAGCTCCATGTAAACTTAGATGTCCAAATAAAATCTTTTGTTTCGATATTTGTGGAACTGATTTCGATATCGAAACCATAGAATTTTACTTTACCGATGTTGGTTTGAACATTGGCAAAACCGGAAGTATTTGGTAATTCTTTGCTAAATAATAGATTGTCAGTTCTTTTGTCGAAATAGTCTGCGCTGATGTTTAAGCGATTATTAAACATTGACAGATCGAAACCTGCATCTAACTGTGTAGAAACTTCCCATGTTAATCCTAAATTAGGCATAGTAGACGATACAATTCCGGCAATTCCATCGTATTTAGCATTTGTTGAATATTTCCCATAAGCATCATAAAGGCCAATTGCATTATTCCCTGTTTGTCCATAGCTTATGCGCCATTTCAGGTTATCGATAGGTTTAATATTTTGCATGAAGGATTCGTCAGACATAACCCAACCCACGGAAGCACCAGGGAAAAACCCCCATTGATTTCCTGCTGCAAAACGGGAAGATGCATCCTCTCTAAATGTGGCAGAAAACAGATATTTCTTTTGAAAATCATAAGATAATCGGCCAAAATAGCCAATTGTGACATCCTCCGTAAAATCGCTTTTTGCGTCTTTTTTATTGGGACCTGCTGTTAATGTCGGAACTTTATCGGAACTGGCGCCTGTAACGGTTGCTTCCATTGATTGATTTTTATCTTTCTGATAGGAGTAACCTGCCATTACAGAGAAAGAATGATCTTTGATTGTTTTATTGTATGTTCCATAGGCTTCCAATTTGTTTCTGTTTAATTCTCCGAATTTCGCAGTAGTGGTGCGTAAACCACTGAATTCGTTGGCTTTTTCGAAACTGTCGCTTCTCCAGTGGTGATTATAAGTGGACATTTGCACGTCTGCTCTCAGGCCGTCAATAATACGATATGTCAACTTTCCAAATGCAGACATTCGTTTTTCCTCTTTGCTTTGATCATTGTAGTATTGATACCACAATGGGTTAGGCGAGGTTGCATTATAACCTTTTGTGGGTGTTCCATCTTCATTATATTTCTTTTGAGTCGGTGGAGTTGCTAAACCTCTTGATATAACATTCATCTGGTTAGGATATTCAGATGAATTGGTTTTAGAATAATCAAAACCCATTGCAAAAGACAATTTGCTGTTGATTTTTACATCCAGATTATTTCGCATGCTTAAACGGGAATAACCTGTAGCTAAAGCGACTCCCCCGTCATCTGTGTATCCTGCACTGGCACTGTATCTGACAGATTCACTTCCTCCATCAATTCCTACGTAATAGTTTTGCCACAGTGCATTTTTGTAGATTTCGTTTTGAAAGTTGTTATCTTGAAAAATCAGTGTTTTAGTCGGATCTAATGGATCCGACATGGATTTATATCCGGCAGGTACGCTTTCCCCTTCTTTGAGGTAGCGAGTTGAATAGATCGAAGATTCTGTATTTCCTGAACTTGCAGAATAACCATCCATAAAGTTGTAGTGAGATTTGGGACCTAAGGCTACAGCCGGACGAACAGTATTGATATAATCTTCGGCATTCATAAAATCATACAATGTTTCTGCTTGTTGTAGCGCCAAATTAGCTTCGAATGTTATTCGGGGGGCTTGATTGGCAGATCCCTTTTTTGTAGTGATAAGAATTACACCATTAGATGCTCTTGAACCATAGATTGCGGTGGATGCCGCATCTTTTAAAACTTCAATAGATTCAATGTCATTTGGATTAATACCCGAGAATGCACGTTCGACACCATCTACTAAAATCAGAGGGTCGTTACTTTTATTGATGGAAGAACCACCACGGATGCGGATTGTTGCATCAGCCCCTGGAGTATTATTATTGGAGTATAGGCGTGCACCGGCAATTTTGCCTTTCAAACCTTCGCCAATAGTATTTACCGGAACATTTTTCAATGCATCACCACTTACTTTTGTAATAGCAGAGGTGATTGTTCTTCTCGATTGTGTTCCATAACCGACTACAACTACTTCATCCAAGCCTATAGTAGAGGCGTTAAGTGTGATATTCAAAATGTTTTCGTTTCCTACTTTTACTTCTTTTGTTGTGTATCCGATAAAAGAGAAAAGAAGAGTCGCCCCTTTTTGCACATTGAGGTCGTATTTACCGTCAATATCGGTAATAGTACCTGTTGTTGTTCCCTTGACAGAAACAGAAACACCTGGCATAGTTAGTCCATCGTTGTCTACAACAACGCCCGAAATATTCATTTCTTGAGCAGAAATTGAGATAAATGGGAATAATAAGAGGACTAACAGTAAACATAAATGATTTAATTTATTCATCTTTGTACTGGTTTTAAAATAGTGCTATTTTAAGATTGACACGAGGGAATAAGTACCGGTCAAAGTTTTATTCCCCGTGTCTTTTTTATTTAGATAAGAAACCGATTTTTAGCAAATCGTTTTTCAGCATATCATATTCTTCCTTGCTTACAGCTGGAATGGGCAGTCTGCATGGACCACAATCTATTCCGATCAAATTCATAATTGCTTTACCTCCTCGTACACCTCCTCCGTATTTAATGATTATTTTTACTATTTCTATTGATTTCATCTGTAATTTTCTCGCATGTTGGAAGTCTCCTTCTTCAACTGCTTTCAAAATGCCGTGGTAGACTTCGGGTAGATAGTTATAGGTGCTTCCAACGCCAGCAACTGCTCCGAATGCTAATCCTGAGATTAGAATTTCATCATACCCGTGAAGAACTTCAAATTCACCGTCATTTAATGCTAAACATTCACCCATTTCCATGAGATTATTGTGTGTGAATTTTGTTCCCGCTAAATTAGGCATCACTTTTTTACCCTCTGCCAAGAAGGTCGCAACAGGCAAAAATACACCAGTCATGGATGGCATATTGTAATAATAGAATGGTAGTTCTTCAGCACTATTGGCAATCGGAGTAAAAAAGTCAATCAAATCTTTGACAGTTTCCGGTTTGAAGAAACAAGGCGCCATTGCGGCAATAGCATCGGCTCCTGTCTCTGCTGCATGACGCGCTAATTCTATTGCTTCTACTTGTGAATTACTGCCTACATGAGCTATTACTTTAAACCGCCCATTTGACGATTTGATCCATTGTTCCAGAATTCTTTTACGTTCAATAGTCGTTAGGGATTGAGACTCTCCGGTTGTGCCGCACACGAATACTCCTGTCATATCAGATTTAGCCATCAGATCTGCATACTTATCGATTACGGAAAGATTAATCTTTCCTTGGGCATCCATAGGAGTGAAAGATGCCGCAATCAATCCTTTTAAACGTTGATAGTTTTTCATGTTTTTATTTTTTAGAGAATATTTTATATATTGTTAAATGATCTATGTTTTTGGCCCTGCCAGGAATAATCCAACTTGCTATATACCCAATAACGAAGCATGATACAAATCCGGTAGTTGTATATAGTAAAAGATGTACGGATTGCTGTTGGATGACGATCAGTTGTATAAATATACTGCCGATAATACCACATAATGCTCCTGCTGCATTGGCTTTTCGTGTGATCATTCCTAATAGGAAGAGCCCACCTAGGCTGCCTAAAATGATACCTAAAATTTTATTGAATTCATCCCATAATGATTTTATTTCCCAAGTTGCCATCATATAAGCAAAAGCTATTCCTGCAATACCTAAGAAAAAGGTTGCTATTTTTGCTGTGTGTAAGTTGCCTATTGCTTCTTTTTTAACTATCTTGCTATGAATATCGACTATATAGGCAGTGGCAGCCGAATTCATACTGCTACTGAGGGTAGACATCGCTGCTGCAAATATCCCTGAAATTAAAAGTCCTATGACTCCTTGGGGCAGTTGAGAATAGATGTACCAGGGGAGAATTGCATCTCCGTCTGTGATTGTCAAACTTAAATCTGTTGGATTATGTTTATAGTAAACATACAATACTGTACCTACGAAAAAGAAAAGAAGTGTTGCTGGAATAGTAAGAATTGCATTTGTCAGTACACTTTTCTGTGCTTGTTTTTCTGTTTCGGTAGTCATATAGCGTTGTACCATTGTCTGGTCTGTTCCATAAGTTGTCAAATTAGTAAAAAAAGTCGCAATTAGTACAGTCCATAATGTCGATTGCCTTAAGTCGAAATTTAAACTTCCCAAGTCGAATTTATTGTCAACTGATGCTTCTCTGATAATACCTGAGAACCCATCAGGGATATTGCATGCGGCCATGATAACAACCAGGATAGCACCGCCTAATAAAATAACAACTTGTAAAGCATCTGTCCACACTACGGCTTCAATACCTCCCATCATGGTATAGATAAGACTTAATATTCCCATCAGCCCTATGCAGAGAAATATATTAAAACCAGTAACAACATTTAAGGCTATAGCTGGTAAGAATAAGACAATTCCCATACGACCAACCTGAAATAAGATGAAGGCTAAACTGCAAAGTACCCGAATTAAAGAACTGAATCGCTGTTCTAAATATTCGTATGCAGTTGTAACATTCAATTTGCGATAGAATGGAATAAACAAATATAATATGAGTGGAACAACCATTAATATACCTGCGTTTACAAGCATATAGCTCCAATCGGAAGAATAAGCCTTTGCGGGGATGGACATGAATGTGATGGCGCTCAGGCTCGTTCCGAAAATACTTAATCCGACAACCCACCAAGGGAGTCGTCCTCCTCCTTTGAAATAATCGTCTGTATTTTTTTGCTTCTTCGAAAAGTAATAGCCAATCCAGGCAAGAGATGCAAAATATAAAATGATGACAATTGTATTAACTATACCCAGTTTTTTTTCGAATGGGATGATTTCCCCTTTCAGTATATGAGATGTACGAATACCAGGCTTGATTTCACCGCTCCCAATAAAAAATGTATTGCCTTTTTGGGCAATATTGGTTGTAACGGAGATAGGATAAGGAGCAACCTCCTTTTTTATCAAACTTTGGGTGATGGTATGGTAAAGACGGATTGTATTGTCAAAACCTGGATGGTCATCGGAACCTGGAATTAATTGTGGTACACCACCCAAAAAAAGAATATGGTTTGCACCACAAGGTAATGCATTACCTGCCATGACAGGAAAACTTTGTTTCAGTTTTTTCCATGAATTTAAACGTGGGTTGAAGACATAGCCATCTGTAAGTGTTTTTATGTATCCGTCAGCTTTATAGTTACGTCCACTAAAAAGATAAAAGCATTTATCAAAACCGTCACTTTGAGATGTACTCACTGCATATCCTCGAGGCTCTCCCGGCCATGCTGGTAGCTCTATCCAACCTTTATTGCGGCTGTTGAGATCCAGAACAAAAAAATGGTTAGTAGCTTCGGGCTTTTCCATGCTTTTTTGGCCTCCAGCCACATATATTTTATCTCCGAGCAAAGAGGCGGTTGCATTTGCTAAAGGTACAGGTAAGGTAGGCCAGTCTGTATCAATTTTTATTTGTCCATCAATTAGCTGAATTTGAAAAACATCATTATAGCATTGGGTGGAATCGCAACCTCCAATGCATAATATTCCTGTAGGCAATTCTATAGAATTGCCGTATGCCAAGGCTTTTGGCATACTTTCTGTTAATACTGACCATTTGGGAGTTGGCTCGATCGTGTTTGTGTAATATATTGTATTATAATAAGTCTTATTCCCTCCATTCCAAGGTGTGGCATTAGGAAAGTTTGCGCCTCCCGCAATAATTAGGTTGTCGCCTATAAAACCCGAAAAAGCTCCCGCAACTCCGATATTAGGCTTGCCGTCTAAATCAGGCAGAGTAAGAGAATTATCCCATTCGATTTTTTCCAATCCAGGATTAGTTGAAGAGATACTCCCTTCTAATGCTGTGGCTTGAAATAAATTTAATAAACAAGCCAGAAAAATTGTTCCTATTTTGATCGTATTAGACATGTAGTTAACAAGTTATTTATTCATTTTCTGCTATTCAAAAATCTTTTGTATACTTCAAAATGTTGTTCTATAGCTCTTCGATACCCGAACTCATCTCTGTTTTTGAGAAAATCAAGAAGATCTGCGTGAGTAACTATCTGTCCTTGTTCTTTCATCTCGATATTAATGGGTTCTAATAAATCCTTGAATTTGTTTTTTACAAAAATCATTACGGGATGAATGATACCTTGGAATTCGGAAATAGTTTTATTTCCTGTAATTTCATATAGTTTAGCGTGGAATGTAAATTCGCTGACTGGGGCATATTCATTATTTTCAAAGACAATTCCCATTTTTACAATTTCTTCCAGTTCTGAAATGTCTTCCGGAGTAATGTTTCTGAAAATATCGCTACATATCCCTATTTCCAGAGCAATTCTGAATCCTAAAATATCGAAAAGAGCCTCTTCTCCTAAAATACGCGGATCGACAACTCGTTTCATTCCTCCGAGAATCGTTGGTTCTGTTAGGATCATCCCCCGACGCGTACGAGTTTCTATCATTCCCATCATTTTTAACCGGCTTAATGCCTCTCGAAGGACACTGCGAGCGACACCCAGGGCTGCTGCCAATTCCAATTCATTAGGTATAGAATCCCCTGTACGTATATCTTTTTCTTTTAAATAATTGAGAAGTTTATCCTCTACTTGGTCAACAAGTGTGATTGTTTGACTATGTACTTTTAATGTATCCATTGCAATAATATTAGACAATAATTGTGATTAATCTTATTTGTCAGACAAATAAATGCAAAAGATATATTATATGCAATAATTGGTTCTATTTTTTTAGATAGATTAACTATTTCTCTATCTCATCCAGCCAGATCTCCAGGCAAACTTGAGGAAACAGCTCCATTGTTTCTTGTACGGTGGTCGATGATTTCATCCGGTTGGCAATCTCGTCTGCCGTATTGGGATAGGCTGTTTCGATCAGATCGTTCAGGATGAAAGAGAAGAAAGGGGGATTCCGCTTTAGATAGCGGTCCATTAACAGATAGCAGGTAGCGGGAGAGGATGACAAGACTTGATTTTTCAAGTCGGCGTACTCTTCCGTTTCCATATACTGATAGGGAGTATTTTCCAATCCCATTTCATCGCACTTGGTGAGGAAGGAATTAAATTTCTCATTGAACAGTCTTTTTTCCGTGCGGGAAGCCATTTTTACCCCAGTGTTGATACGGGTGCGGAGGTCAGGTGTTACCTTGAAAACATCCGGTTCCGAATAGTCTTCATTATTGCATGCTCCCAGCATGGCAATGATGAAAAATGCCAACAGCGTAGCTAATAGTTGTATTTTTGTCATAATCTGTTTTCGATTAATGTTTCTTGTATAACTATAAGACGTTATTTGACACTGAATTGTTGCAAAATAATACGACTTTTTTTAATAAAGTTATGCTATGGGCTGTTTAGTTCATCGGAGCAGAGGTGGTTACGTGCGTCGTGTCTTTTAACTGTAACGAGTCCTTGCGCAATAAAAGCGTATCCTGTCCGGCTATATCCGGATTATCTTTAGCGAATTTCTTCTTCTTTTTGATGATGTCGGGGGTTGGCAGATTGTTGTAATTCTTCCATGTCCCGTCTCTTTTGGCATTACGTTTGTGTATATAACTCTTTCTGCTGGTCATTTCAGCGAAGTCGAAAGTGACGAAGCCTGTGTTATGAGAACGGTTCATAGGATCGCTTTTCCATGCTTCGAGCATATTCTTGTAGACCGGTAAAAATTTACCGGGAGGAGGAGTGTACAACCAGAAAACGCCGGGAGGCAGGTCCTTTAATGCCTTTTTGCGATGGACCGAATCCGTTTGTATGTATTCGGTAAAATCTTTGAGGATGGGTAACGGGGTTACCGGCGACATCTTCATATCGGAAGCCGGTTCAT
Source organism: Parabacteroides sp. (assembly GCF_977054455.1). NCBI lineage: Bacteria > Pseudomonadati > Bacteroidota > Bacteroidia > Bacteroidales > Tannerellaceae > Parabacteroides > Parabacteroides sp. The sequence goes on along the minus strand of NZ_CDRTCT010000018.1, from coordinate 28,155 downwards.
CCAGGTTTAGAAAAGAACCTGATTGAATCGCTTTCATCGTCTCTGGATTCAGTTCCAGCTTTTCTTTGCCGGACAGAACGTTCTGGAGCCAGACTGAATCCTTTTTTGTCCACTGCTGTGCAGATATATAATCGGCGCCTTTCAGACAAATCAACATCACTATAAGTAGCTGTTTGTGCATGTTATATTATTGCATCACCTTTTTTACTCTTACTTTTAACTCTTCACCTCTCAGGTTGCGGCGTTTCAGCCCGGCACGGTCCGCACCAGCTTGCCCAAAAGTCAACCAGCGTGTGTTTCCCTTTTCCTACATAATCGTCCTGATTCTTGTTGACGAAGCCGGTCAACATGGCTATATAGGCCGGTTCCCATTCCTCAAGCATAAAATTCGTGAAATATTAATGTAAATAATTTATAGAGCGAATATAAAACAACTTATGGTGCTGTATGATATAATTAGTGTAATTTGTCTTATCAATTTAAAATGTTAATTGTTTTTGGGATGTGTTGACTTAATTAGTTTTTGCTTTTCTTTTTTATTGTTTTCTTTATACTATCGTATCGTGTTTTTATTCTGTTTTGATTACTTCCGCCGGATTGGTAGCGGCAGCTCTTTTAACCTGGCGGAAAATAGAGAGCAGTACGATTCCGCTGGTGATCAGGAAAACCAACAGGAACAACCATACCGGCAATGTGGTGTGATTGGCGTACGTTTCGAGCCAACGGTTCGTTACTAAATAGCCGACCGGAAGGGCAAAAGCGTTGCCTACTGCCACTAACATGAAATACTCCCGGAAGAACAGTTGGAGGATGTGATAAAACGTCGCCCCGTTCACCTTGCGGATGGCAATCTCTTTCCGCCGCTGTTCGGTGGCGAGACTGACCAGCGAGTAGATACCGAAAGTGGAGATCAGGATACAAACCAGAGAAAGGATGCTGAAAATGGTAAAAATCACTTTTTCCGGACGGTTGAAAAGATCGACCAGGTCGGATAGCTCCGTAAACATTTTACTCCGGTTGACATTGTCATTCTGAATATGTGATGTGACCTCACGAAGATGCTCCATCACTTCCTTTTTATGTCCTTTTGCATAGCGTACATAAATAAGGTAAGGACGCTCGAAGTCTTTTACCATCGGATTATCGTAGGTGGTAAAGAACAGCGGCAATATAGGATATTGCATCGGAGCATAGAGATAGTCTTTTATGACACAGCAGACTTTGCCCTGGCTTGCCTGTCCTTTCTTGTATATAGGCCGTTCAAGCAGGTCCGTGTATCCTAATGTTTGCAGGCAAGTTTCATTTACCATATAGCTATATGGGTTTGCATCCGTCGGCCAGTTGCCTGATATCAGTTGCAGCCTGAAGAACGAAAAGAAGTCTTTGTCGGCAACGACTACCGGACTGTAACTATTGGGTTCGGCTTCATTCGGATCGAAACAGAACTGCGAGTAAAAGGAACCGTACCAATCCCCCTGTTCCGTAAAGACCGGAGCGTTCCCGCAGGTGTATGTGACTCCTTCTACATACGGATGATTGGCCATTTCCGGTTTCAAGACGCTCAAATCCGTCTGAAAAGCCGTATCGTATCCTAAATCGACCTGTATGACTCGTTCGTAATCGATCCCTTTGTCTTTTGAAAGGATGAAATGCAACTGCCGGAATAATCCCAGAGAGATGATAAAGAATAACGAACCGATAAATATCTGGATGACGATCAAACTTTGTTTGAAGAGGACCGGTCTTTGTATCTTTTGTTCCAAAAGATTTCGTATCGGATAATAACAGATAAGCAGGAACGCCAGGATACTGATTCCGGCGAGCGACAGCGTATTGCCGAAAAGCGAAGTCCGTGAAAGGTGGCGACTGACGTTCTCATAGATACCGTACCGGTTCCAGGTCGTATAGCTCTCATAGTAAGGATAGAGGCTTTCGATCAGGCAGAAAGCGATCAGGAAGGCAATCGTCAAAGGGAGTGCCAGTTCGGTACAACCTTTCATGACCATACTTGTGGTTGATGCTCCTACACAGAGGTAAGTCCGGTTTTTCTGTTGTTTCCGTTGCTGTTGACCGATAAAAAGGACAAGCAGGTTGATCAGGGCGCTAAGGAAAGCCATTCCCCCGGCCAAAGCCAGTATATGAATATTGCGGATGCGGTCTGTCAATTCCGGATGGCACCGGAGATGTACCTCGGAGGCTGTCAGCAGGTTTATTTTCCAGTTTTTTACCTGTTCGCGATTCCTTTTGTCTTCGGCATGGCTTTTATAGTGCGCCAGTTTGTTCCGTACGTTTGTCGCGTTTGCGTTCTTTTGGAGTCGCACGTAGGTCGTCATGCGTTTGACATGATTGGGCTGGGGTGTCCGGATCAACAGGAAGTCGAACAACAGATCTGTATTATCCGGATAGTCACGGATGATACCGGCTACCGAGGGACGGAGCTTGTCATCCAATACGACTTCCTTGCCGATGCAGTTGGTTGTCCCGAACAGTTTGCGGGCTGTCCGTTCCGTTAAAATGACAGAACTGCCGTCGGGGACGACCCCTTTGTGAGTCCCTTCGATAAAATCCGCCCGGAAAAGGTCGAAGAAGGACTGTCCGCTTTCCATCCCATGCAGTTGGATCGCCTCGTTGTCCTGTTTCAATGTAAAGCTGAGGAGGTTGAATGAACAGGAGACTTCGATTTCGGGGAGCAGCTTGAACAATTCTTCCCGATCGTTAATGTGTAACTGGTCCAGATCGGCTTGTGTCCCGTTGGCACGCTTGACAATTCCCTCCGTCGTCAGGCAGTAAAGCCGGTCTGCTTCCGGATGGAAATTATCGAAATGTGTCTCCCACCATAGCCAGTAACCTCCTAAAATGAAGGCTGTAAATCCTATGGCCAGACCGATAATGCTGATGATCGATTGAGTCCGGTATTTCAGTAGTTCCCGGAAAGAAACTTTGATATAATGCGATAACATGATCTGTTTGTTTGTTCTGAAATTTTGTTCAAAGATATTTTTATTCCGATTTGATTGCTTCCGCCGGATTGGTCCGGGCTGCCTTGCGTATTTGCCAAATCAAAGTCAGCAAAGAGATTGCTCCCGTAAGTGATAAAGCGATGGCAAATAACCACCAGGAGATGTCGGTCTTGTGGGCGAAATTTTCCAGATATTTGTGGATCGTAAGCCAGGTGACGGGAGTCGCCACGACAAATGCGATTGCGAGCAGTTCGTAATATTTTCGTAATAGCATTTGCATGATGATGGAAGTGGTCGCTCCGTTGACTTTGCGGATGGCTATTTCGCGGTAGCGCTGCTGTACGTCGAACAGGGATAGCCCGAACAGACCTAATGAGGAGATCAGGATCGCTATCAGTGCAAAAACCGTATAGATACTGGACACCTTTTGGTCTTCTTTGTAAATGGCTTTTATCTCATCTTCCACAAAAGAATAGATGAATTCTCCTCCAACGGTTTCTTCATGTAACTTTTGTAGGAAACGGATTGCTTCTTGGCGTTTGCCCGGAACGATGTGAGCTGTCAAACGTTCATAGCGGTATCCTATGTCATAAGCGAAAACGAGTGGAAGCGTTGCCTGAGACAAATGTCCTGTTTGAAAGTCTTTGACTATGCCAACGATGTTGTAAGCAGGGTTTTTGTCCATATTAGGCATGTCGGAACTCCACCATAATCTACTTTCGGGTTGTAACTTAGCTGTTGTAATATCGGTGATGCCGAATATTTTTTTTGCCGTTTCATTGATAATCAAGTTGTATGTCCCGAAATGGTCGATCGAGTCGTTCCAATTGCGTCCTTCTATTATTTGAAGATCGTATATATTCATGTACTTCTCGTCTGCGTTGTTGTAAATCACCAATTGTTTTTTACCTTGAAATTCAAATTGTATATGTGGCTCTCCATATTCGTACGGACTTTCTCCGTAAGCCCAATCCGTGAATAGGGGAGATTCGTCCATCCTTGTCGTAATAATATGGTCGAGTTGTTTTTGTTTCTTGCTTTTAGCCATTGATTGCTCGTATGTATCGTCTAATGCATAATCGCTACGGAGAAATTGGACTTTGATGATGTCTTTCGTACGGTATCCGTTGTCGTAGTTCAACATGAAATGCAGTTGTTTGATGAAAAACAGCGATACGATGATAAGGGCGATCGATATGCCGTATTGGATAACCAGGAATATATTTCTTGAAGCGACGGAATTTCCCCCTCCGTTTATGGATTGCAATGTATGAATCGGTGTCGCATATTGATATTTGAAAAAAGGATAGGAAGAGGTCAACACAGGCAAGAAGACCAACAATATGAGCGCGAGCATAAGGTTCAAATGCCAGTCGTTTGATTGGGAGATATCCCAGCGATCGCTCAGATAATCTTGTGTCAGTTCAACAAATACCCATCCGATAAACAGGGCACAAGCGATAATGAATATATTTTCTATATAGATCTGCCCGAACAGATGCAGTCGTTTTGCCCCGAATATTTTTTTCATACCGAATTCCCGGGCTCGTTTTTGTACAAGTACGGTATAGATATTGGTGAAATTGAAAAGTCCGATGATCAGGATTAGAAAAGTCACGACTGTCAATATCCGGACGTTTGTCTTATTTCCTTTATGAAATAAATTGAAGTCGTGGATTGTACGGTCGAAATAAACGTCTTTCATGGGAAAGAACTGATATCGTTGATAGCGATCTCCCGCTTTCATGTACATGTAATAGTCCAATCGCTTGTTTACCTGTTTCAGGTCGCTTTCCGGATAAAGCAATGCAATGCTTTGAGGCATTCTTGACCATTTTTTCTGCATAGACGTGGAGATCAGGATGTCGAAGTGCAAGGAACTCTTACCCCCCGGATTTCCTATAATGCCTTCGATCGTCACCGGTTGCCCGAATGTGAAAGAAAGGGTTTTGCCGACCGGATTCTCATTCCCGAACAGTTTTTTTGAGAACTCCCGTGTAATTACCGCACTTCCCGGTTTTAGAAGCAACGTATTCCGGTTACCAATGAGGATGGGGAAATCCAACATTCGCAGAAAACAGGTGTCTACGGCAAACAGATTTGCCGTGAACTTTTTATTCCCATAATAGGTATCCTGATCCAGCATGGGGATGAATGTGGTGCTTCGTTCTACTGCCCTGTCTTCCAACGGCTCCCTGTAGTCGGGTTCGTGATTCAGATTGAAACTGCCTGAAAAGCGTATCATGGGAGAATTCCGGTATTGGATGGTCGTGAAATAGAGACGGTCCAAGTGTGTGTGGAAATGGTCTACCGTAGTTTCCTGATAGAGATATCGGGATAGTGTGATGACGCACGCCAGACTCAACCCCAGCCCCATGATGCTGATGGCGCTGTAGAGCCTGAAACGTGTCAGTGATCGTATCGCTAATCGTATCGCTAATCGTATTATTTTCATATTCATGTTGCCTTGTCAGGCTTATTTTCCTTTTATTTTAAAATCAACTCTTCCGCATCCCCAAAGGTACTATATCCTGTGACAATCACCTTGTCGCCCGGTTGGAGGCCACCGGTTATTTCGTATTGCTGCGGGTTTTGACGGCCGATGCTGATCGGGGTTTTCCGGGCTTTCGTGCCGGATTCGTTCAGTTTATAGATCCATTGGCCGCCGGTGGTCTGGAAGAAGTCGCCACGCGGGATGACGAGCGCCTCTTCCGGCTGTCCGAGTTCGATCTGGACACGGAAGCTTTTGCCGATGCGTACGTTTTCCGGGCTTGCTTCCGTGAAGACCAGGTCGACGTCGAAGTTACGGTCTTTGACTTCCGGGACGACTTTGGTGATCCGGAGCGGGAACTTCTTGTTTTGCCAGGTGATGGTGGCGGGCAGGCCGGTGGTGATCCGGTCGATGTAGTATTCGCTGAGGGAAGTATGGATCTTGAACTGGTCGAGGACTTTGATCTCGGCGATCGCTTCGGTGCTTTGTACCTGTTGTCCGGGAGTTACTTTGACAAAACTGAGCTGGCCGGAGAGAGGTGCGCGAACAACCAGATCCTCCATGCGTTCCCGGGCGCGTTCGAACTTCTTACGTTCCCGTTCAAGATCGTTTTTCATCAACTCCCGGCGCAGGATCGTGGCTGCACTGTCATGGCGCAGACCTTCCAGTTGCAAGGCTGTGCTTCGGGTCTTGTAGTCGAATTCGTCCCGGGCCACTTCGAGCTGTGCTTTGCTTTTGACTCCCATATTGAATTCCTCTTCGTCGAGTGCATAGCTTTTTTTGAGCCGGTTCAGTTCGTAAGTTGTCTGCAGGGTTTCCTGTTGCAGGTCGATGCTTTTCTGTTCCATCTCGATCTCTTTCTCTTGGTAAGAGATCAACTGCTTTTCCCATTCATCCTGCTGGTCCTCGATGGTGCGAAGAAGATCGGGATTGCTGAGTGTCAAGATGGTATCGCCCTTGTCCATCATGGTCCCTTCTTCTGCTATGATCCGGTCCACGCTACCGGCTTCACGGGCGTTGATCTGGATGGTGAGGATCGGTTGCACGACTCCTTCGACGTCTACATATTCCAGGAATTTGTCGCTTGTCGCCTCACCGATGATCAGGTTTTCGGCCTCGGTACGGAGTTTCCTGCCACCGGAGGCGGCGATCCCGACATATACGAGAAGGGCTATGAATGCGATTCCCCCGGCGATATGCCAGCGGTAACGGTAATAAACGGGTTTCTTTGCAATGGGCTTGTCCATGTATGATATATGATTTATAATTTATGAATTGTCAATTGTTTAAAAGGAGTTCGTAGTCTTCCGTGATCGGAATCAGCTTCTCGAAATCGTAACCGGTCAGGCTACGGAGTCCGTAATAGAGATTCCAATAATTATATAAAGCCGCGATGTAAGCACGACGGGAATTGTCTTTTTCGGCTATGGCGGCATTGAGGTCGAGAATCGTCGATTTGCCCAACAGGTAAAGCCTGCGTGCCACGTCGTTACGGCGTTGGGCCGTTTGGTCTGTTTTATAGGCTATGGCGACTTTTCCGGCCTGAATGTTGAACTGTTTGACGATCTTCGCTACGTTCAGTTCGAAGTCCATCCGTTCCTGCTCCAGTTCGGTGTAGACCTTGTCGCGGTTGCTTTTGGCCACTTTCACCCGGCCTTTTCCTACGCCCCAGTCCAGTATCGGTATGCGGATACCCAATGTCACCAATTGCTGGTCCATCGGGTCGCGGTAGGACTCTTTCAGCTTTTCGTTGCTTTGCGTCAGACCGAATTGTGCGTATAAGGCGGCTTTAAAACCCCGGTTGGCCTTTGCCTCGGCGACGTTGCTTTCACTTTGCAGCCGGCGGCGTTCGAAAGCGCTGATATCGGGGTTGTTCTGGAAAGCGAGTTGCATGGCTTCGTTTACATCGACCGTGAAGTGAGGGATGCTGTCGTCGGGAATCACGACCAGGGTGATATTCTCGGAAATACCCAGATAGCTGCGGAGCGACTGGATATAATCGTCGACCTCGATTTGTGCGTTGAGGCGGTTTGTCTGTTCGGTCAGTTTGTTGAGTTCCAGTTGGAGCATTTCGTTCTCGGTGATCGTTCCGATATTGTAGCGTCCTTGCGCATACCGGTAAAGCGTGTCGGCGTATGCGAAATTATAGTTTGCGATTTCCAGCGAAGTCTGCGCCGTTGCCAGGTTGAAGAAGCGGTTGGTCGTATAGGCGGCAACCAGTTCGAGCGTCTCGACGTAGCTCTTTTTGGCCTCTTCGTATTTGATCGGTTCGATGCGGCGTTCCCATTTGAGGTCGTTGAAGCCGAATAAGTCTTGTTCGTATCCTACGACGACCGGAGTACTCTTGTAGGACGAGACATTGTCGGTGAACATATCCAGCCTTTCAAGTCCGGTTTTCAATAAGACCTTGCCGCCTGTAAGGGCAATGTTCTGTTGGATTTCAAGTCCGGCATCGACCGAGAGCTGGTTCCGGTGCACGAATTTGTCGCTGCCGTCTTCCAATGTGACCGACTGGATGGAGCGGTTCAGACTCGGATCGGATGTGAGTGTCAGGCTCGGTAGCTGTTTTGCCCGGAACGAGCGCCAGTTCCAGTAAGAAGCCCTGAAAGCGTGACGGGCGGCGATCGCTTCAGGAGAATTGCGACGCGCCATTTCGATCGCTTCGCTCAATGTCAGCGTAAGTGTTTTCTGCGCCCGGAGCTGGAAGGGGAGCAGAAGGAGTATCGCTATGTATATCGTGTGTTTCATGACAAGAATGAAGCAAATAATATGCCATTCTTGTAAAAGCCTGGTACTGATATGAATAGGAAAATCAAGTTATGGGAACAGGGTGCTAATCCGCACAATCCGCGTGCGGATTAGCACGGAATATTCAGCCTGGAACGGTATTAAAGACGATAGGCTTCTCTTTACGGTTTTGCGGGATTCTCTGTCACTCTATCACACTTTGCTTTATAGGCGTTGATAAATAGGATGTACAAGGAGTGATACATGCCGGATTCATGTATCACTCCTGTGTCACACTTGTATCACCACCTCAGATTGAAACGGGTAGCCGGTATTGTTCCAAAAGCAGCGGGAAGCGTATCTATATGATACCGGACTTTCGGATGGGAAACCGCATGTGCTGTCCCTTTATACCTTGCCGTCCAAGCTCTCTATCATAATTTGCTCCTCCGTACTCTTTTAGGTATCAGTTTCTCGATTTTCCGGAGTGCCATAGGCGGCATCGGCAGCTCTGGCATAACCTCCCCGATACGTTGCTCCAGTCCGAGGACACGCAGCAGGGAGATAAAGTTTCCCAATGTCAGGTTTCGGTTCACGCCTTGCTCGAAATGGCTGATAGTCGTCTGACTCACGCCTGACTTTTCCGCCAGTTCCTTTTGGCTCATGCGTGCGGCCAGCCTGTAATCCTTCAACCGCTTTGCCAAAAGCAGCAAGATGTCGCTGTTTGTAGTATGCTCCGCTTGTTCCATTATTATTTATTTGTTGCTACTTATCTGCAAAAATAGCAATAATTATCTATATATAGATACCTTCCGCCTCTTTTATCGGACAAAGACTCCGCTCTCGTCTGCGAAACTCGCTTCGCCCAAACAGCGCAGGCTCCTGCCGCTTCGTCTACGTCCTTCGCTTGACGCCCGTCCGCTTAGGTCTTTCTAACCATTGCCCTTTTACTTTCATGAAGTTTCCTTACTGGGAAACTCCCGTTTCCTACCGAGGAAACTTGCGTTTCCAGCATAGGAAACTCTGGTTCCCTGCAAGGGAAATTTCCGTTCCCTTCAGAGGGAAACTGTAATAGGTTGATTATCAATATTAATCAACACGCTGTCTTGGGATCCGTTTTTTTACTTCATTCAAAGTATATCAGGTACTTGTATTTTATCCCTAAACTAAGGGAATATGTTGTCCAAAGGATATTGTTTTGTCCTGTAACCTACATATTTTGGAAAATTACGAGTGTTTTTTCTTGTCGATTCGGAAAACCTATTTACCTTTGCAACGATTCCGTAGTGGGCGGCGGCTCACAGGGCGCGGGGTCAATTACATATTGTAAGCATTTTACGGAGATTATTCCTAACATGAAAATCTGGAAAATTTTTGAGTTTAGCGGAATAATGGACAGTAAATGCTTGCGCTGGTTACGTATAATTTTGTCTACCATTTTTATGGGAGGATTGTTATATCGTATAAGGCGCGGGCTTTTGTTCTATTATTGCTAAGCGGGCTTTTCCAGATGCCTCATGTTTGATAATAGACAATTGACCCGCGTTTTTTTATGCCCGTTCATAATCATTCGCGGGGAGTTGTTTTTCCCCTTCGTAAAATTAGTTGTTGGATTTTTAAACACTATTTTATTAACAATTAATTTTTAATGATTATGAACAAGAGATTTTCTACTCTTTTGGCTGCCGCTCTGGTGGCCGGTAGTTTGTCTGTTAGTGCTCAGTTGGTGACTGTTGGAAGTGCCGCTGCCGGACCTAATGGAAGTACTCCCGCGACGTTTGTGCCGGGTGAGTATTATTATTTGAAAGCTACCGAAGGTGGTGTTACAGGTGGTGTTGAATTTTTGGCTTATCTGAAAGGTCAAGTAACGACAGACTCTTTGGCTGTTGTAGATGACGCCGCATTGACAACAGCCGAAGCTACAGACCGTGCTTTGTGGAAAGTGGTTGAAGTGAAGAATCCGGCTACCGGAGAATTAAGCCACTGGACTTTTGAAAATAAGCATACGGGCACACTGTTGGCTGATGGTTCTGTGAATGCGTTTAAGTGGATTAATGGAGTTCCTGCTGATGCTAATCCTGCTAATGCTGTGGCTGCTACTGAACTGACCTCTTTGCAAGGTCTGGATTTGGCGAAAGGTGAATATTATGAGTTCCGTGAAGTTATTACTTTGTTGGAAAAGTCAGAATATAAACCGACAAACAATGCGGTTTTGCATGGTTATGAGGTTTTGTCCGGAAAGAATGTTTCAAGATCATTGCAGCTGGTGAAGTTTGACAAGAATGACAAAGTTGTAGGTGCTTGGGACAATACAGCTACAATTGCGGCAGATAAAGCATTTACGGGGTATGTTGCTGCGGATGATGCTAATCAATCAGTTGTAACAGTTGTGAATGCAGGTAAAAAATTAACCTTCAATGCTGGGACAAAGTTCGTGTTCGATGATGCTTATTCAACAATGTCTTCTAATGATGCTTTGAAAATTCAGCCGATGGTTCCGGGCTTTGACATTGCAGTAGATAAAGACAAATTCGCCGGTCTTATCAACCCGAAGAAGTTCACCAGCTTCAAATTTACTGGTTTGGAATCAACGGGGACAAACGTGTTGGCTACGAATGAGTTTGAATATGTTCAGTTAACGGTAAAAGCGTATGAAACTGCAAATAGTAGCACTGTTGCTGGTACATCTTCAACTGCTACAACCATTGATGTCCTTCGTGCCAAAGCAAAAGACGCCCAAGGTCGTGCTTTGTATCTGCGTGTAGATACTGCTCAGTTTGCCGGTGGTAACTATTTCAAACTGAAATTGGATACCCTGACGAAAGACGGTAATGACATTGTTGCCGCTCCTAAAGCCGTTATGCAGTCTTATGCTTTTGGTATTGCTTACGATTATGCAGCTGACTCTGTTTCCATCTATCCGAAGTTTACATTGGCTAAAGCAGCTGATCCTGCAAGCTGGTCTGATTCTGCAACTGTAACGATTGCTACAAATGCTGCTACAGGTAAAGTTTTAGCTATCAAACAATTCTCTACAGCAAAAGAACTTACAGTAGTTCCTGTTGCAGAAGTTTCTAAAACTGCTAAATACACATTTGGCGATATCACTCCGGGCGGTGGCGTTGCTTCTTTCGAAGATGGCGCAAGCTATTATATCCAGCGTGCCAACAAGGCTGCCAACGTGGCTAACGGCAAGTTCTACGGAAATAGCTTCTATGGAGATGCACAGTATGCCGACTCTGCTTACTATCTGCCGGCTACACAGTGGACAGTAAAAGAGGTGGCAACCGGCACTTATACGATCCAGAACCGTGAAACAGGAGAAGGGCTTACGGCAGGTCTTGCAACTGGTGCTATTCTGTATACGGCAGATAATAATACCGTTGCATTGAATGCAACTGATACAGTTAAGTTTATTGCAGTTCCTGCTCAGGCAAACGACAAATATCTGGGTTACCTGAACCTGGAAGAAGAAGATTATCGTAACAATGCTTACTCTATCAGCTTCACAGATTATAACGACATCACGACTTATGTCAATACGGCTGACTCTGTATTGAAAGCATCTGATGAAAGCGTATATTTCAAACTGTCACCTGTTCCTGCAATTGAAAAAGGCTTTGGTGCTGATACGTTAGTAAGAAGCGCTTATTACATCTCTGATAGAGAAGGTAAGAAGTTCATTGCTTACAACGATGCCAAGACTGGCTATAAGTTGTCTGAAACAGCTGAACCTGTTAAGTTCCTGTTCAGAAACGTAGGTGCAAATACTTATTCTCTTATCGACTCTGTTGCTGCTTTGGCTGATTCCAAAGAATTGATCATCGACATCAAGTCCGGTGCCGTAAGACCTGTTAAAGTTGGTTCTGCTGTTGCTAACAATGCATTCGATATCCTGGTTGAACCGGCTCCTGAATATGTATTGAATGCTAAGGGCCACTACAACATCGAAAACCTGCGTGGCGATATGTTGGCTGCTGATGCAGAAGGTTTCGGTATGTTCCGCAAAGAAGGCGAATTGAAAGCTGCTTACGAAAAAGCTGATTTCGCTCTGTTTATCGATACTGCTAAAATTCATGCAATTGAACCTTCTTACTTCATCTTGTCTGGTGCTAAAGCAGAAGAAGGAACTTCAGTATTGGAAGGAAACTTCTTGCGTGTGATGTCTGACTCTATTGATGTAGAAGGCTACAAAGCTGCAAACGGTCTGATCCGTCTGGCATTTGTTCCTGCAAAACGTTTTGCTACAAGCGATTCTCTGTTGGTAAACTATCAGAATGAAGAATTTACTAAGGAAGATAGCGTAGGTTACAAGGGCAAACAACCTGGTATCGACCAGTTCCAGTTCAAAATCCAGTACACAAATACTGACGGTGAATATATCGTAGAAAATGCAGCCGGTTATCTGGCTACTTACAACGATGTTCTTTGCTTGACTTCTGCTAAAACAGGCAGCCAGTTGATCAAATTGACTTCTGTAGAAGCTCCTACCGCAAACGAAGGCGTAGAAATATCTGAAATCGCCGTTATCGCAGGCGAAGGCCAGGTAACCATCGCTAACGCTGCCGGCAAGAAGGTGGTCATCAGCAACATCTTAGGCCAGACAGTAGCCAACACGGTTCTTACTTCCGACAACGCTGTAATCGCTGCTCCGGCAGGTGTGGTAGTTGTAGCTGTCGAAGGTGAAGAAGCTGTTAAGGCTATCGTTAAATAAGGATTTATAATCAAATAATTCTAAAATGTTTGGCCGCGTGCCGTGAAAACGGTAATTACCCTGCGACAGGCGAACAAGCGGCCGGATTTAATATTAATAATACTAAAGTATATTGAATTGAAAAGTTCAATGTAGCCGGTAGCCCTGTGAAGGACGAAAGCATACAGAAAACAAGCCCCGGAGGTGATCGACATCTTCGGGGCTTCGTTGTTTTAAGATTTGAATCTTTAAATACTGATTACCCGTTACTTTTGGCTTGATCCAAAAGTAACCAAAAGATCAAGGCCGAACCTGCCTCGCTACTCCGTTCCCTACGTTCGCTGTCGCGTCTGAAACTCGCTTCGCTCAAACAGCAGACGCTCCGGGCGCTCACTGCGGTCTCTGCGCTTAACGCTCACCAGCTTAGGCCGGAGATAGAGCCTGACGGCTCTTTGGGGATGGCCGATACCGCCTGCCATATAGGTGTCGGCATCGGCCATCCCAAGAGAAAGCGGAGCTTTCTAAGAAAGGCCTAAGCGGACGGGCGTCAAGCGGAGGGCGAAGACGAAGCGACCAGAGCCTGCGCTGTCTGAGCGAAGCGAGTTTCGCAGGCGACAGCGGAGTCTTTGACCGAAGTAGACCGGACGGTTAAGCCTTGAACTTTTGGTTACTTTTCTTTCAAGAGAAAAGTAACAGAATAATCTTGATCTTTTGGTTACTTTTGGATCAAGCCAAAAGTAACAGATAAGATTCTTATTCTGCCCAATGGTATGAATCGATCTTTTTATGCCGGCTGACCTGCTCCTTTACTTCCGGGAAGTACCGGGCAAGAATGGCGTATAGCCCCGGATCGTAGGCTTTCAGTTCCTCGCGGGTGTTAATCTTATTATGTTTGCCGTCGCCATCATCCGTATTGACCTCGGCGTTCACGTTAAACCAGTTCTGGACACCTTCCGCCCAATATTCCCAGACATTCGTGGCGGCATAGACGTTTCTCCAGCGTCCTTTCGCTACGGCTGCATCCAAAGAAGCCTGCAATTCGTCGTTGAACTCAGGATGAATCGGGAGGATGCCGGCTCCATGTATGGTGTGGGCGAACTCGTGGATCAGGATATCCTCCGCATGATATTTGTCGATCTGGTAGGCAAGGATATTCTCCTCGGCACAAGTCGAGAAAGGATGTTCGGCATCACCGCCCAAGCCACGGGCACGCACATCCCAGTTGAGCGTCGTGTCTTTTGCCAGGAAAGCATGTTCGGGAATATCCGTCGTCCCTTCGTAGCGTGCCATGATGCCGATGCGGGTATGCCGGTCGGTCAGCGATTTCATGACCTCGCGTGGAAGGACGTCCGTCAGGGCCTTGATACTGATATAAGCGGCGTAGAAGCAGGAGTCGGGTACACGCCAGGAACTGACGACATGAATGCCGTTCACATTCATATATTTCTTATAGAAGGGATCGAGCTGGAGTTCGGCAGGAGGAGCGGTGATTGCCGGGGTATCGGTCAACAAGGCGACCGGAGCCGCTTCGGTTGCCGCCGGGCAGGTACATGTGTCGTTGCAAGCATTGTTGGTCTTGACCGCAGGCTGGCAAGCCGTAAGGGCTGCCATGGCGACAAGGGCTGAAATAAATAGCCGGGATGTTTTCATCGTAATACTGTTTTAAATGGTTGATGTTGTATTTGCCTGTAAATGTATGAAAAAAACGTGTTATTCCGCACAAATTATGTGCAGTATCGCACATACATTCCATCTATATAATACATATCTTTGCCGCGTCAAGGATGATTTCTTACAGGAGATAGAATATAATCAGGAATATGAAGAACGGGAAAATATTGATTATAGATGATAACGAAGATGTCCTCTTCGCGTTGAATCTGTTGCTCGAGCCTTATGTGGAACAGATAAAGGTGACGACACAACCGGAACGGATCGAGCATTTCATGTCGGCATTCGTGCCGGACGTCATCTTGCTGGATATGAATTTCCGGCGGGATGCGATCAGCGGGCAGGAAGGGTTCTTCTGGCTCGAAAAGATAAAGGCCGCCGATCCCGATGCCGTGGTCCTTTTTATTACGGCCTATGCCGATACGGAAAAGGCCGTGCGTGCCATAAAAGCGGGGGCGACCGATTTCATTCCGAAACCCTGGGAAAAGGAAAAACTGCTCGCTACCCTTTCGGCCGCCTTGAAACTGCGTGAAAGCCGTACGGAAGTCAATACGTTGAAACAACGGGTCGAGGTTTTGGGAAACCCTGAAGACACCGGCTTTGAGATTATCGGCGAGAGCGATGCCATGCAGGAACTCTTTGCCACGATTGCCAAGCTGAAAGATACGGATGCCAATATCCTGATTTTAGGTGAAAACGGGACCGGAAAGGATCTGATCGCACGTGCCCTCTATCATCATTCGCCCCGCAGCAACCAGGTTTTTGTCAGTATCGATTTAGGAAGTATCCCGGAGCAACTGTTTGAAAGCGAACTCTTCGGATATGAAAAAGGAGCTTTCACGGATGCCCGGCGCGATAAGCCGGGACGTATGGAAGTGGCTTCGGGAGGAACCCTGTTCCTGGACGAAATCGGTAATCTGAGCTTGCCGATGCAGGCGAAGCTATTGACCGCTATCGAGAAAAGGCAGATTCTCCGTTTGGGGGCTACCCGTTCCGTGCCGATCGATGTCCGGCTGGTCTCTGCCACCAATATGAATATCCATGCGATGGTTCAGGAGGGAACTTTCCGGCAGGATTTGTTGTACCGCATCAATACGATCGAGTTGCATATCCCTCCACTCCGCGAACGGGGAAATGACATCTTGCTCTTGGCCGACCATTTTCTGAACCGTTATGCCCGCAAGTATAAGAAAAAGATAGGGGGCCTTACCCGGGATGCGAAAACGAAGTTGCAAGGCTATGCATGGCCGGGCAATGTCCGCGAGCTGCAACATGCGATCGAGCGCGCCGTGATTCTTTCGGATGGCCCCATGTTGAAACCCGAAAACTTTATGCTGCATCCGGCGCCTGCCCAAAAGAAAGGAGAGCCGGACGAACTGAACCTGGGCGTTCTCGAAAAGGAAGCGATCGAACGTGCCCTTCGCCGGGCGGACGGGAATATCACTCGTGCCGCCGAACTGCTCGGAATCACCCGTTTTGCCTTGTACCGTAAACTGGATAAGTTGGGCTTATGAAACGATATGTCCTTTTCCTGAAGATCGGGCTGCTGGTCGGGCTGTCCCTTTCAATAGCCTTTCTGCTCTTGAAGGGGTTGTATTTTACGACTGTCATGTGTATTGTCATCTTGCTGGGAACCGCTTTATCCCTTTATCAGGATCAGCGGAAAATGCTTCAGAGGATGGAGCATCTGATAGCCAACATCCACTACGGGGATATGAACCTGTCTTTCCCTGTCCCTTCGACGGACGGACCGGAAGCCAACCTGACACGCGCCATGAATGAAGCGCTTTCCGCTTTTCGGACCCGCCTGTACAATGTGGTGGTGGCGGAGGCGGAGACAGAAGCCTGGCAGAAGCTGATCCGTGTCCTGACGCATGAGATCATGAATTCTATCGCTCCTATCATTTCCCTGTCGGAGACGGTGACGGAACGGGCGACCTCCAACGGCCTGAACGAACGAGATTACGGCATTATGTTGCAAGCCATGCAGACGATACACCGCCGGAGCAAAGGGCTATTGGATTTTGTCGAGAATTACCGGAAGCTGACTCGTATTCCGGCTCCGACACAGCAGTTGTTTCCGGTCTCCTTCCTTTTTGACGATCTGAGGGGACTGTATCCGGCCGGGGCGGTTTCGTTCTCTTTCTCTGTCCGCCCGTCAGACTTGAATATTTATGCGGATCGGGCCATGATTGAACAGGTGTTGATAAACCTGTTGAAAAACGCAGCCGAGGCATGCCGGGAACGTCCTTGTCCCGAAGTCCGGGTGAATGCATTCAGGCGTGAGGGAGTCCCGGTCATTACGGTATCCGACAACGGATGCGGCATTGTGCCGGAGGCGATGGATAAGGTGTTTGTACCGTTTTTTACCACCAAACAGGGCGGTTCGGGAATCGGCCTGAGCGTTTGCCGGCAGATCATGAACCGGCATGGAGGCAGTATTTCCGTTATTTCGGAAGAAGAGAAGGGGACTACTTTCACTTTGCAATTTCCACAGACGCGTGTGTTGTAGGAGAAAGATATCGGGCGATGATCTTTTTCAACTCCGCCGGCTTGATCGGCTTGGCCGCATATCCGTTGAAGCCGCTTTGTTTGACCCGCTGTTCATCCTCTGCAAAAGCAAAAGCCGTTACGGCAATGATGGGGATGTCGGAATCTTCTTTTCTGATCTCGGCAGTCGCTTCATATCCGTCCATGTCCGGCATCTTGAGGTCCATCAGGATAAGGTCCGGGTGGCGCTCGCGATAGAGCCGGACGGCTTCGTTCCCGTCGCGGGCATGCAATAGGGTATAGTCTTTCAGGACTGCGCGGATCAGTATGTAGTTGCTTTCGTTGTCTTCCGCGATCAGCAACGTCGCTTTTTTCCGATTCGTGTCGTCGGCTACCGTCTCTTCGTCCACCGCCTTCTTTATCGGCTGGGCTTTTATGTCATGGATGACGGAATCCGGCAAAGTGAACCAGAAAGTCGAGCCTTCCCCCAATTCGGATTCCACACCGATCTCGCCGCCCAGTTTCTTGACGATCATCTGGCAAATGGCGAGTCCCAGGCCTGTCCCTTGCGCGAAACTGTTCAGCTTTACGAAACGGTTGAACACGAGGTCTTTCTTCTCCGGTTCGATGCCGCATCCGGTATCACTGACGTAGAATAACAGGTTTTCGCCGATGTGCCGGTAACCGAACCGGATGCTTCCTTCTTTCGTGAACTTGATGGCGTTGTTGATGAAGTTCGTCACGACCTGTGCCAGCCGGTTCTTGTCCGACAGGATGATGCAATGAGGCATTTTCTCGACAAATGAAACCTGCACTCCTTCAAGGACCTTCAGGCGGGAAGACTGTTCGATGTCGGACAATAGGGCATTGATGTCTATTTCGGATTCGATAAATTCCAATGTCCCGGCCTCGATCTTGGCAACGTCCAGAATGTCGTTGATGAGTTGCAGGAGCAATTCGTTGTTGCTGCTGATGATGTTGATATATTCGTCCCGCTCCTCTTCGTTCTCCGCTATGGTCAGCAGATTGGAGAAACCGACGATTGCATTCAGCGGCGTACGGATCTCGTGACTCATATTGGCCAGGAAAGCCGATTTCAGACGGTCGGATTCTTCGGCCTTGTCTTTTGCTTTTCTCAGCTCTATTTCGTCCTCCTTCTGTTTGTCGATCAGGATCAGTAACTTGTTTTTCAGCTTGCTGGTGCGCAGGTAGAAGTAGAACACCATGATCAGGAACAGCAACAACACGATTGCCACCAGCAGCAGGATCTCGAATTTATACTGGACGAACAATCCGACCTCCGTATTGATTAATACGGAATGCGGGGGCAGTTCTTTTGCCGCGATGTTTCGTTCTTTCAGCTTCTTGGCGTCGAATGTATATGCGTTCGGGATTGTTTCCGCGTCGAGTTTGTCAGGATGTTCTTTCAAAAGGTGGACAGCCTGGCGGGCCAGATCTTTTCCTATGGAACGGTATTGGGGAATGCAGCCTCCGATCGCCCAATGCCCTAATCCGATAGAGGTCAGTGAAAATGTCGGGACTTTCGGGTTGGCCAGCATCATGGTGTAGGTCGCGTTGCCGACATAATATCCGTCGTTGACGTCGACGCGCCAGGTTCCCAGAAGGATGGCGGTTTGCGGAGGCAACTGTTTGATCTCTTCGATAATGTTATAGATGTCGTTCTTACGTCCGTCCAGAGGGATCAAGTCGATCCCGTCTATTTTGCTGATTTCCTTTTTTACCAGCGCCTGAAGAGAAATGCCTCCATAGCTGTTGTCGGTGATCAGCGCAAAATGCCTGGTACTCGGATACAGTTTTCGAACCAACTCTATATTGGCTTTGATATCATAGTTGTAGACAAATCCGGCCAGGTTTCTCTCCTTGCTTTTCAGGTCTTCTATGTTTACGCTTTCGGGATTCCATTCCGCTACATTTATATTACTGTCCGGCAGCAAGACGGCATTCCGGCTGACCATACCGCAAAGTATCGGGATATCTCGGATAATGCTGTCATTTTGGGAAAGGTAGGAAGCCCATCCTTCCTGTCCGAGTATGACAATCAGGCCGGGGCTGTTTTCTCCCTGGTATTTGCTCAGTAACTGTCTCATCCTTTCCTTCCAGAGGGGAGCTTCGGGGAGGCTCTTGCAGTTCATGTTCTCGATTACCACAGGCGAGTTGCCTCCCTGCTTCTTGTACTCTTCCATGAACTCGGAAATGTTTTGTGTCGTATTGCGTGTGTCGGGATTGTAGGAACTGATTATCAGGATGGGATTATTTTCATCCGCATGGACTTGACATGTGAAGAGCAAGTATATGACAGTGAGAAAAAACAGCCACCTGTGCTTTGCTTTGTAGTCTGATGATTTATTCATTCAATATTATTCTATAGCTCCAAAATTATTCCCTTTTGAATCCCGTTCGCAAAAATAGGAATAATATTGATATAAGTTTGCATAAATCAGTACTATTTATAATTCAATCATAAGTCCTATACTGGGCAATAAGGTCCCGGTACGGCGTTCCACGGGCTTCAATTCGTAGCGTTGCCGGTCGAGGGGGGCTTCCGGGTTCAGGATCTTGCCTGTTTTGATATACACGTCCTGTTCTTTGTATTTGGAATTCAGGATGTTTTGCAAGTCGATATAAGCTCCCAACATGAACTTTTTCAGATAGAAGGTCTTGTCTATCCGGATATCCAGTTGCGTGAAAGGTTTTAACCGTTCGCTGTTGAATCGGCTGTAGTCGTAATAAAGGCTGCCGCTGGCGTCCCAGGCTTCGACCAAGCTGCTTTTTTCAACATCGTAAGGGGTATAAGGCGCACCGCCCACGACTCTTAGTTTAGCTCCGACATCCCAGTTCTTAGGCAGCGCATAGGTTCCGCTGAAGGTCAAGAGATGGCGGTTGTCCCAAGCTGACGGGATGTATTTCCCGCTCCCGCGCCCGTCCTTGAACTCGCTCCGGACGTAGGTGTAGGAGGCGATAAAAGTCAGCCCCTTATAATTATACCATCGTCCGGTCAGTTCGAGTCCGTATGCTCTTCCGGTAGCGGTCGAGCTGACCGCCTCGTTTCCTAAAACCCCGTAGTCCGTACCTTTGGAGGCAAGCGGAATACTGTCGACCCATGACATCGGGTACTGGTCGTATTTCTTGTAAAACCCTTCTGCCGAGAATTTCAGATACGAGGAAGGGCGGTATTCCAGTCCGAGTCCCGCCTGGTCGCTCCGGATATAAGTCAGGCGGTTGTCTTTATTCAGGTAGTTGCCCTCGTTGTCTTTGAATCCGAGGACCGTATAAGGGGGCAATTCGTAATACCTGCCGATGTTCCCGTTCAGATAGACTGCTCCGAATAAGCGGTAAGAAAGGGAGAGGCGGGGGGAGAGCTGGTCCAGGAGGTTGTTCATCTCCGATGAATAGTCGTTGGCATCCGTCCGTACGCCTAAAGAAGCGGTGAAACGTTCGTTCTCGCTTTCGTATATGGCTGTGGCATAAAGCCCCCATTTCAAAAGTCCGAGATCCGTATGGTAGTTGATCACTTTGGGAACTGTGGTGAACTGCTTCTGGTAGGTACGGTTGGTGTAGGTCGCATATTCGAGGTTCCCGCCGACATTCAGCCGGAAGAAAGGGAAACGGAATATATTCTCACTGCGCAGCTTGTTTTCGATCTCGTCCGAACGGTAATCGAGCGTCAGGTTCTCTTCCGAGCTTTCGTCATTATCCCTGTATTTGATATTCCGGTTGTTTAATTGGCTCCGGCTGGCGATCAGCGAGTAAATGTTTTTGCCGGAGTAATGTTTGTAAACCGCTCCCAACGTGTATGTCTTTTGCTTGACTACCGGCAGGTAGGCTAAGATATACTGGTTCTTTTCGCTCATGTCTTCCATGCCTGTGTTGAGTTTCATGTCGTCGATGGCCCCCAGTCCCAGGATTGTCAGTTCGTTTTTCCGGTCGAATGTATGTTTCACCTTGAACTGTGCGTCTGTAAAGGTCGGCAGGAAAGGCAGTCCGATCATGTCGAACAGGAACTGGAGGTATGAACGGCGGACGGATACCTGATAAGTCGTCTTCTTCCCGGCCGGCCCGTTGGCTGAGAACCCGATGTCTGAAGCCCCGATCACTCCCCGCAAGGAGAATTTTTCTTTGTTCCCGTCCTGTAGCTTGAAATCAAGGACCGAGCTAAGGGCGTTCCCGCGTGCGGCAGGATAGGCGGCGGAATAGAAATCGACTTCGCGTATGAAGTCCGGGTTAATGATCCCGACCGGGCCTCCGGAAGCTCCCTGTGTGGAAAAGTGGTTGATGTTCGGTATTTCTACGCCATCGAGAAAGAACCGGTTCTCGGACGGTCCTCCGCCTCTGACCATCAGGTCGTTGCGGAAAGCGGCCGTAGACGCCACACCCGGAAAAGATTGCACGACCCGTGATATGTCCCGGTTCCCTCCGGCGCTTTTCTCGATCTCTTTGAACCCGATCACGCGCAGTCCGAGCGGACTTTCTGCCGTCTTGCGGAACGGCGAGGCGACGACGCTTACTTCTTGCAGGCTTTCACTGCTTTCTTCCAGTTCGACCGGAAAGAACATATCCTTGTTGGAAACTCTGAATTCGGCCGTAACCGTTGGCTTATAGCCGATGAAGGAGGCTTGCAGGCGATAGCTTCCGGGAGCGACCCCGGTGATCTCGAATCGGCCGGTCGAATCAGTGACGGTTCCTTCTATCGTATTCCAGATGACGACATTGGCGAAACTGACCGGCTCGCCGTTGGCGGCATCTTTTACGATCCCTTTTATGGAATAGGTTTGTTGGGCCTGCATCATTTGTAAACCCGTAAACAGCAAGAGTAAAAGAAAGATAAATTTCTTGGCCATTCTCAATTCTTGTTAGGGTGCAAAGGTATATAAAAACCGGGATTAAAGACGTACCTTTGCAGGCATATTATAGAAATATATGCAGAACGTATCGAATCATATCAAACGGGAATTGCAGCTGACGGCGGATGGAAGCCATACGCTCTTTATCCCCGAAATGGACGAACACTACCATTCCGTGAACGGCGCCGTGCAGGAGTCGCGCCATGTCTTTATCGAAGCCGGGTTGCACCATCTGGAACGAACCGAAATCACCCTTCTGGAAATAGGTTTCGGCACCGGACTCAATGCCTTTCTGACTTTGTTGGATGCCGAGGCGCATCAACGGAAAATACATTACTATTCGGTTGAACTCTACCCGTTGGATACGGATGTGATCGGGAGCCTGAATTACGGAGAGATGATTTGTGCCGGACGGAAAGATGTTTTCCTGGCCCTGCATCAGGCGGAATGGAATGTGCCGGTCCCGCTTACGGAGTTCTTCGAACTGCATAAAATACAAGGAGACAGCAATACGTGTGCTTTGCCGGACCGTATCGACCTGGTCTATTTCGATGCGTTCGCTCCCGACAAGCAACCGGAGATGTGGAACCGGGAAATCTTCGACCGGTTGTATGCCCGAACGACCGGAGGCGGGGTTTTGACGACCTATTGTGCGAAAGGCGCCGTCAGGCGTATGATGAAAGAAGCCGGATATGCTGTCGAAAGAATACCCGGCCCCCCTGGAAAGCGCGAAATGCTTCGTGCTATTAAATTATAAAAGAGCTTCGATTTTAGATACGAATGTCGTTTTAGGAGCAGCGCCGACCTGTTTGTCCACTACCTTGCCGTCTTTGAAGAAAAGGACGGTCGGGATATTGCGGATGCCAAACTGCGCAACCACGTCGTTGTTGTTGTCTACATCCATCTTGCCGATCGTAACGCGGCCTTCATATTCGGTGGCCAGTTCGTCGATGATCGGACCGACCATGCGGCAAGGACCACACCATTCTGCCCAGAAGTCAAGGACCATAGGCTTACCAGAGTTTACCAACTCTTCAAAATTTGCATCTGTAATTTGTAGTGCCATATCTTTAATTATGAATTATATATTCGAATTTCGTGCAAAAGTACAAATTCTTTTATACCGCACAAATTACTACCCGTTAATTTTAAAATCCATATTCTCGTTCGTTTGCAAGAATTCGACCAGGTTGCGCGTGACATTGAGCCGTATGTTTTGCGAGAAAAAGTTCTGCATGATGTTGTGCTCGCCGTCCACCACCTTGAAATATAACAGACTTTGCCCCGGATTGTTTTTGATCAGGGTCGACAGTTCGTTTACGGTCGGTTCGTCCAAATCGTGGATCGGGACCGTGATGCTGATCTTTTCGATCAGGCGGTCCTTCTCTTCCTGCAGCAACTGGATGGACCCGATGGACAGGCTCAGGCGACCGGAGTTGTAACGGTCTTCCACACGCGCCTTGATCAGCAGGTACATGCCGCGCTTGCCGAACTTGCTGTAATCGACATAATCCTTGCCGAACAACGCGATTTCGCCGCTACCTGTGAAATCTTCTATCTTGATAATGCCGTAAGGGTTCCCTTTCTTGGTCATCCCTTCGCGGAAATCCGTCACGATACCGCCGAACAGCAAGTCTTTGCCCACCAGGTTTTCCTTGTCGTTTATTTCCGCCATGCCGGTATTGCATACGTACGTCAATATGATGCGGTATTCGTCCAACGGGTGGGCGGAAAGATAGATGCCGACCAGTTCTTTTTCCTTGTTCAGGCGTTCGAGGTCGCTCCAACGTTCACATTTGGGAATCTCCGGTTTGGCGATGGCGATAAAAGTATCTCCTCCGAACAGGGAGTTGGTCGCCGTGCTCTTGTCCGTCTGGAACTTATTGCCATAGCGAACCAGTGTTTCGAGGAATATTTCCCCCTTCCCGGTTTCGGCAAAGAACTGTTCCCGCTGGATGCCGAAATTGTCGAAAGCACCGGCCAATGCCAGCGATTCGATGTTCTTCTTGTTGCAGGCAGTCAGGTTGACGCGTTCCACGAAATCAAAAATATCTTTGTACGGGCCGTTCTTCCTCCGTTCTTCAATGATGTTTTGCACGGCGGCTTCGCCGACCCCCTTCACGGCGCCCAGACCGAAACGGATGTTCTTGTCCTTGTCTACACCGAACTTCAGGATCGACTCGTTCACATCCGGGCCGAGCACCTGGATGCCCATCGCCTTGCATTCGTCCATGAACTTCGTGATATCCACAATGTTCGACAAACTTCGGCTCAGGACGGCGGCCATATATTCGGACGGGTAGTTCGCTTTCAGGTATGCCGTCTGGTAGGCTACCCATGAGTAGCAGGTAGCGTGACTCTTGTTGAAGGCGTAGGAGGCGAACTTTTCCCAGTCGGACCATATCTTCTGCAATGTCTCTTCCTTGTAGCCGTTCGCCTTTCCACCTGCCATGAATTTGGATTTCAGGTGGTTCATCTTCTCGATCAGCTTCTTACCCATCGCCTTGCGGAGGGCGTCGCTCTCGCCGCGCGTGAAGTTTGCCAACAGACGCGACAGAAGCATGACCTGTTCCTGGTAGACGGTGATGCCGTACGTGTCTTTCAGATACCGCTCCATGACGGGAATATCGTACTTGATTTCCTCCTTCCCCTGTTTACGGGCGATAAAAGAAGGGATATAATCCATCGGTCCCGGACGGTAGAGGGCGTTCATCGCGATCAAGTCCTCGAACTTGGACGGTTGCAGTTCTTTCAGATACTTCTGCATGCCGGCGGATTCAAACTGGAATGTACCTGTCGTCTTTCCGTCGCAATACAGTTTGTAGGTCGCCGGGTCTTCCAGGCTGATATGGTCGATGTCCAGTTCCTGCCCGGTCGTCAGCCGGATGTTTTCGATCGCTTCCTTGATGATGGACAGTGTTTTCAGCCCTAAGAAGTCCATCTTGATCAAACCGGTCTCTTCGATCACCGAACCCTCATATTGGGTGACGAGCATCTCTTCGCCGGTATCCTTGTCCTTGGCCGTGCTGACAGGTACGACATCCGATATATCGTAACGGCCGATGATGACGCCGCAGGCATGCACACCCGTGTTGCGCACATTGCCTTCCAGCATCTGCGCATATTTCAGGGTGTCGCGTGCCAGCGGATCGTTTCCGGTAGCCGCCTCTTTCAGTTCCGGCACATAATTGATCGCATCCTTCAGCTTGAACTTCTTCATGTCCGGTATCTTGTCCGGGACGAGTTTAGCGAGGCGGTTCGATTCGGAAAGCGGGAGTTTCTGCACGCGTGCGACATCCTTGATGGCCGATTTGGTCGCCATCGTGCCGTATGTGATGATATGCGCCACGCGCTCGGCCCCGTATTTCTCCGTTACCCAGCGGAGCACTTCCCCGCGGCCGTCATCGTCGAAGTCGGTATCGATATCGGGGAGGGAGATACGGTCCGGATTCAGGAAACGCTCGAACAGCAAGTCATATTTGATCGGGTCGATCTTGGTAATCCCCAGGCAGTAGGCGACAGCCGAACCGGCCGCCGAACCACGTCCGGGACCGACCGAAACGCCTAATTCTTCACGGGCGGCACGGATAAAGTCTTGCACGATCAGGAAGTAACCGGGGAAACCCATCGTCTTCATGATATGCAACTCGAAGTTCAACCGTTCCTTGACTTCGTCGGTCAGGTCATCCCCGTAACAGATCTTTGCCCCGTCGTATGTGATCTTTTTCAGATAGTCGGCTTCCAGTTTGATACGGTACAGTTTTTCGTAACCGCCTAATTTCTTTATTTTGTCTCGCGCGGCCTCTTCGCTCAGGACAACGTTCCCGTTTTCGTCGCGGGTGAATTCGTCGAACAAATCCTGTTCGGTGAATTTCCGGCGATATCCTTCTTCCGTCCCGAACTCTTCGGGGATGGCGAAGGTCGGCATGATAGGACCGTGGTCGATGGAGTAGAATTCCACCTTGTCGGCTATCTCCAGCGTGTTGCTGAGGGCTTCAGGAATATCAGAAAAGAGGGTATTCATCTCAGCCGTCGTCTTCATCCATTCCTGTTTGGTGTAGCGCATACGGTTCGGGTCGTCCAGGTCTTTACCCGTACTGAGGCAGATCAGGCGGTCGTGCGCTTCCGCATCTTCCGCGTTGACAAAGTGGACGTCGTTGGTCGCGATCACCTTGATGTTGTGTTTACGCGCCAGTTCTAAGATCACCTTGTTTGCCGTTACCTGGTGGGGGTACACATCCTGTGCGGCGTTCGGATCATGTGTCTCGTGCCGCTGTATTTCCAGATAGTAATCTTCGCCGAACAGGTTCTTGAACCAAAGGACCGATTCTTCGGCCTTGTCTATCCGCCCGTTCAGGATATGCTGCGGGATTTCCCCGCCGATGCAGGCGGAGCATACGATCAGGTCTTCGTGATATTTTTCCAGCAACTCCTTGTCGATGCGCGGACGTCCATAAAACCCTTCCGTCCAGGACAAGGAAACCATCTTGATCAGGTTCTTGTAGCCGTTCAGGTTCTTGGCCAGCACGATCAAGTGCCATCCGCTCCGGTCGTTCTGCGAAGCGAGCTTGCTGTGCCGTCCGAAACGGGCGCAATAGCACTCGCAACCGAAGATCGGTTTGAATATCTTTTTCTTCTCTTCTTCGATCTTTGCCGGTATTTCTTCAAGGCGTGCCTGCTCTTCAGCGGTCAGTTCCGTTTTGCTTTTCAGTTCTTTCAGCTCTTTCTCATACTCCTTGATGGCCCCTAACGGTTTGCCGTTTTTCTTGGATACCTTGTTGAAGAACTCTTTTATCCCGAACATCACACCGTGGTCGGTGACGGCAATCGCCGGCATACCATCCTTTTGCGCTTTGTCAATCAAAGCGTCGATCGATGCTTGTCCGTCCAGCAGTGAATACTGGGTATGTACGTGCAGATGTATAAACGGTTCCATATCAATTCTTAATCTTTTTTATTTCGGCCTATAAAGATACGGGTTATTTTACAAATTTATTCTATCGGCAGTTATAATCCGGCTGAAAAATTCTATCTTTGCTCATAATAACTCAGAGATTGGCAATATGAGAAAAATTATATTTATCGCCCTTTGGGCATTGTTGATGATTATGCCGGCGGCCGGTCAGGTCGCTTTCGGCGTTCGTGCGGGTGGCGCTTATTCTTCTCTGGTGCAAAAAGTGGAAGGAACATACAACGCCGGCGCCCGTTTCGGCTTCAGTCTGGCGGGGCTTGCCGATATACATTTATATAAGGGCTTGTCTTTGCGTCCCGAACTGGCGTTTACGAATCAGGGCGGTTCTTTCATTTCGAACTTCCAGGTGGAAGGGGCGAAGAACTCTCTCAACAAATGCAGCTACTACTCTATCCAGGTCCCTGTAAACCTGGCTTATACATTTCATATTAATGATGTCCAGTTAGGCGTTTATGCCGGTCCCGCCCTCGATTTCTCCCTGTTTGGGAAAATGAAGACCGAAAACCAGAATGTGGATATCCATTTCGGCCAAACCAAAGAAGCCGACCTCAAGACATTCGACTTGGGCGTCAGTGTCGGTCTGCGTGTCGATTACAGTCATTATTTCTTTTCCGTCGGAGCCCTTTGCGGCACGCTGGATCGCCGTGCCATAGAGCGTGAGGGCGAATCTTCCCTGTATCAAAACAATGTGACGTTGTCGTTGGGATATATGTTCCGCTAAGACGTCGGTTTGCTTGTCCGGCAGGCTGTTAGATTATCGGTGTGTTTATAGCAGCGAAGTCTTAGGGCTGTGTCGCCCTGTAAGGGCGACACAGGTAACATAATGTGATAAAAAAAATACAAGAACCCCTCCCAAAAAGGCGGATATTCATATTTTGTTAATATCCAGACTCTTGCCAAATATCTTGTTTCTTAAAAAATATTACCCTTGCGGGAAATTTGAAATATATGGGGTATAAAATCAAATTTTATGCGCTACTGTTTCGATCCGGACCAATGGGTATTTTGGAAAATCGTACAATAAGTAAGAAATATGGTTTGTCTGTCATCTTTGGATTTATCTGAAAGCGGCGGACAAATTTTATAAAAAGACGTATGATAGTTGTTTTTGTTTTCAATTCTATTACAGTGAATCTATCGTTTCGAGAGGTATTTCTCTCAATTTGGATGATTGCCACATTTACCCCTTAAAGATGAAAGTCGTGCCTATTATCTCTCTTAGATATCTGGTCTATTTTTGCAATGTAAAGTTAAAAACAGCTACAAGGGGACATAGTTCTAATAGGACT
>NZ_CDRTCT010000017.1:0-111228 GCF_977054455.1 Parabacteroides sp. | reverse complement strand
GGAATTTATAATGTTAATTAGTGTAGATAAAACTCAGACTTTTATATGCGATAGCCCTAAAGTTCTATCCAACGGGTGGTATACTTTTCAATTATTTTAGTGGAGTACTTTTCAGTTATTATCTACAATACATGATACGGCCGAAGAATGAACGGTAAGCATTATGTCCGGCTTTTCCACTATTATATTGATAATCTTCAGGTCCTAAATTCAAGTAAGGATAATTAACCAAGTTGAAATTGGTTCGTGAAGCGCCTTCTTCTTCCCATTTGTAAGAATAATCTTCATAACCGGCCATTAATCCGATAGAATGACGTTTCAGTTGCAGCTTGTAGTTGGCATAGAATTGTTTTGTCAGGCTATGGTTGTCGTTGCGGCTTTCGCTGAGGCTGGTCGAGGCATAGCCGACTCCGGGAACCGGGTCACCGGTGATCCGGTAGACTTCGTATCTTTTGCGGTGGTCTTTCCCTTTGTAAAAAGAATATTTCGGTGCTACGATGGCAGTTAACGTTAATCCTTTTACGGGTGTGAGATCTAATTGTAGTTTACCGCCCACACTGTAGTTTTGTTTTTTCATGGAGCCGCCTAATTGGTGCTCGGCAATGGGGTTGTCACCATCTTTGCCATCGGCAAAACGTCCGTCGGACCAGTAAGCATTGTAGATCGGTGCGCGTTCCATCAAGGTAAAGATCGATCCGTGGGGTTCATTTGCATTGGAATAGAGCAAATTCAAGTCGACATTGGCATGTATCCAATTATTGATCTGATAGTCATTGTTCGTGCGGATATTGAAACGTTCGTAGTCTTTTGTTTTGATAAGCGCTTCCGAATTGTAATAATTGAGGCTGAAGTTTGTTTTCAGTTTTTCCGTACCTCCGGTGAGCGAGAGAGAATGTCTTTGGTGATGTGTGCTGCTTTTCAATCCCAAGTCCATAAAGTCGGTATCTGCATAGCGGTCCGGATCTTCGGCTCGCAGTTGAGCGTAATTGTTGATTACATCTTCCGAATAAAGCGAATGAAGAGATGATGCGCCATCATTGAAAGCCAATTCGTTGAGGCCACTCATCCATTGTACGGCATTAGCGAATTTCGGTTTTGCGGTCGGTGTGTTGATCCCGTATTCTCCATTATATGAAAGATGGAACTCCTTGTTTTTGGCGCGTTTGGTTGTGACCAATATGACACCTGCTGCTGCGCGTGAACCGTAAATGGCAGCCGAAGCCGCGTCTTTCAGTACTTGAATGTCTTTTACGTCTTCAGGGGCAATATCCGTAAGAGTGCCAGGCACTCCATCAACGATCACCAATGGGTCATTGGTCGACATGGTCGTGACACCACGTACGCGGATGGTTGCTCCGGCTGACGGGTCGCCGCTGGAACGTGTGATCTGTACGCCGGCCATCTGCCCTTGTAACTGGCTGGAAAGTTGCGGTGTGCTCTTCATCCGAAGTTTGTCGCCTCCCAAAGAAGAGGTCGATCCTGTCAGGTCGATCTTGCGTGCCGTACCGTAACCGATCACGACGACTTCATCCAATGTCTCCGAATCTTCTTCGAGGGTGATATTGTACGAGTTCTGTGAACCGACTTTTATTTCGGCCGGCTTGTATCCGATGTAGGAGATCGAAAGTATAGCACCTGGTGCTATACTGATGTTGAAGAGTCCTTCAACATCAGTAATAGACCCGTTAGTCGTTCCTTTTTCTACCACGTTGGCACCGATGATCGGGTCACCGTTGCTGTCAAGGACTTTCCCTGTGATCTGCTTGGCCTGTTGTTGCCGTGCGTATGTTTTTCGCATAATGTTGATGTTCCGGTCGTTGATAGTGTATGTCAGTCCTGTTCCTGTCAATGCTTGTGTCAGGATTTCATCGATTTGACTACTGTTGGTCTTTATGTTGACTTTGATGTTTGCGACATCTTTGTCTACATAGAAAAATAGGAATTCGCTTTGTTTCTCGATCTGTGAAAACAGGTCGGTGAGAAGTACCCGTTCAGTCTTGATGGATATCACTGCTGATTGCGAATAGGCTGGTTCTGCTTGCATAGTGGAAGGTAAAACCGTCAATAGCGAAACCGCCGCTATTTTTGTAATTGCTGCTAACTTTTTCAGGCTTTCAGGATGAAGATGCCTGTAATACGAAACATTTTTCATGCTTATGTATTGATTTAAGAGATTAATAATTGGGTTGTTTCATGATGTGGCCCGCTTTACGGGATCATCAGTGCTGTTTTGTAAATATTAGTGTTCTCTCATAGGCATTGTCTTTTTTAGTGTTGCATACTGGATATGATAAACTCCGTTATTATTCGTCCATCGTACAGGTAAGCTGTAGGAGATCACTTTCAGGATCTGTTCTATGCTTTGTTTCTGGTCGAATGTCCCGGATACGGTGACGGACGGATCGGCCAGTCTTTCATCGTCAATTTGGATTTCTACTTGATAGATATCTTTTAGGTTCTCGACCAATCGGGTGAATGAGATGGACTTATATTTCAACAGCCCGTCTTTCCAGGCAGTGAAAGTGTCGGTGTCTATTTCTTTGACATCCACCTTATTTGTCGACCGGCTGAAAGTAAGCTGCTGGTTCGGAGTCATCACGATGTTTTGCTTTGCGCCTTCGAAACGGATGGAACCTTCCACGAGGGTTGCTGTGATGTCGTCGGATTGGGCATCTGCTTTCACGTTGAAGTGCGTGCCCAGTACGGTGATAGAGGCGCCGTTCATTTTTACTTGGAAGGGTTTGCCCGGATCTTTTGCCACTTCGAAATAGGCTTCGCCTTCTAACTTGACGTCACGGCTGCCTTTTCCGTATCTGTCGGAATAGCTGAGGCGGCTGTTCTTGTTCAAGGTGATGACGGTCCCGTCTTCCAGCGTGAAGTGGGAGGTATGTTCGCCTGCCAGCAAGGTGCAGTATTCGGATGTACGGTCATTCGTGTTGTAAAGGAAAAAGGCTGTTGAGAAAATGAAAAGCAAACAGGCTGCGGCAATGAGCGGGATGGCGTTTCTCCACATTTGCCGCCGGTCCGTCTGCCTTCTTTGTACATTGATCTTTTGTTGCAGCTTGTCGGCCGAGAAAGCTGGGGCGACGGAATGCTTGAAAGCGACATCCGCATCCCAGTAATTCTTGAGCCGCCGGAATTCATCCCGGTTCTTTTCGTCTTCGTTCAGCCATTCGCTTAGCGAAAGGATGTCGTCCGAAGAACTTTCCCCGCTCAGGACACGTGCGATTATATGGTTTATTCTGTTTTCCATTCTATGTGTTTCTGTATATATAGTCGCAGGGAAATGAGAATACCCTTAGTCGAAATGAGAAAAAGATAGAAAGTTTTCACCTGTTCCCATTAGGTGAAAATTTATTTTCACTGGCGGGAAAATAAATTTTCATGGGCATGGAAATAAATTTTCGTAAGCATGGAACAAAAGTTTCGTAGGCATGGAACTTTTATTTCCTGCCGGGGTGTTGCTTTTCAGATGCAGTCGTCGGCAAGCGTTTCCCGCAGCTTGCGGACGGCATTTGCCAAGTGTGCCTCCAGCGTCTTGACGGAGATGTCGAGGATGGCGGCTACTTCTTTGTATTTGAGCTTGTCTTCGCGGACGAGTTTGAAAGCCATCTTGCATTTGGCGGGCAGCGAGTCGATCGCGAGGTCCAGGCGGCGGATTCCTTCGCGGCTGATAAGCTCTTCTTCGGGAGTCGTTTCGGTCGAGGTGAAAAGGTCGATGGAGATTTCGTCCAGCGATACCTGCTCCATGTGCTGCTTGCGGTAATAGCTGATCGCCTTGTGGCGGGCTACCGTATATAGGTAAGAGTCGAAATTGGAGATGCCGGGAAGTTGCTTGCGGTTGTTCCAGACGGCCAAGAAGGTATCGGAAACGATCTCTTCGGCTTCTGCCGGCGATGAGACATACATGCCTGTAAATCGCATCAGCGGCCCGAAATAGGCCATGTAAAGCGATTTAAGGGCGGCTTGTGAGTCCGATAAGGCCATTTCACAAATCCACTGTATGATATTGTCCCGATTCTCTCTCAAGTGCGAGCAAGATTAACAATGTTCTTACAATAAAAGTCGCGAATATAAGGAAAAACCCTTAGTCCGGTAACCTTATTTTTTATTCAATTGTTCCTATAAGGAAATAGTTCGGCTTGTAACGCGTTTGTAACATCTATGTCATTTTAGCGTAATATTTGTTTCAGACCTTTGCAACCAAATACATAACAAGCAATTATGGAGACATTCTACCTCTTCCTGATCATTTTCCTCTTTGTGCTGGCGGTATTCGACCTGTCAGTAGGGGTCAGCAACGATGCGGTAAACTTCTTGAATTCGGCGATAGGGTCGAAAGCTGCATCTTTTAAAGTCATAATGGTGATTGCCGCGGTCGGCATCTTTGTCGGCGCCTCGCTTTCCAACGGGATGATGGACATCGCCAGGCACGGGATTTACCAGCCGCAGCATTTCTTCTTTTCGGAGATCATGTGCATTTTGCTGGCGGTCATGCTCACCGATGTGGTGTTGCTGGACATCTTCAATTCTCTGGGTATGCCCACTTCAACTACCGTTTCGCTGGTCTTCGAGTTGCTGGGCGGTACGGTTGCGATTTCATTGATCAAGATCGCCAATTCCGACGGTGCGCTCCAGTTGGGCGACCTGCTGAACACGGATAAGGCGTTTACGGTGATACTCGCTATTTTCCTTTCGGTGGCGATCGCTTTCTTCTTCGGGGCCATTGTCCAATATATCTCCCGTCTGATCTTCACCTTCAATTATAAGAAGCATGCGACCTGTTTCATCGGGCTGTTCGGCGGATTGGCCGCTACCTCCATCCTTTACTTTATGTTGATCAAAGGTCTGAAGGAAAGCTCCTTTATGGAAGGCGACCTCAAAACGGCGGTCTATAGTAATACGGATACGATCGTGTGGGGAGCGCTTGTCTTCTTCACCCTGTTGATGCAGGTTCTTCACTGGCTGAAGGTGAACGTCTTTAAGGTGGTGATCTTGTTGGGTACGTTTGCCTTGGCATTGGCCTTTGCAGGTAACGACCTGGTGAACTTTATCGGCGTCCCGTTGGCAGGCTATTCTTCTTATATGGACCTGATGGCGCAGGGCGGCACGACTACGACCGACACTTTCCTGATGGAGTCGTTGCTTCAGCCGGCACGGACGCCGTGGTACTTCTTGGTCGGTTCGGGCCTGATCATGGTGATCGCTTTGGCTACATCGAAGAAGGCGCAGGCGGTGATCAAAACGTCGGTGGACCTGGCCCGGCAGTCGGATGGTAATGAGAATTTCGGAACGTCGCCCGTTGCCCGTGTCCTGGTGCGTACGTGCAATAACGCCTCCAGCACGATATTGAGCGTGGTCCCTTTGCGTGTGAAGGACTGGATCGACAGCCGCTTCAACAATAGCGAGATAATACTGGCCGATAAGGCCAGTTTCGACCTGGTGCGTGCTTCGGTGAATGTCGTGCTTTCCGGCCTGTTGATTGCGTTGGGCACTTCGTTGAAGTTGCCGTTGTCTACGACTTATGTCGCTTTCATGGTGGCGATGGGCAGTTCTCTTGCCGACCGTGCATGGGGACGTGAGAGTGCGGTTTACCGCATCACCGGCGTGCTCTCCGTGATCGGAGGCTGGTTCATTACGGCAGGTGCCGCCTTTACGATC
This sequence comes from Parabacteroides sp., assembly GCF_977054455.1. Classification (NCBI taxonomy): domain Bacteria; kingdom Pseudomonadati; phylum Bacteroidota; class Bacteroidia; order Bacteroidales; family Tannerellaceae; genus Parabacteroides; species Parabacteroides sp. Next base: position 105,567 of record NZ_CDRTCT010000017.1, on the reverse strand, counting down.
TGTTTCCTGGTCGCCCTCTTGATCCATGTCGGCGGTATTGCGGCGATGGCGGCGATGGTGGGGCTGGCGGTCTATATGCTGGTCCGCAACCAGATTCTGTATAAGAAGAAGATGAAGAAGGAGGCCATGCAGGAAGAAGTCGATTCCACGATCTCCAAGCTGCGCGAGACGAAGGACAAACGCGAAGCTCTCTCCCTGTTCCGCGAACATAGCCGCGACGAGCTTTGCAACGTGCTGAATTTCGCTTCCGACGCTTTCAACCGCTCCGTCCACGGCTTTATGGACGAGAACTTGCGCGAACTTCGCAAGGTGATGAGCGCGATCGAAGAGAAGAAAAGTTACCTGAAACAGGTCAAACGTGTCGGCACGTTGGGCGTTACCCAGTTGGAGCACGATATCGCGATCGATAAAGGTTTGTACTATTATCAGGGAAATGACTTTGCCAGCGAGATCGTGTTCAGTATCCGCCGTCTGACGGAACCGGGCAAGGAGCATGTCGACAACCATTTCAGCCCGCTGAGCGAGGTGCAGAAGGAGGACTTCGGAAAGATGACCGATGAGATCGTTTCTTTCCTGAACCGCAGTGCTGCCATGGTCGAAAGCAACGATTACCACCGTATGGACGACCTGATCGCCGAATCGGCCGACCTGCTGGCGAAACTGACGCTGCTGAAGAAGGAGGAACTGAAACGTATCCAGGGACAGAGCGGCAGCACGAAGGTCAGCATGGTCTACCTCAATATGGTACAGGAGGCGCAGAATGTGGTGGCCTTTACGGCGAATTTGCTGAAGGTGAGCCGGAAGTTCCAGAAAGAATAGTACCACCCGACGGTTTTGCCTTCACCCTGTTTTTTCTTTGCCGGCGCATATTGACATGAGGCGGGCAGGTGAAGGCTGGCGGCGAGGCATCTTGTCTGCCCGCTCCCGTGAAACGACGAAGCCCCGGAGATGTCGATCACCTCCGGGGCTTGTCTTGTGTATGCCTTCGTCCTTCACAGGGGAAAGGCTACTTGAACTTTTCAAATTCAATATACTTTAGTATTATTAATATTAATCCGGCCGCTTGTTCGCCTCTCGCAGGGTAATTGGGGCGCAACCCCCGCGCAACCGGCACTTTAGAATTATTTGATTATAAAATGTCTATTTATTATTTCACGATTGCCTTCACAGCGGCTTCGCCTTCGACGGCTACGACAACCACACCCTGGGGAGCGGCGATTACAGCGTTGTCGGATGCGATGACCGTATTGGCCACTACCTGACCGAGGATGTTGCTGATGACCACCTTCTTGCCTTGAGCGCCTGCGATCGTCACGTTGCCTTCGCCTGCGATGACTTTGACTGTTGCAACTTCAACGCCTTCGTTGGCTGTCGGAGCTTCCTGAGCGTCGACATATACGCGGAGAGCGTCTTTTACATCGCTTGTCAAAGTCAACTCGCCGTTGTTGTTCTTCAGGAACTGAACGCCGCAACGTACCACATAAGCCTCTTCTGCATCCGAAGCCTTGAAGATCTGATAGCGGAAGTTAGCCAGACCTGCCTGCGTGCCATCGGCATCCTGCTTCATGGCTACTTTGACCGTCTGTCCCTTGGCGGTCGTTACCAACGTGTCGGAGTTGGCCAATGTGGCTGCCTTGAAGATCAGTTTGTTGTCACCGTTCGACCATTTGTACGGGTTCTTGGCATCCGGACCGCCTACATAAGCGGCAGAGTCGGCAGCATAATACAGATACAGTCTTTCGGCAGCGTCTTTCACGCCCTTGGAGATATAGAAAGAAGGCAGCGTGTTGTCGACATCGGCTGTATCCAACCAGAAAGTCAGATCCACGTCGGCTGCCGTCTTGATGGCAATGCGGGCATCCCGGTTTTCATCCATTGATACATAACCGCCGTTCTCGGCGCTGATCGCTACGTGACCCGGAACAGCTTCCAGGCTTGCGCCGTAGATATCCTGTGCGATATACAGTTTGACGGAGGCGGCATTGGCGTTCTGGTAAGGTACACCGGCTGCTGACATTTCAGCTTTATCAGTAGAAGTCTTAAACGCGATGGCTTTTGCATTGTAAGCGATCTTATCCATGATGGAAACGGAACCGTTCTTGTTTTCCTTGATGATGAAAGCATGAGCAGCAACCGGAACACTACCGGCATTTTCTTTTTCAAGACTCAGGTCGGTATTCTTCAGATAATACCAATCCAAGTTGTTCACCTGATATCTGACATTATAAGTATAGTAAGCAACCGTGTCTTTGCCGGACATAGTCTTTACTTTGCCTTTGTCGTCCAGCATCACATAGTCGTTCTTCAAATAAGAAGGAGCATCGTTTCTTACCAGTTCGAACATGGCGGCTTCTTCGTCGGAAACTTCTGCCAATGCAGGGGTACTTGTTTCATCAACCGTCACATACAATTTCTCTGCGTTTGCATCTTTTGCAAATGCCAAGCGGATATAATCGTGGTTCTCGCCTCTTACGGCAAAACCGGCAAACTTGTCTACCGTTGCAGGAATCAGGGTGATGGTCTTGCTTGTCAGGCCGACGGCTGTTTCTTCCGTGTACTTACCATCTTTGTTTACCGTGATTACCTGGAACTGCGCAGGAGCACTATTTTTTTGGGCGCTTGCAATATAATATACGCCTGCGGTCGTAGTCGTATCCAGTTCGCAATTGAACTCATAACCGGCTTCGCGGTTTCTGAAAGTCACGATGTTCTGGGTCGTATCGACAGCCGAAATAACGAACTGATACAACGGAGTGTTCAGGTCGGCAACGGCTGAACCTTGTGCGACAAGGGAGTAATCTGTACCGGTAATAAAATTAGCGCTCAGGTATTTGCCCTTTTCGGTTGCTTCGTCTTCAACTTCAGATTTACCGCTTTCGAAACGGATGTTGTAGATCGAAGCGCCTGTGCTGTTCAGCAGGCGATTCACTTTGGAGATCGGGTTCGAGCCGAATGTGAAGACATTACCGGCAGCCGCTTTTACGGTTGCAGTCAGTTTCTTTACATTAGTGTCGACCGTTGCAACGTCGATACCGGCAGCATTTGCGCTTGTCACTTGTTCCGTCTTTCCTTTTTCTTTCAAGTGGCGGATAGTGCTTACAGTCGTGATGGCATAAGAATATTTGCCGTTTGCCAGATAGGCTTCGCTTGTTTCGACTTTGAAAGCGGCGTTGCCTACATACACTTCTTTGTTCTTGGACTGCTGTTCGCCTGTTGCGGAACTTGTAAAGAAGTTGAAGTCATTGCCCTGTACTTCCACGAAGCCGAGGTTCTTGCCGTCCTTCACTTCCTTGTCGTCCTTGCTCAGGCTCGTAGTCGGGTCGATGGCGATGAACGTACATTTTGCAAAGTCTTCGTAAGTCGTGATAGCGTTACCTGTCAGGTCGTCCCATGAAGTGGCGAAGTAAACACCGGCCGGGATGTCTTTGTTAACATTGGTTTCGCTGAATCCGGTCGTGATTCGGGAAACGTTGAAAGCCTTGATGTTCTTGGCAAAGATGCTGGTTTTCAATCCGTCGGCATTGAAGGAGAAGGAACCGCGGATACCGTTCAAGTCCTCGGCTTCGACTTCTTTGGCTTTGGCGCGGTAAGGTTTGATCTTCACCGTTCCAGTGCTGTTAAGACTTGTTGTTCCACTGCTAAGGACAACTCCATAAGTCGCCATCTTCAGGTCTTCACCGTTTTCTACATTTTCAAAACCCTTGGTAGCATCATACGTGTCGTACCAACTGAAAACCGTAATTGTCGGCTTTGTAGTAGGCTCCAAATCTGCACCATCCGCCATTGTCAGATAGGCATTCGTCTTTTTGTTTTTGAATTTGAAACCGGATACGGTCACACCGGTAGCAGTTCCGGTAGTCAATTGCGGCTCGATCGTCCAGAAGTATTCGTCATCAATCGTTTCAGATGCTGTGAATTCGTCCTTCACAGTTTCTTCCAAAACCGTAAACTTGGTATTCTCGATAGTGGCCTCCTTGCCTTTCAAGAACCCGTTTGCTCCGTCACCCAACAGGTAGTAACCGGAAAATTCTTTTACATTGCCTGTGACTGCTTCAACTCCGTCACCGGGAGCTTGCGCATTCGCATTGCTGAACAACGCGCCCAACATCAGCAGGCCCGTTGTCATAAGAGTAGAAAATCTCTTGTTCATAATCATTATAAAATTAATTGTTAATAAAATAGTGTATAAAAATCCAACAACTAATCTTACGAAGGGAAACAACTTCCCGCGAATGATTATGAACGGGCATAAAAAAAACGCGGGCCAATTGTCTATTATTAATCTTAAGGCTCTGGTAAGCCCACACGCCAATAATAGAACAATAGCCCGCGCCTATACGATATAATATACTCCCCCTATCTAAAGTGGATAAACCATAACGTAATCAGCGCAAGCATTTACTGTCCATTATTCCGGCGTGTTTAAAATTTACCAGATTTTAAGATTGGAATAATCTTCGTAAAATGCTTACAATATGTAAACGATCCCGCGCACTGTGAGCCGCTGCCCACTACGGAATCGTTGCAAAGGTAAATAGGTTTTCCGAATCAACAAGAAAAAACGCCTTTAATTTTCCGAAATATGTGGGTTACAGAACAAAACAATACCGTTTATGCAACATATTCCCCCGGTTCGGGGGATAAAAAGGATAAGTCGGCCGCTCCCGGCTTTGGCTATGTCCCTCTCTAAATCGTTATAATTATATATGCTTGCCTCGCTATTTTGCCGTTAAGAAATAGCAAACCGATAGTTGTGATGTAAGAAGATTTTTGTTCCTTTGGGGGCGAAAATCAATAAGGTAATTAGTGAAATCTTTTATTTGCATCCTGCTGGTATTACTCCAGTTTACAATATTTACAACGGTTGGGGCGGTTCGCGAGCCTTCCTTGCCTGAATCGCCTCTACGCCTTTCCGTGTCCGATGCGGAGGCACGGGACGACAGCACATCCCGGATGTCCGTCGTCGAATATAAATTCAAGCCGAAAAGCCTGATCCTTCCCGCTTCCCTGATAACAGTCGGGGCGATCGGCACTGCCATAGACGGGATGAACGACTTCCACCTCTTTTCCCGCAAGGATTCCGTCAGGAAGATACGGATCGACGATTATATGGAATGGGGCATGTTGGGTTGGGTATTCGTATGCGACCTGATGGGGAAGGAGAAGCATAACTGGGTGGATCAACTCTGCTTAGTCGTTATTGCCGAAGGCTTCAATGCCGCCATGACACGGACGGTCAAGTACACGGTGGATGAAATACGCCCCGACGGCGGTCCTCACTCGTTCCCTTCCGGACATACCGCCAATGCTTTCTTGGGAGCGCATATCGCTTGGAAGGAGTTGAAGGACAGCAGCCTGGTGTTGGCCTATTCCGGCTATGCGCTGGCAACCTTCGTCGCCTGTTCGCGCTTGTACAACAACCGGCATTGGGTGGCCGATGTGGTGGCGGGGGCCGGTTTCGGTATCCTTTCCGTCGAACTCGCCTACCTGACCTATTTCCCTATCCGCAACGCGATCGCCCGCAAAATCAATATGAAGGGAAGCGACCGCCTCGTCATCGCCCCGACGCTCCGCCCCGATGGAGGCGCCCTCTATCTGTCTTGGAAGTTTTGAGAAATATCATCATCCCCCTATTTTTTAATTCTTAATTCTTAATTTTTAATTCCCGAAATCTCCATCAGCTCCTCAATAAACGTCCGGTCATTGCTGAGGCGGGGGATTTTGTGCTGGCCGCCTAATTTCCCTTTCCGGCGGAGCCATTCGTAGAAGGTCCCTTCGCGGGCGACCCGGATTTCCAGCGGTTGGAGGGAAATTTCTTTATAACGTTTTGCCTCGTAGTCGGAGTTAAGCTGTTGTAAGGTCTTGTCCAGCAAGGAAGCGAATTCATCCAGCGAAGGCGGCATTTTTTCGAATTCGATCATCCATTGATGGCGGCCTTTCGCCTTGTCGAGCATGAAGAGGGGAGCGGCGGTGTATTCTTTCACTTTGGCTCCCGTCAGGCGGCAGGCGCTGCTGATCGCCTTGTCTGCATTGTCTACCATCAGCTCTTCGCCGAAGGCATTGATAAAGTTCTTGGTACGTCCCGATATCACGAACTTGTGCGGATAGAGGGAGGTGAAACGGACCGTGTCACCGATCTGGTAACGCCACAATCCGCCGGAGGTCGTGATCACCATCGCATAGTTTTTCCCCACCTCTACGGCTTCTAACGGAAGGACGGTCGGGTGTTCGCTGCCCACCTCGCCCACCGGGATGAATTCATAGAAGATGCCGTAGTCGATCATCAGCAGCAGGCTGTGTTCCGCCGGATCGTCCTGGAGGCCGAAAAAACCTTCCGATGCGTTGTAGGTTTCCATGTATTGCATCCGGTCCGAGGGGATCAACGCCTTGTACTGGTCCCGGTACGGCTCGAAACTGATCCCGCCGTGGAAGAATACCTCCATATTGGGCCAGACGTCCGTCAGGTATTCGCATCCCGCCTTTTGCAACACAGCCTTGATCAGTACCAGCATCCACGAGGGGACGCCGGACAGGCTGTTCACGTCGGCTTTCCAGGTGCTTTCGACGATCGCTTTGATCTTGCTTTCCCATTCATCCATCAGGATGATCTTCTTGTCGGGGACGCGGATCAGGTTGACGAGCGGGTTCAGGTTCTGCAACAGGACGGCCGAAAGGTCCCCGCAATGCGCATTCCGGTTCAAAGGGGAAGGGCTGTGGCTTCCGCCCAGTATCAACCCTTTGCTGGAAAAGAAACGGCTGTCGGGATTATTCCGGAGATAGATGGAGACGGTGTCGAAGCCGCCTTTGTAATGACACCCTTTCAGGATTTCGGGCGTGACGGGAAGGAACTTGCTTTTGTCGTTCGTGGTGCCGCTGCTTTTTGCGTACCACCGCACGACCGAAGGCCAGAGGATATTCCTTTCTCCGTTTATCATACGGGTGATGTATGGCTTTAGGTCGTCGTAGGTCTGCAAGGGAATCCGCTCACAAAAGTCTGCATATCCCTGAATGTTTTTGTAGTCGTATTTCAGGCCCCATTCGGTGCTTCGGGCGGCAGACAGAAGGGATTTCAACTGTCTGTGCTGGATGGCGTCTGCATCCTGCGCAAACTTTGCGATCTCTTTTTGCCGTGGGCGGAAGAGTAGTGATATTGTATTTGTCAGAATATCCATGCTCCTGTTGTTTGAATTGCATGCAAAGATACGATAATTTCCGTATCTTTGTTGGACAAGTACTTAATCCGAAAAAACGATGAAAATAGGTATCCTTTCCTCCGGCGGCGATTGTCCCGGAATAAACGCCACGATACGCGGTGTCGGTAAAACGGCCATTATGCACTATGGCATGGAAGTCATCGGCATACACAGCGGCTTTGTAGGCCTGCTGAATAAAGATGTCCAGACTTTCGACGAACGCAGCCTTTCCGGTATCCTGAACCTGGGCGGTACGATCCTGGGGACTTCCCGCGAGAAACCTTTCCGTAAACTCCTGGCTTCGGGCGAAAGCGAGAAGCCGCAGCTCATCAGGCAGAATTATGAAGAGCTCGGCTTGGACTGCCTTGTCTGCATCGGCGGCAACGGGACGCAGAAAACCGCCGGCATGCTCTCGGCGATGGGTCTGAACGTGATCGGCGTGCCGAAGACTATCGACAACGATATCTGGGGAACGGACATAACCTTCGGGTTCGATACGGCTGTCAATATCGCGACCGAAGCGATCGACCGCCTGCATTCGACCGCCAGTTCGCACAAACGGGTGATGGTGGTGGAGGTGATGGGACATCATGCCGGCTGGATCGCGCTGTATGCCGGGATGGCCGGAGGCGCCGATGTGATCCTGTTGCCTGAACTGGGCTTCGATATGGACAAGATAAACGAAGTGATCCTGGACCGTGCCCGCCGTGGTAAGCCCTATTCCATCGTGGTTGTGGCTGAAGGGATCGAAACGCCCGACAAGGAGCGTCCTTCCGTCTATGTGACGCGTGTCATAGAGGAGGCGACCGGGATCGAAAGCCGCGATACGGTCTTGGGATATATCCAGCGCGGAGGCAATCCTTCTCCTTTCGACCGCAATTTGGCTACCCGCCTGGGCGGACATGCTACGGAACTGATCGCGAACAGGCAATTCGGACGGATGGTTTGCATGAGAGGCAGTGAAGTCGAGTCGATCCCTCTTTCGGAGGTGGCCGGTAAGTTGAAATTGGTGACTCCCGGACATGATCTGATCGTTCAGGGAAAACGGATGGGAATCTCCTTCGGAAATTGAAAATTAGCTTTCGGCGGGAACGGCTTCCATGCTTGTTTCCGCTTTTCTTTTTTCCGTGCCGTTCATTTCCATTTCAGTTGTTTCCTGTGCGTTGTTCTCTACGGCTTCTTCAGGGAGTTCCTCGAACTCGTTCTCGGCTGTGTTCTCGCCGGTTTTCTTCTTCTTGAGTTCCGAGATGAATTGCTGGAATGTTTTATCGGTTCGTAGTTTCTTGATTGCCATCTTGGCGGCGCTTTGCTGGGATTCTTTTTTCGAATAGCCGATGCCTACGCCTATCTGTGTGTCGGAAAGCGTCACGCCTGTCTGGAACACCGGGTTCCCGTCGTTGTCGGTAAACGATTCGATCAGGTCGAACGATATTTCGAGCTTGTTCTTCTGGCTCCATTCGATCAGGCTCGATTTGAAATTGACCTCTTTGCGGGCGATCGTTTCCAGGTTGACATATTTCTTGATGAGCACATTCTGGATGAAGTTGTAGCAGACCTCATAGCCCTGGTCCAGGTAGATCGCGCCGATCAGTGCTTCGAGGGCATTTCCATACATGTGGTTGTTGTGAGAGCTTAGTTTGGCGGAGTACACGACCATCTTGTCGAGTCCCAGTTCGACGGCAACGCGGTTCATCGTCTCGCGCTGTACGATTTTGGAGCGGGTGTTGGTGAGGAATCCCTCCCGCTTGTTCTGAAAGTGTTTGTAAACGATATCGCCTACGACTGCATCCAATATGGCATCGCCCAAAAACTCCAACCGTTCGTTGTTCAGCCATCTGCCGTCACCGCTTTCTACGGATGAGGATTTATGGAGGAAGGCTTGTTCATAAAGGTGGATGTTATCGGGATAAAAACCGAGTATCTTGTATAAAGAAGAATAAGGCTCCTTACCCATGTTCTTGAGGAGCCTTATTCTTTTGTATAACTTTGTAAACACGTTACTTCACAAATTTTTTTACAATAGCACAAGCATTGTGCCCGCCGAACCCGAAGGTGTTGGACAGTGCTGCCCGCACTTCTCTTTTTTGAGCTTTATTGAATGTGAAATTCAGTTTATGATCGATTTCCGGATCATCGTCACCTTCTGCATGATTGATCGTGGGAGGTACGATACCGTCTTTAATTGCCATAATGCAAAGGATTGCCTCCAATGCTCCGGTTGCACCTAAGAGGTGACCTGTCATTGATTTCGTCGAGCTGATATTCAGGTTGTAGGCGTGATCTCCGAAGATTTCTTTGATCGCTTTTACTTCCGAAATATCTCCTACCGGGGTAGAGGTCCCGTGGACATTGATATAATCGATGTCTTCCGGAGCCATTTCCGCATCTTCCAATGCGTTTCGCATCACCAACTTGGCTCCTAATCCGTCCGGATGGGAAGCGGTCAGGTGGTAAGCATCGGCAGACATGCCGGTTCCGGCAATTTCGCAATATATTTTAGCTCCGCGAGCCAAAGCGTGTTCCATCTCTTCCAGGACCAGACAGGCACCGCCTTCTCCCATCACGAATCCGTCACGGCTTGCGCTGAACGGGCGGGAAGCGGTTTCGGGCGAATCGTTGCGGGTCGACAGCGCGTTCATCGAGTTGAACCCGCCGACGCCTGATTCCGAAATGGCGGCTTCGGCGCCACCGGTTATGATCACGTTTGCTTTTCCCAGACGGATATAGTTGAACGCGTCAGCGATCGCGTTGGTAGAAGATGCACAAGCGGATACTGTCGCAAAGTTGGGGCCGTGGAATCCGTAAAGCATGGAGATATGCCCGGCTGCAATATCGGAGATCATCTTCGGGATGAAGAACGGATTGAACTTAGGACCGATCGTGTCTTTGATCTTTGCATATCCTAATACCTCTTCGTCGAATGTCTTGATACCGCCGATACCGGAGGCGAAGATAACGCCGATACGGTCCTTGTCTTCCTTGTCCAAGTCCATAGCTGCGTCTTCAATCGCTTGTTTTGCGGCATTTATTGCGAATAAACTATAACGGTCACACTTGCGGGCTTCCTTCCGATCCATTACTGTCAACGGGTCGAAGCCTTTTACTTCGCATGCAAATTGTGTCTTGAATTTGGATGCATCAAACTGAGTAATAGGCCCGGCTCCACTCTTCCCATTGATAATACCTTCCCATGTTTCCGGAAGAGTATTACCAAGAGGAGTAATAGCTCCAAGACCTGTTACCACAACTCTTTTTAATTCCATACCTTTAATTAAAAGGATTGATTACTTCGCGTTAGCTTCGATGTAAGCAATGGCGTCGCCTACAGTTGTAATCTTTTCTGCTTGATCATCAGGAATAGAAATACCGAATTCCTTTTCGAATTCCATAATCAGTTCTACAGTGTCAAGAGAGTCTGCTCCTAAATCGTTAGTAAAGCTTGCTTCGTTTGTAACTTCTGTTTCTTCAACACTTAATTTGTCAACGATGATAGCTTTTACTCTTTCAGCAACTTCAGACATAACTTTTTCAATTTAGATTAATAAATACGAATATACTTTTTAAATTTGCAGTGCAAAGAAAAGAATTTTTTATGTTACAAAACAAATTTAATGAGCTAAAAATGTGGAAAACTGCACATTTTATCTTTTCTTGTGCACAAAAACAGGAGAAAACATGAAAAACGTAGCAATTTTTGCCTCCGGGTCGGGTACGAACGCGGAGAATATCGCCCGATATTTCTCTAAAAGTGAAAGTATTAAAGTCGCGGTTGTTTTGTCTAACAACCGGAACGTAGGCGTGCATGCCCGTGTGAACAGGTTGGGGGTTCCTTCGTTTGTCTTTTCGAGGGAGGATTTTGCAGACGGGGGACCTGTCTTGGCAAAACTTGCCGAGTACGATACGGACCTGGTGGTCCTTGCCGGCTTCATGAATAAGATTTCCGCGCCTCTGCTGAATGCCTATCCGGGTAAAATCATCAATATCCATCCCGCCCTTCTGCCTAAATTCGGTGGCAAAGGCATGTACGGGATGCATGTGCACGAGGCGGTCGTTGCCGCCGGCGAGCGCGAGACCGGCATTACCATCCATTACATAGACGAGCATTATGATGAGGGGACGGTTATCTTCCAGGCAAAATGTCCCGTCCTGCCCTCCGATACGCCGGAAGAGGTCGCCGCGAAAGTGCATGCGCTGGAATACGCCCATTATCCTCATATTATAGAAGAACTGATCGGTGGGTAGTAAAAGTTTCCCTTTGATGAAACTTTTGTTTCCTGCCGATGAAACTTTTATTTCCTGCCGGAGAAACTTTTGTTTCATGCGCAGGAAACTTTTTGAAACTCCCGGAGAAAAACCGGTATCAGAAGCTCGCGCTCAACTGCATGACATAGGTGCGGGGCGCGGCGACCAGCATCGGACGCGTACAGTATTCTTTGTTGAACAGGTTGTTCACCATGAACTGGAAGGATAGCTCCTTCGTGATCTTCACGCCTGCACGCAGGTCGACCACGCAGTAGGGCGTGTTGTTCTTCGCCCAATAGGAGTGAAGCGTTTGTCCGTTCACGTCGCCGAAGAGGATGTCGCGCACGTAGTCCATGATCTCCGGCTGCTCCTTCGCCCGCTCGTCCACCATCAGGTAGTCGACGGCCAATGTCTTGCTTTTCCATACGATATTGGTTCCCAGCGTCAGCCGTTTCCACTGGAAGTCGAGGACGGCTTTCACGGTGTGCTTCTGGCGGTACTTCAGGTATTTGGATGTGTTGGACTTTTCTTTCATGCGTATCGGATCGTCGTAGGTGGCTTCTTCCTCGTTCTTTTTCTTGTAGCCGGCGTCTTCCGGTTCGATGAATACATACCCTAAGTTGTAGCTCAATGTGGTGTTGGGGGTGAACGTGCAGACGCCGTTCGTACTGATTTCCGCCCCGTAGATTCGCGCTTTCGACACGTTATAGAACTGTGCGCCGACTCCCGGCATCTGTCCCTGGGTGATCATGCCCAGGAGGTCGCGCGTCCCGTTGATATACTGCAAAGTCGTATTGTTGAAAATCCCGAAGCGAAATTCGATCATGTCGGTGTACTGGGTATAGAACCCCGCCAGGTCGAAGAATCCCGCCAAGTTGCCGAACTTGTATCCCTGTTTGAAGCCCAGTTCGGCGTTCACGCCCTTTTCGGCATTCACTTCCCTGTTCGGGTACACGCCGACACCGCCGATGTCCTTGCGGGCATATTTCTCGGTCAGCGAAGGATAGCGGTAGCCTTGCCCGAAGCTGGCGCGGATAAAGCTGTAGTCGGCAAGCTGGTAGTTCAGTCCGGCGCGGAAGATCGGTTTGACCGGAATCCGGGTCCCGAACAGTTGGGTATCCGCTTCCCGCAGGTATCCGTCCACCCGGTAGTATTCGGCACGCATACCGGCCGATACGCTCAGGCGGTCGAAGAAACGTTGGTCGTACTGGACGAACAGGGCGGCGTTGTCGCTGTCGTGCGTCCCGGTCGTTTTCGAAACGCTTTTCATGTGTTCGTAGGTCGCTCCGGCGGTGATCTGGCTCCCGTTGTCCCATTTCTTGTTGAACTGGTAGTCTGCATAGTAGGTGTAGTTCTTGTCCGTCCCTTTGGGCGCACTCTCCTTGTTGTTGTTCATCACCCAGGAGATCAGGTCGCAGTAGTCGGCTGTCGTGGCAGTCGGGAATACTCCGTTCAGGATGTTGACGGCCCCGTCCACGATCCCGTTCAGGTCGCCTTGCAATATCGGCTGGATCAACGGGAAGAACGGGCTGTAGTCTCCGTTCTTGATGTTGTCGATATAGGCGTTGACCGTGGCGGCATCGCTCCCCATATTGCTTAAGATGTCGTCGAGCGACTTGCGGGCGGAACTTCCGTCGATGATGCCGTCTCCCCGGTAATAGATACGGGTCTTGATCTTATGCGAGGTGTTGCCGGCCGGATTGGTGAAGTTGAAAAAGGGGTCGATATAGAAGGTGTTCCCCTTGCGCCCCATGTTGGCGATGGACGACGGTTGATAGACTTCCACTGGCGAACGCCAGATGAAGAAGTCGGCATATTTGTCGGCCAGGTAGTTGAAGTTGAACCCGTAGTTCAGGAGCTTCCCTTCTTTCATCGGATGGTGGTACGTCATATTGCCTCCGAACCGCAGTCGCCGGTTGTATCCCTGCTCGCGGTATCCGTCGTCGGAAAACAGGTTGAGTCCTCCCGACACGTCGAAGTTCCCGATCCGCCGTGCGTGCGAGACGTCCGCCCCTTCGTATTCGTCATGAGCCGGATGGTCGTAGATCCCGACATAGGCGCGGGCGCTTGTGACCGGCGTGAGTCCCGGCCGTTTCGTGCGGATGTTGATCACCCCGTTCAGGGCGGATGAACCGTAGAGCACGGAGGAGGCGCCCTTCATCACCTCTACCTGTTCGATGTTTTCGAGCGGGACGATGTTCCAGTTGATCACTCCGTTGCCCGAACTCAGTGCGCTCATGCCGTCCACCAGCACAAGGCTGCGCGAACCGACCCCGTATGTCCATCCGTTTCCGCCGCGGATGGAGGGCTGCTTGTCGTTGATATCCACGCCCGGCATCGTGTTCAGTGTCGAACTCAGGTCGGTCGGCGCTTGCCGGGCGATATCGCCCGCTTTCAGCAGGTCCATCGAGACGGTGACGTCGCTTAGTTTCTGTTCGAAGCGTCCGGCGCTGACCACCACGTCTCCCAGCAGGTTCGCCTTGATGTTCATATAGACATCTTTTGTCTTGATCTCCCCTTTGCGGAGTACCAGCGGGAGCTGTTCGTTTTCATATCCGATATAGCTGAACAGGAGGTCGGTCCCCCCTTCCGGCAGCGCGATTTCGTAGGCTCCGTCGGCATCCGATATGGTTCCGTTCGTATCCCCGTTTATTTTCTTGTAGGTGATGTTGACGCCCGGCAGCGGTTCATGGGTTTCCGCGTCATAGACGTGTCCTTTCACTGTTTGTCCGAATACGGCTCCGGTGAAGAGTGACAGGGCGAAAATCAGGATATATAGCTTTTTCATGCGGATTGCTTTTAGTTGACAGGTTTGTCTTTGTATAAATAGATGCCGATCTCGATGGGAATTGCGTTCAACTCCCGGCTCAACTGGTCCAGGATCGCGCCGAGCGTCTTTCCTTGCAGGAGTATGCCTGCGATACTTGCGAACTGGGGCGGGATCAGGTCGCCGATCAGGTCCGTGACAGGTGTGTTAAGCGTCTCTTCGGGAAGAAAGACCTTCACGATGTCCAGCAGGGCGAACAGCTCTTGTATTTCCGGTTTGTCGAGGAGCAGGATGAGATCGCCTTTTGCCGGGGCTTCGCTTTCGCGGATCGTCATTTTGATGCCGGTGGTAGACCAGGCGTTGATCTTCCGGTAGGCCGCCAGTAGTGCGTTCTCCATGGAGCTATCCCCGGAGCCGACCTTCGTCTGTTTGTTTACCATCACTTGGCGGATGATCATGTCGACTTGCGGGATTACATATAAGGATGCATTGCCCTCCACGTGATAAGTCGCTAAGTTGGAAGGCGAAGCGGCCCAGTCGTTTGCCGGGTGTTTGACATAATTGCCTATCAGGTTTCCTATCCGGACCGAATCGGGCAGGGGAGCATAGCGGGCGATGATGTTTCCGTCCGCCCGGAAGGTCAGATCGTTCAGCACGGAACTGATCAGGTTGCTGACCAGCTTGCCGCCTACCAGGTTATACAGCATTCCGGTCATCGTCTGCATGCTGCCGTTGTCTACATTATAATAAGAGGCATTTTCGTGGGCGACATGCCAGGTCCCGTTCGCCGTCAACCGGTTCTCAGGAATCGTGATGTCCGACAGTTCCAAAAACAGTCTTTTAGCCTGTATGCTTCCCTGGTAACGAAACGTAGTGCCGGTTGTTGCCGTTGCGTTTCCACTAAAGGAATAGCCGCCGTTTGCCGTCGTCAGGGGAATGTCGGCAAGGGCCGTTTCTGCATCGTGCGGTAGTACATATTTAAGAATGATATGTGCGGTTTTCCCGTCATCCGTCTTAAATGCCACGTCTTTTCCGATAAATGTATTCCCGTTGTAGCTCAGGATAAGGGAGTCCCCGTTTGCCGGGACGCTTAGTTTGTTAGAGTAGATCCCGCTCAGTTCCGCCGGGGAAAGGCTGTCATGCCCATTATCGTCATTGCAGGATATCAGGAGGATAGTCAGCATCATGGCGGAAAGGAAACGGCATATCGATTTTCTATTCATATATTTCGTTTTTAGTCCTACTATTGGATAATACAAAGAACAGACTAAAGTTTGAGTTAAACAATCTCTATGTTTGGGAATAAATATTCTATTTTTAAGATTATTAGGCAGACTAAGCATATTTTACTACTTTTGAAACAACAAAACGGTGTTGTATGAAGATAGACGTTGACTTGCCTAAATTCGATATCCCGAAGGATTTTATCGTGGGCGATGGTATTACGGGCGATATCCTGAACATGTACGGGCTTTTTCCCTGCAAGATAAAAGCGGGCGTGTTTGCCTTTTGTACCAGGGGAACGATCCGTGTGACGATAAACCTGGATGAATATACGGCGCAGGTGAACGATTTCATCACCTTGCTGCCCAATACCTTTATCCAGATCCATGAAGTGTCGGAAGATGCCGAGGTCTGTTTCGTCGCTTTCTCTTCCCGTTTCCTGGAAAGCATCAATTTTATCCGGACGATCTCCAACCTGATCGTTACGATCATCGAGAATCCGGTAGTCCCTTTGTCCGCTAATGCCGCCGCTATCTATAAGGATTTTTTCTCCCTGCTGGTACGGGCGGACAACGATCCTGACTCCATCCTCTTTACCGACAGTCTGAAACCGGTCCTCGACCTGCTGATCCAGGGAGTGGTCAATATGTACAAGAAGTTCAATACTTGGAAAGAACCGGTTCTGAGCCGTGACAAGGAGATCGCCCGCGAGTTCGTGCAGCTTGTCTGGCAATATTATACGAAAGAGCGGAGCGCCTCCTTCTATGCCGGAAAGCTGCGGATCACCTTGCCCCATTTCTGCTACGTGATCAAAAAGACGACCGGGATGACGGCCCTCGATATTATTGCCAACGTCGTGATAATGGACGCCAAAGCCCAACTGAAATCAACGAATCTCCCGATAAAGGAAATCTCTATCGGATTAGGATATAGCAATGTGGCTTTCTTCGACAAATATTTCCGCCGCTACGTGGGAATGTCGCCGCTGGAGTACCGTAACAGTTGAGCCGCGTTTCCTATCTCAATTTGTTCCGATTGAAATGCGGTCCTGCTTTCAATAAAAAGAACAGTGTCGAAAGAATTGTCAGGCATGCCCCGAACAGGTAAGCATAGTTGAATCCCCCGAATGCCTGCGCAATGCTTCCGCCTATCATCAGTCCGATCCCGATCCCCACATCCCAACTGGTCAGGTAGGTGGAAGTCGCTGTTCCCCGTTGGCTGTTGGGAGCGAGGTTCACGAACAGGGTGTTGAAAGCCGGGAACATCGTGCCGAACGCCACTCCTTGCGAAAGGGCGATCCCGATATACAGATAAGAGGTGAAAGCCGGATCCCACCGCATCAGCCTTTCCAGAGCTGCCAGCCCGAAGAAGCTGGCGGCGGCAAGATACATTCCCAACGAGATGACCAGCGTGATCCTCCCTTTGTCGACCTGCCGTCCGGAGAACATGCGCGAGACAGCCAGGCCGATTGCCATAAAGGTGAAATATAACCCCGAATTGACGGAAATACCGATCTCATCGGCATACATGGCCACGTATGTGGTCGTCATGCCGTAGGGAATGGAGAGCAGCAGCAAGGAGATACCCGCCCAAGTGCCTTTCACTAAAAAGAAACGGTCCAGCGAGATCGGTTCCTTCTTTACCGGTTGCTTCTGCGGTGTCTTTACTAAATAGGCCATGATGAATCCGAGAAAACAGGAGAGGAGCGAACAGGCGAAAATCGTTTCGTAGGAGAAGCTGGTGTGCATGAACAGCCCTGTCATCGGCCCGAAACTCATGGCCGTATTGTTTGCCAGCCCGTAGTAACCGATCCCCTCGCCACGGCGGGAGGAGGGCAGGATGTCGATCACGATCGTATTGCCCGACACCGTCACCATGCCGAAGGCGAAGCCGTGCAGGATACGGAGCACGATAAAGATGCTCAGCAGGCTGGCGATCATATATCCGGCGAAGATGACCATGAAGACGGAGTAGGCTAAGAGGTACAACGGCCGTCTGGCGAATGTGTCCAGCAGGTATCCGGAGAACGGACGGATGCAAAGGGCGGCAATGGTATAGCACGACAGGATAAAGCCGATCATCGATTTATCCGCATCGAACTGGTCCTGCAAGTAAAACGGCAGGACCGGCAATATCAGATAAAATGCGAAGAACAGCAAAAAGTTGGCTGCTAATATATAGCAGAAACTGGGTGAAATAAGTTTGTCTTTTCCCATTGTTCCGTTTGGTTTGTGTTATTGTTGGACCTCGAACCCCAATCTTCGGAGCAGTCCGGCTTCTTCCGGAGTCGCATGGACGATTGTGTATGCCTGGTATTCCCTCGGGTGATGATAGTTTGCCCGGAACCATTCGAACCGGTCGGGATTTTCCCGCAACGCCCGGTCAACGGCAAGCGGGTTGAAACAGGTCAGGATCGCCTGTCCGATCCGGTCTCCTGTAAACCGGTCCAGGTCGATAACCGGATTTCCGGGTGCAGGCGGAACCACTTCGGCGATCTTTCCGATCTTCACCTGAAAGTATTTTTCGATGTTTTCCAGACACATACGCGTGCCGTTGGCTTTCCCGTCCGCCGAGAAACCGGCGATATGCGGAGTCGCTATCGCGGCCAGTCCCAGTAATTCCCGGTTGATGTCGGGTTCGTTTTCCCAGCAGTCCAGGATCAGTTCGCCGATCTTGCCTTCTTTCCGGGCATGCAAGAGGGCATCCGTGTCATGGACGGCTCCCCTGGATGCGTTGACGAACCAGGGTTTCCGTTGGAGCTTGCCGAAGAAGCCTTCTCCTGCCAGGTGGCGGGTGGCAAAACGACCATCCTTTGTCAGCGGCGTGTGGAAGGTGACGATGTCGGCTTGCTCGGCGATCGTGTCCAGTGGGACGAAGCCGTCTTCCCCTTCCGCCTCCGCCCGCGGCGGGTCGTTGCGGAGCACGTTCATCCCGTAGGCCGAGCATAACTTCTCCACCTCTTTCCCGACATGGCCGACTCCGACGATCCCGATCGTCTTCCCTTGTAGGGGTTCACCCTTTCGGAGCGCGATCATGAGCAATCCGGCAAGTACATATTGGGCGACCGAAACGGCATTGCATCCCGGCGAGTTCTTCCACGTGATACCTGCCTCGTCGCAATACCGGGTGTCGATATGGTCGAAGCCTATTGTGGCGCTGGTAATCAACTTCACCCGGCTTCCTTCGAGCAGTTCGCGGGTGCATTTGTCTATGCTCCGCACGATCAGCGCGTCTGCATCCTTTACGTTTTCCGGTGTAAACTCTTTAGAAGTGAGATATTTTACCTCTGCAATCGGTTCTGCGATTCCTTTCAGGTAGGGAACGGTATTGTCGGCGACTATTTTCATCTTGCTGTCCTTTTTCGAGGAGGCAAAGGTAGGGATTATTTTCCAATCTTGACATAATTCAGCCGCGTGTACTGTATGCCATAACTCTCGAATGTCGCAGCGATACGTGCCGAAGAGATATGCAGCACCTCGCCCGGCCGGTAAGCATGTTCCAGGGAGGGCAACTGCCCAGAGGCCTGGCTGGGATTGCCGGAGGCGAAGGTCAGGTTGACCAGGTTGCCGCTCGCATCGATGGCCGTCAGGCGCTGGCGGACGAAGAAGACCGGGGTTGTCCCGACGACATGGGTCCTGTACGGGTCGTCTTCCACCCGCACTTTGGTTATTTTCAGGGTAAGATGGGCCAGCTTGTCCCCTTTCTTTCCTAAGAAACGGCTGGTGGGACGCGGCTGGTATTTCTTTTTCAGCATCTTGTCCAGATATACGCAGTTGTAGGCTTGTGCCATCTTGACGAAACGTTCCTGTTTGGGGATGGTAGGTGTGTATTTATGGGCGATCCAGTTCACGTAGCCCGGATCTATCCGCAGGATCTCATACAGGAAATGTCCGCGGTATTTGCCGAAAGCGATCAGGTCGTCCCCGTGTGTCGACATCCTCTTCTCATTGTAGTCCGTGACCAGGATCTGTCGGTTGGCATACCACAATTCGGAAGTGACGATGCGCAGCGACTGGATAATGTCCGGTTTCAGATCTTCGACAAACAGGATGCACCGCCTGTCGAGCAGAGGCGTGTAGAACCACAGGCTGTAGTCCGGATGCCCTTCCCTCGGTAAAACCACAAGGTAGCATCCCGCTTCCTTATAAGAGGCTTTTCCCTGGTTATAAACATTCAACTTCTCATAGAGGAGCTCCTGTTCCGCCTCTGTTATATTGGGTAATCTGGGGTTTGCCATATTGTCACCTCCGTTTTGTCAAATATACAAAAAGAATCCGGACAAATGTAAGAAGTTGTGTTTTTTTAAGAAGGATTGAAGATTATTTTTTTAAAACAAATCTGATAATTGTTAAACAAAAAAATGCTATTAATCCTCCTGACAATGACAAGATTATATCTGTATAATTGAAATGCCCCCAAAATGTAAATACAATTATTGCAGCTATCAGACTAAATATGATATCGTTTTTTAATCCGTTCCTATTATATAGGAATAATAGTAGACTTGGAAATAATAACATTCCTATAGGTTCAAAATTATATTTTAAGCCAAATCTTAAAATAAATATTGTAGCAAATGACAATATGGATATTAGAATTTTTGAATATGTTATATCTCTTGTTTTCATCATGTTTTTTTGTATGTGATTTAATCTTAATTTAAATAAGGGTATTACAATATAGTTAATTTGATAATATATTGAATACCCTTATTAATTTTTAATGTGCAAAACTGCGCCACCAATAATCGTTTTCCATAAACTCTGCTACTTTTTTATGGAATGTAGCCATTCCTTCAAGAATATATGTGGATACTTCCGATAGTCCACCATTAATGTTTTGTAATTCAATTAAACTTAAATCTTTCATGATATATTAGTTTTAATTATTGGGCATTTTTATACGCTTCTTTGTAAATCTCTATAGATTCTGAAGGATTAAAAAGTACTTCACCTAAGAAAGTTGATAATACAAATCCTGCGGCGAATCCAATCCATCCTCCGTTAATAGAAATATTCTCCGAAGAACTTAGTTCTGTTATTAAATGTTTTTTTTCCATGATATTTATCGGCCTACTCTATTCAAGCTTTTCGACCCTTATTTCCGCTTCCCGCTTTCTCTGGTAATCGGGTAACCTATAAAATAAACCAAATTCCTTGCAAGTATTTCTGTCTCTTTTACATTCGCAAAGATAGGTCGGCTCTGTGCAACCTCCTTGCACGTTCGAAATAAAGTTCAATATTTCCGCCATAAATGTAACTTTTTTCTTTGGAAGTAAGCGGACTGACTTTGATGATAAGTTCCAATTCAAAGTTATTTGCATAATAGAACGTGCATTTAGTACGGTCGTATGCAATTTCTGCTCCGAAATCTTTTAGTTCATCTAACAAATAGTATAATGATCGGCGGCTGATATGTAGTCGTTCTGCAAATTCGGCAGGAGTTCCTGTTGCTGATTTTTGGATCATGCGATGTATCCGTTGTGCCCGATCGATTGTTTCAAACAGTTGCATAATGACGGGAATAATTAATTTTCATTTTATCCGGTTATCCGTATATAAAAGTTCATGAGTCGGATCGTATGCTGCCATCCGGCTGACGAGGTTCCAGTTCTCGTCTTTTTCGTTCCAGGTATAGTTGCATACGCTAAGTACATGTTCGTCCAATTGCGAATAAATGATTTTGTCTTCCTGATCGGAGTAGCTGTTCGTGCGGCTGTCCCATTTCATGCAGGTGACGCTTGTTTCCGTCAAATCGTACTTGTATTCCAGGCGATATGCATTTCCCCATTCGTCGGACGCCGGATCCCACGCCTGGACTTCTTTGGCTGTCAAGCGCTTTTGCGAGTCGTAGTCATATCGGTAACGGAGTCTCTTTTGGAAATTGCCGTCATCGTTTTTCTTGAAAACAGTTTTTGCACATACTTCCTGCCGGTCGTTGAACTCGGTGTTATAAATAAATTGGTCACCTCCGATATTAGTATCGAATAAAGAAAGAACCATTGCAGCTGTGATTGTAATTGCATCCATTGTCGTTTATTTTTTGAGATTAATACTTTGTTTCTTTTATCTATGGCAAAAGTAGGCAGACGATATCCGCCGGTATGTTATCGTTACGTTATCTTTAGGTTAATTCGTGCCGGCAAGTTCCCGGCAAGCATAAAAATTCAGAATCCTGTTTTTCAGCAAACAAGTATATTTGGCCTGAGCCTGGGCGGAGAGCGCGTTTGCCAGTTTCATCTTGCTCTCGTTATATTCGAATACGGTCGATTTGCCGGCGGCATATTTTTCTTGTGCGTACCGGTGGGCCTCTGTGTTTGCTTCGACCGAGCGGGTTGTCGATTCATATTTTTCATATGCGGAAACAGCGTCCGTATAAGCTTTCTCGATATCTTTATAAAGCGCTTTCTTTTCTTCTTCCAGGGCGAGCAGGGCATTATCGGCCTGAACTTTGGCAGTGCGGATATCGTTACGCGTGGAGAAGCGGTTGAACAGCGGAATGCTGAGCGTGATGTAGATGCTCTTCTGCATATTGTTTTGCAGTTGCCGGCCGAAGGAAGCGTTTAAAGTTTGGTCCGAATGGTAATAGCCGCTACTGATCCCGGCTCCCAGCGAAAGGGAGGGATAATAGCCGGAACGGGCGATTGCGATGGACTTCCTGCTGCTTTCTACCTTATATTGTGCTTGTTTGATCTGGGGCATGCAAGTCAATGCGGCGTGATAGACTTCGTCCGGCTGCAAAGAGACCGTTTCCGGATTTCCGGTCCGAACCGGAACTATCCGGAACGAATCCATGTCGTTTAGTTCCATTAGCTGCATGAGTTCCAGCTTGGATAGCCGCAGCGTGTTGACGGCTTCCGTGACCGTAAGTTCGTCATCTGCCAGTTGTGCCCGTACATCATATAATTGTGAATGCGGGACTTTTCCGTGGTCTATCAGAAATTGCGTTTTTGCGATTTGTTCTTCCGTCAGGAGTACTTGTTGGCGGGCTATTTCAGCTATTTCGCTGTCCAGCAGGATCTGGAAATAGCAGGAGACGATGTTCAGTGACAAATCGTTTCGGGTTACTTCCGTCCCGGCGATTTGTGCGGACAGGTCATATCTGTTTTTTGTGATGGAATGGAATCGTTTCAGACCGTCAAACAATACTATTTCGGATGATAAGGATAGAGAAGTGCTTTGCGCGTTCGTCTCGTCATACGTGTTGTTTTTGTTTAGCGAACGGCCGAAATCCATCTTTTGCGTCGTTCCTGCCTGCAGGTTGGGCAAAAAACTGCTTTTTAAGTTATTACGTTCAATATTTAATCTTTTGATTTCGTTTTTCTGCTTTTTTATGCTGATGTTGTGATCCAGTGCATAGTCGATACATTGCTGTAATGTCCATGTTTCCTGTGCGGAAACGTTGGCCATAAGCAATGATAAAAATAAAGAAAGAATGATTGTTCGTTTCATGTGTATGTCTGATTACTTTGTTTGTCGCAAAAGTAGCGGGATGATAATAGGAATCAGGTTATCGGTATGTTATCATTAGGTTAACGGCTCCATCATCCGAAAGTGGCAAAATGCGGATTTGATGCTTTTGAAAATATATTAAATCGTACAATAACCTCATTAAAATGGCATGTTTTTGTATTCTGTTCTATATTAGGTCTTTGTAGAAATGTATGTTTGTTAAAAAATATTACCCTTGCGTGAAAATCGATTTTCATGGCAATGTGTTTCGATTTGGACCAACGGGTATTTTAATGAATCGTACAATAAGTAATAGATGACAATAAGTTCATGTTAACGTAAAAGGCGAACGTGCCTGCGCCCTTTACGTCAACATGTCGAATTGTTCGTTCCAGAGTTGGTTGTAGATGCCGCCGGAGCTGCATAGTTCGTGGTGCGTGCCGGTTTCCGTTACCTGTCCGTGGTCGAGGACGACAATCCGGTCTGCAGCCTTTATCGTGCTCAGGCGATGGGCAATGACGATGACTGTTTTGCCTTCATGTGCCAGTTTGTCTAAAGTTTGCTTGACAAACTTTTCAGAAATGGAATCGAGTGAAGAGGTTGCTTCGTCGAAGATCAGGATTTCCGGCTCTTTATATAAGGCACGGGCAATGGCGATCCGTTGGCGTTCTCCACCGGAAAGGGAAGTCCCGTGCTCTCCTATGTATGTCATATATCCTTTGGGTAAACGTTCGATAAAAGATGCCAATCCAAGTTGGTCGATCAGGTCGACGATCCGTTTCATATCCGGATGCAGGTCGCCGACAGCGATGTTTTCCACGATTGTTCCGGCAAACAACTCGATCTGTTGCGGTACGGTGCCGACCCGGCTGCGCAGGCTCCGGTTGTCGATCTGGGCGATGTCGTAGTTGCCGATCCGGATTTGGCCGGCCTGTATCGGATAGATATGTTGCAGCAAAGAAATTAAGGTGGTCTTGCCGGAGCCGCTTGTACCGATGATGGCGGTTGTTTTTCCTTTTTCGATGGTCAGATTTAATGTTTCGAATACCTGCTTGCGGGAGCCGTAGCGGAAGGAAACGTTTTCGAACGTGATGTCACCGATCATGTCCGGTTCAAGTGTGATTTTCTGTTCGTCATCCTGTTCGCGTTCCAGGTCCATGATCTGGAACAAACGGTCCGCAGCGATCAGGGCGTCCTGAATGGTCTGGTTGGAAGTGATCAGCGAACCGATAGGCGAAAGGACATAGCCGACCAGCGAATAGAACACCATCAACGTCCCCGGCGTCAATTCCTGGTCGACAACCAAGATGCTGCCTATCCATAAAATAGCGATTGTTATGCCGGTCGACACAAACTGGATGCCTCCCTGTGCCAGGATCGCCCCATGAATGCTGCGGTATGTGTTTTTCAACAAATGGACAAACCTGCTTTCTGTTTTCAGGTTGGCAAAGTCTTCGATACCGAAACGTTTGATTGTGGTGATCGAGTTGATCGATTCTACTAATTGAGATTCCAGATCGGCGCTGCTCTCCATAATGCTACGTTGGTATTTCCGGTTCAATTTATTGAAGGCCCAATAAATGAGATAGAACAAAGGAGCTGATACCAGCGTGATTAACGCTAATTTCCAGGAATAGACGAACATCAGGCAGACGGAAAATATGAGAATCATCATGTTTACCACTAAGTCCAGCGATACGTTGTTGATGAAGTTGCGGATTTTCACGGCGTCGTTCACACGCGAAATGATTTCGCCGACGCGCATCGTGTCGAAAAACTGTTGAGGCAGCGTGAGCAGGTGCTTGTAGTATCCCAGGATAAGGGCGGCGTCTATGCGCTGTCCGGTCTTTAAAGCCAGGATGCTTTTCATCGCCCCGACAAACGTCCGGAGCAGCAGGATCAGCAGCATGACGATCCCCATCAGGTTCAACAGGTTCAGGTTCTTATCCACCAAGACATAATCGGTTATCTTCCCGACATATACAGAAGTGGATAATCCCAAAATACTATATATGAATGCGCCGAATAGAGCCTGGAACATTACATTCTTGTGTGGCATCAATAACGACAGGAACTTCCGTGTCATACTTATTTTCTGATTACCCTTTTGAAATGTTTCTTCCGGTTCCATGAGAACCAGTACGCCCGTCCATTCTTTCTTGAATTCTTCATTTGTTTTCTGATGCATCCGCCCGTCTCCCGGGTCCATATACGTGATATGCGTCTCCGTGACTTTATAGATCACGACGAAATGTTGCAGCACTTCTTTGACTACGATATGCGCGATTGTCGGTTTGGGTACAATTTGCAGTGCTTCGAACTGGGCGCGTACCCCTTTGGCAGACAGTCCCAATTTGTTTGCTGCCTCAATCAATCCTAATATATTGGTCCCTTTCTGATCGGTAAAAGCATATTGACGGATGCGGGCTACCGGAAATTGCAGCCCGTAATAGGCGCATACGGAAGCCAGGCAGGCGGCTCCGCAGTCGGTGATATCGTGCTGTTTGATCTTAATTCCTTTTTTCATCTTCTTTTAGTGTGTTTAATTATTTGCAATCATTGTGTTGGAGTTATATTGTACGGGGTTTGCCCAGTCGTCTATCTTCTGGTACAGCAGGTCGAAGAGGGAGCGTTCCGTGATCATGAAATGTGCGCTGACAGTCATCCCTTTTTTCAGGACGCCTTTTTTGCCGCTTTTGCGGAGCGTCAGGTAATCCCGTTCCATGCTGCATTTTACTTTGTAGAAAGAGTTACCCTTGCTATCGGTCAGGAAATCGGACGAGATATCTTTTACCTTTCCGGGGATCGTACCCCATTCGTTGTAGTTGAACGATTCCACTTGCATGTTGACCGGCATGCCGGGATAGAGGAACCCGATGTTGCGGGGTGTCACATATACTTCCACGCAAAGGGTCGAATCCGGACTGACGACGGCAAGTGACTGCCCTGCCTGGATGTTGCTGCCCCGGTAGATGCCGGAGAACTGGTCGATCGTCCCGTCCACCGGACTGCGTACGATGTAGAGGTCTTTTTCCTTTTCTTCCTGCCGGAGGTTGGTGTTCATTTCGTTATACTGGTTCCGGTAGGTGTTCAGGTCGGTTTGCCAGGTGCTTAATTGGCTTTCCTGCAGGGATGCCAGTTCGCTTTGACGGCTTTTATACTGGAAATAATATTTGTCGTATTCTTCTTCGGAGATCACCTTTTTCTCAAAGAGGGTTTTATTACGTTGATATTCCTTTTCTGCTTGTGCCAAAGTCGTTTCAAGCTCTTTTTTGCGGCGGATAAAATAGCTGTATTCCTGTTGCCGGACGGGAGAACGGAAAACGGACGGTGTTTGTCCTTCTGCCAGGAAAGCGAGGTCGGCCAGATGGGCTTCATAATCTTTGATCCGGTTTGTCTGGTAGTTGATCTTATAGTCGCTGTTATTTGTCCGGAAGCGCAGGAGCACGTCGCCTTTCCTCACTTGTTGCCCTTCCCTCACGAACACGGAGTCTACATATTCGGTGATAGCCGCCTTGATTTCGGTCTTTTCGGTTACCGGCCGTACCACTCCGCCGCCCTGTACGGAAATATCCACATAGACGAAAGGCAATGCGATGATCGTGGCTGTAATGGCCGCCAATACAACCCAGTAGATAACTTGCGATTTTGTCGTGTGTTGATAGATGTACGTCTCGATGCTGTTCTCTATCCATTCGTTCGGTAATAACATGATCTTATTTGTTTTATGGTTTATACGTTGTTATTGTGTCACAAAGGTATAAAGCGCATAAAGCGGGGAATGTTATCGGTAGGTTAATGTTAGGTTAACGAAAAAATGGAGAGAGATGATTTGTTTTGAATTAAAAGGATTGTACTCTCTATTTGCTCCAATAATGTCTGAATGCGTATAATGTCAAACTGTCGTATTCGCCTTCCTCGTATTCGTCTGTATGTGCTCATTTGCCGGAATGGCTACGGATAGAAGCGGGAAACAGAGTTCGCTAATGTCGTTTTGTTCTCAGGATCATCGGAAAATTTCTTTTCTGTCATGGAGGAACTGGAACGGTACAGAAGAAATGGATGAGCGTGTCGGCTGGAAAGATGGATTCCTGTCAAAGTGTCAATCATAAATGGCCTGCTCTATAGAGCTTGTGAGGTGTTAAAATTGTTTTCAAATGCCTTTCAGGCGCTTTTTAACAATGCTTTTTTCTTTGTTTCAGTTCGTCCGGGAAAATCATTCAGATGATTTTCCGGATTCATCCGTATGGTTTGCCTAAAACATCCGTATGGTTTTGCCAAACTATTCAGATCATTTGAATAATCATTCAGATGATTTGGAGAAAAAAGTACAAAAACAAGGGAGCTTTAGGCTGAAAAGACTGAAAATAAGAATTTGCCTGTAAGAAAGAACGCCCAATACAAATTAAATTGACGGTAAAGAGTTTGTTTTGCTACAAATCTGCGTTTCATAAAAGACTAACATACAACAAGACGATCGGTGATTCTTGCCATTCGTTTGATAATAACATGATCTTATTTGTTTTATGGTTTATGCGTTGTTATTGGGGCATAAAGGTATGAAGAGCATAAAATGGAGAATGTTATCGGTGGGTTAACAAAGAAAAGCGGCAGAAAGTATCAAACTTTTCTACCGCTTTTTTATTTTACCTAATTTTTACCAGGTCTTAATATACGGGCAAAATTCATAAGAAAAAATATTATAATAAATATTGTTCTTAAAATAGAAGCCAGTGATAATGAGTATGATCTATGTAGTATAGGGACTATATCTTCTGGTAAAATGATATTTGGTAATGAACATTTAAAAATAGTAAGTAAACATATTCCAGTAATTAGAATAAAATTTGCTATACTGTTTATTTGATTTTTTGTAAAGTTAATCCTTCCCCATTTCATAGCATTTTTCTAATGCATCTACATACAATGTTACAGCAACCAATGCACATTCGATTATTATTTTGTATGGAATTCCGCCATTTGTATTTATTAATTCTTGATTATTAAGTTCTTGCATAATGATGTTTTTTTGTTGTTAATACTAATTTACCATAGTTACTATTGTGTAGACTATAAGCCCTCCAGGGCCAGCATAAAAGGCACAATATAATGCTTCTTGCCAGTGCCATTCTCCGTTACCACCGTTGATTTTTGTCATTTCATGAATGGTAAGCTCTTGTATTTCAGTGTTTATTTGTAATTGTTTCATGTGACTGTTGTTTTTAATATGTTAAAATAATATTTTATAGAATCCAATCAATAGGAAATTCAGGTTTCAACTTGTCGATAATCCAATCGATAACTCCGCCGCCATTCACTTCTACACTTTCTTTTTCTGTTAACTCTTTCATGATTTTATAAATTTAAAATTAGACATAAATAATGATTCTACCAAATTTTAGTGGATATGTGTTAGTTTTTTCAACTCATCCAGTGGGCTTGGGTTGCTTGGACAGCAAGAGCAAGTGCCCGGTTCGGGAGGGATGCAACCTCCGTTAATACTTGATTTTTCAGCATTTGTCAGTTCTGACAATTCTTTTGTTTCTTTTTTCTGTTTCATAACGTTGTTAATTTATTTGTTAGTAAAAATTGTTGTTCTTTGTTGAGTTGGTACAAAGTAGAGTGGCTGTCTTGCCTCGAATGTTAACCGTACGTAGTAATGCATTTACTAACTTCGGGGGCTGACAGGCTTTTCCGGGGAAGCGTTCGCTCTATCTTTGATCCTTTTTCATAAAGTGAAATTTTAAATAGTTAGTAATATTGTTGTTTTATCTCTTTTGATATTGCAAAGATAAACCGGTTGTTCCTTCTTGAATGTTATCCTTACGTTATCGTTAGGTTAAAAATGTGATCTCTGTTTGTTTGATTCTTTCTGCTGCCCGGATCCGGAGAACCGGGCAGCATTGCCGGACATAGAGAAGAACCGGATATTTACAGCCTCCTGGATCGGGCTTCTTGATTATGACTTGTATTGTTTTCATGTTTTTGAATGTTACTTGTTCGTTTTTGATATTGCAAAGATAGGGTGGCAGATTTGCCTCGAATGTTAACCGTACGTTATCGTTAGGTTAAGAAATTAATATCCTGACAAGTTTCCCATTTTTTAAGACCCATTTGTAGATACCTTTTTCTTCTGTTGAACTCCCTCCTGAAATTGTTTGTTGTTCTTTCTTTGTAAGTTCTTGAAATAAAAAATCGATAGATTTCATGTTTTTTTATTTTATGTTAATGCTATTTTGTTTGTTTGATGTTGCAAAGATATGGCTGTTTAAAATGCAAATATGTTATCAAAAGGTTATCTAATATTATCGGAATGTTATATATTTGCGGCATGAATATCATGAAAAGAGTATATATAGTAAAATTTATTACGGCATTAGGCTTATTAGCGATATTATCGTTGCAGATAATATGGTTATATAATATGTATATACTTCTGTGGAATGATATCAAGGAGAAAGCAGAAGAGCAACTTTGGGTCTCTGCAGAATTAGAGGTAATATATAGGGTAGAGAGCATGCCAGATTCTGATCAGCCGAGAGAAATATTATCTGGTCCCATAGAAGACGCAGGAAATCTAACGAAAATGATTGTCCCTTTGCATGAATCTTTGATCCAATGGGGTTTCCCTATTGATATGTCCCAATTAGATAGTATTTATACCTCTAAATTAAAAGAACAGCATATACAAACAGATATAGTTCTGAATTATATAAATATGAAGGATCAGTCTGTAATTCAATCTGCCGGTTCTTCTGGCATATCTTCTTTGGGTTCTATCAAAACAGAGATCATCCCCATCCGGCAAGACGGCTCCGAAGGCATCCAAGCTGTAATATTGAATCCTTATGTGACAATCTTCGAACGAATGGGGCTGATATTGATTGCCACAGCCCTTATAATGGTATTTGTTGCTGCCTGTATCGTCTATCAAATCAAGGTAATCTTTTTTCAAAACAAAATCGCCAAGCTACGGGAAGATTTTTCGTATGCAATGGTTCATGATATGAAGACTCCTCTTAGTTCGATTCAGTTGGGACTCCGTCTTTTGTATAGTAATAAACAGACCGGGGAAAAACGGGAAAAAAGTTTTCAGATTGTGGAGGATGAAGTCGCTCATTTGTTGGCTTTGACAAATAAGGTGTTGACTCTGTCAAAGATAGAAAGTGGAAAGTTGAAGCTTGATAAGAAGAAGTTTCGGATTGCCCCGGTTATCAATGATTTGATAGAGAAGTTTTCGGTGAAAGCGGGTAAAGAGACTCTGTTTTCTACCGATATACGGCAAGAACTGGTATATGGTGACGAAGAGTTTCTGAAAGAAGCGATCAGCAACCTGATCGACAATGCCATCAAATATTCCGGAGATTCCGTCCGGATCGATATTTCGGTCGGTTCGGATGATACTTATACATGGATCAGGGTGAAAGATAACGGATTCGGTATCTCGCACCAAGATCAGAAAAAGATTTTCGAGAAGTTCGAGCGGGCGGCAGCTATCGACCGGAACCGTAAGGGGGGAGCTGCCGGTTTCGGCCTGGGGCTGAACTATGTCTACCGGGTGGCCGAAGCGCATGGCGGGGAAGTCCGTGTGTTCAGTATCGAAGGTCAATCCAGCGAGTTTACGATTTATTTACCTATACTAATCCAAACAATTGAAATAGTATGATTAAGCTGTTATTGGTGGAAGATGATGCCAGCTTGTGCTACATGGTGAAATCATCTCTTGAAGATTTGATCGGAGGCTATGAAGTGATCATTGCTAACAATGGAAAAGAAGGGCTGGATGCTTGGAAAAAGCATCATCCGGACATTATCGTGACCGATATAGAGATGCCTGTAATGGATGGCAGGGAGATGGTTTCCAGAATACGGGAGATAGACGGCGATACGCCTCTTTTATTTGCTTCCGGCCATGTCACCCCGAAAGATGTGATAGAGGGATATCAGATCGGAGCCAATAATTATATCAAAAAGCCTTTTATCGCGGAAGAAATGGATGCGCATATCCGTGGACTGTTGAGATCCAGACCATAAGATCGGCCGGATTGAAGTTGGTGGAAAAATAATCCTCTATCATCCGGTAAGCCTCCCGGATGATAGCTGGCTGGAAGCCGTTGATTTCCAATAAACGGATGGTGTTGCGTTGGTAAAGGGGACCGCTCTTTAGTTTGTAGTCGAACGAGAAGGTTTCATCTTGGATAACTTCGCTGAAATGGTATAGGTCGTATTCTGTGTCGAGCAATGTTGCCAGTTCCACGTCATCCCCAGGAGTTTGATCAGTTGGGTATGGAATGTATGTGATTGAGACTCTTCGGTTTGAATGCGTAATGGATAACAGCATTCCGCCTTCTCGATCTCCCCTTTTGTCAGGTTGAAGTCCCCCGACTTTATTTCTCCTGTGTAGTTGTTCGCTTTTCGTTTCATTGGCTGTGATTGCTTGATCTTCTCAACCGATTGAGCCTTTCAGTGTAACTGCTCCAATACATTCGTTTTAACTTCTCATCCAGAAAAGAATTGGCAATAAGTTCTTTTACCTTGGCCTGCTCTTCAAGAAAAGGCTTGATAGCTTTGTCTATTATGTTCTGTGGAAGTCCTATCTGTCTACCGAAGCGGATAAAATCCGTTTGGCAGGGATGCCCTTTTTGTTCGTAAACGTCTGATCTTTCTATCTGCTCGGATAAGCCGCCTTGCAATGCAAAGTCGCCTTCGTTGATATGAAGTGAAGTATTCAGTAAATCGTATGCAGGTGTCAATATGTAATCTCCGTCTTCTGTTTGTTGCAATGAGAAGTTCTTTAGATGTGCGTCGTCGTTCGAAAAGAGATAATTGAATAGGACAAGTACGAAGAAGCGGGCTGTTTCGATTTGCCAGGCTTTTACATATTGCTTGATCTTGTTAGCGATGTCTTCGTAAGTTCCTGTATATTTATAATCTGCGCCATGAGTTGTTTCGTTTTTACC
Source organism: Parabacteroides sp. (assembly GCF_977054455.1). Taxonomy (NCBI): domain Bacteria; kingdom Pseudomonadati; phylum Bacteroidota; class Bacteroidia; order Bacteroidales; family Tannerellaceae; genus Parabacteroides; species Parabacteroides sp. The sequence continues at coordinate 73,730 of NZ_CDRTCT010000017.1, read as the reverse complement.
GGTTAAAGAGGCAAAGTCTTCCTGTGCCAGCTTCTTGCCAGTGGGTAAAACATCAAATCTCTTGGTCAGATAAGCTGGTTCACCGTCACTGAAAAAGAACATTCCGTTTTCCGCAGTGCTGATTTTATAGACTTGGCGGGCTATTTGCATGGTCAGGCTCTCGTTTGCAGGCAGTTGCTTCCGGTTTCTGATACGGCGGTCTGTTGGTGCGGGTTTTATGATATACGTTCCTTGCATCCCCTGGGGGGTCAAGGTAATTCGGGCATCTTTGATGACGGCAGAATATTTTTCCTGAACGCCTGATAAAGATAGTCTACCTACATTTTCATTCAGTTCTTTGATTGTATTCTCTTCCGAAATGGTAAAGTCGGTCTGGTGACTGACTTTTATTCCGGCAAACAGGCTTTTTATTGCAGCGGGACAATAGGTTTGAAAGCCTGCCTTCAAAGTGGACGGACATACATGGATATCTTTCATTTTGCAATCTTTTTTATCAATACATTTCCGATCGTATCTGTGTCGGCTGTGGCCAGTAATAAACCGAATAAATCGTTTTTGTCTATTTTATGCAACCGGCATTGTACCTCTTTATTACTTCCTTCCGCCAGCATATTGGTAAAGAACGGAAACAGGTAATCCGATTGATAAGCCTCCTGCCTTTTGGGCAACGTCAGCGAAACAGCCGGTGCAGAGGCCTCTTCCAAATACTCTTTTGTGTAACTGAACTGATAGCTGCCTTTACCTTTCTCTATCAGTATACCGGCAAGCCGGTCGTTTACGAAAACTTCTGCTTTTCTCATCCTTCACTATCCGCTTTTAGTACCAGTTGAACTTCCAGTCCTAATACATCCGCTATTCTGGATAGTGTAGATAAGGAAGGATTGCCGGAATTATCTTCTATTGCAATGATAGTACGCAGACTTATTCCGGAGAAATCTGCCAGATCTTGCTGGGTGATCTTCAGCACAGCGCGTCTCTTTTTTATTTGTTCACCGATGCTCATTGTGCAATATATTACATATTTGAACAAAGATAGGTATAGAATTTGGAATAAACAAGCGTAATGTGCAATATATTGCGCCTTAACATTCAGAACTTGTACCGCACCGACGCCCTGAATTCCCGCGGGCGGATATCGATCCAGGAGGTATAGCTTTCAGTGGCGGAATACTGCGTGTAGCTATATTGCCTCTTATTGAACAGATTGGTGGCTTCGGCTACAAATTGCCAGTTCCCTGTCCTCCACCGGAAGGAAAGGTCGGCGAAGAAAGCGTTGACCGCCTTGCCACGGCTGACGTCATTATGGTAATGGTCTGCCGAGAGATTGATCTCTATGGGGAAAAGTTCGTAGGAGAGCTGGAGCTTTCGGACGATGTTCAGAAGCGGATCGAGGCGTGTGTTCGTACCGATCGAGGATCTGCCGAGGTGGATGGTGGCCTGGTAGCTGGCGGAGAAGCTGCGGACAGGTGTCCAGATGATCTTCGGTTCGTATTGCATGAAATCGTATCGGTAGGGCAACCGTTCGCCGGCACTCAGCTGTTCCGCCTCGCTACGGCCAAGATGATAAGTGAGCGAAGTCTTCAGCCCGTAATCGTAAAGGCCTTTGGAGAGCGTCCCTTTCACGGTCCATCCGGAAGAATGATTGGAGAGGCGGTGGGAGACAAGGGCGACTTGCCCGTCCTGTATCTGCTGTTCGAAGATACGGTCGGACCATCTCCGGTTGTGGTTGAGCGATAGGGTGGCGAAGAATTCGCGCACCGTATTTTTGTATTCTCCGTACAGCGAATAGCTCTGCGTGCGGTTCACCGGCATGATCCCGTTGTTCATTCGGTAATGGCGGTGGTCCGTGCGGTAGGCAGCCGGGTACAGGTCGGCGATGTTTCCGTAGTTTTCGTTATAGTTGGCATGGATGGAGAAACGCCAGGCGTAGTTGAACTTATAGTTGATGTACAGGAACGGATTGGCAGCCAACCGGGAAAAGCCGGCTGCCGGGAAGGTGGTCCATACGAGCGGAAGATGGAACGTCAGATTCCATTTGTGCAGGTTCCATTGGTAGTTCGGTTTGAAATACAGGCTTGTCCCGTTCCTGATCGAATTGAGATCGCCCGTTATGCCGACTGTATATTGCCGTGTCAGGCTCCTTTTCTTGCGCAGGAAAGCGAGTGAATGGTCCAGATAAAGCTGTTGCAAGTTTAACGTCTGCTTGTCCCCGTCTATCAGAATGCGGGCCGGCAGATTGTGATAGCGGAGCAGGGAGCGGAGTTCGAGCGTGTATCTGTCCCGTGTCCGGATGTTTTGCAGGTAGTTGCGTATGCCCATGTCCGGTGTCCGGATGCGTTGGTTGACCAACGAGGCGCCGGAGATACGGGACGTGCCTCTTTCCCAGTTTCCGGAAAGGTTGAAGTCGTTTGTCAGGTAATGGCTTTCGGCGTTGTTTTCCAGGCTCATCGCCACCTCCGCCCGGTCGGTGCGGATGTGCGTGCTGCTTTGTTCCGCCAAGGTAGCCGTATCTTCGGCCTGGTAATAATGGGTGACACTTCCCCTTTCCTGTTGCGTGAGATCATGTAGGTAGTTGGCGTTGAGGCGTAACTGGGTCGTTTCGTCCAGCTTGTACACCCGGTTGCCGGAAAGGGAATGCACGTTGTTAAAGAGCAGCCGTTCCTTTTTCAGCGGTGCGGAGAAGGAGGGCTGCGAAAGGAATGACGGGATCGAAGGGCCTGTTCCCTTTTCGGCTCCTGTTTGTGTAAGTACGTTCTGTTCGTCTGTTACATCGTTCCCCCGGTTATTCCCTTTATAGATATAGGCGGACTGGCTATTCCGGCTGATCTGTATGGCATTGCCCGTGCCTTCCCACAAAAGGGGAGAAGCGCCCAGACCTCCTTCCAACGTGCCCATCCAGCGGTCGCGGAAGTTGTCTTTCAGTTTGAGGTTGATCGCGATATTTTCGGTCGTCAGCTTCTTTTGCAAGGCGCGGATGGGTTGATGGTTCTCCAGTACTTGTACGCTCTTGACGGCATCCGCCTGCAGGTTGTTGGTCAGTTGGTTGTACCGCCCGCCCGTCAGGTCCATTCCTTCCACGTAGAACTGGCTGATGTTTTTCCCGTTGTACGAGATTTTCCCGTCGTCGTCCACGTCCACGCCCGGCAGTTTCTTCAGTACGTCTTTGATCGTTTCGTCTTTCGGGCTGATGAATTGCGACACGTCGTAGTTGATCGTGTCCTGCCGCCCGTAGACGCGCCCCGGACGTATCTCTACCTCTTTCAGCGTGAAAACTTCCGGTTCGAGGCGGATGTGGAGCGTTGCCCCGTTGGTGATCTTTTGCCGGACCGCTTTATATCCTAATAGCGAGACGTGGACGGATAGCGAGTCGTCGGTCTGGTGGAGCGAGAGGGTGAAGGTTCCGTCGGCCTTTGTCAGGGTGTAAGTTAGCGGGAACTGCCGCCCGGCTTTGCGTATCTGCACGGCTGCGGCATCCACCGGCCGGCCGTTTCCGGCATCGGTCACAATCCCTTTGATGGTTTGTTGGGCAGACAGGCTACAGGCGGTGAGCAGGAGAATGGATATATACAGGAGGCTCTTCATTGTTTTGTACTTGTTTCTGTTACTCTTTTTCTATCGGGTTGTAAGGCGTGTTCTTCGGGTGTATCGGCTGTCCGTCTTCCCCTTTGACGATGATCTGCATACCGGGGGAGGTTTCCTTCAGGTAACCGATCGGGTCGGCGGCGAAGCGTTCGTGCACCCGGAGCAGGTCTTTGCGGGAGATCGGTTCGTACTCGCTTCCGGCGAACAGGATGGTTTCCTCTTTGTGGGCTTTCTCGATGCCGGTGCAGACGAAGGTGTAGTGTTTCCGGCTGTCGGAGGCTTTCAGGATCAGGCCGGGCAGTCCTTGCAGTTTCCAGGGGCCTTCGCTGCGGGGGATTTCCGGGGTGTACCAGGCTTCGTAGTTACGCCCCCGAAACCGGCAGGTCGCTTTGTAGCAGGTGTAGGCGAGGAGGGTTGCCGTGTCGGGGTGCAGTTCCCAGACGGGAAGTTCTGTCTTTTCTTCCGAACGGAAGTTGCTGGCGGCGATGGGGTCGAGTTGTGTCAGTTTGCCTTCGGGGTAGTTTTTGTATATCTGGTAGTTCACCTGGCTGTTGCCTTGTTTCATGTGTTCATTGATGATCTCCTGCGAGGCTCCGGTCGCTTTGTCTATTTCGATAAGCGAGTCCACATGGAAACGGGCATAGCTGTAGAACAGGGAACTTTTAGCGCCAACCTTCAACATCATCGTTTCGTCGATATGCCTGTCCTCATGGGCCGTGTCGCCGATGAAGGAGAGTTCGTACTGGGCGGTGAACAATACCTTGTCGATGGGTTTCGCCTTGAGCACTTCGTTCATGTTGTACACACGGATATTGAATTGGGCCTGTGCAGCTCCGCATGCCAATAAAAGAACTGCGGATAATAGGATTCGTTTCATAACCTTAATCGTTTTAGAGTGTTTGTCTGATCGCAAATGTAGCGGACGGCAAACCTCCGGAGCGACTAAAGTTATTACTGAAATATTACGGAGGGATTATTCCTTTACTATCCTTTGGGGAAGAATAATCGAAAAAGATGGGTGGAAGTGTTGTGTTCTCCTGTTTTTAAGATAGCTTTGTAGCTATTAAACCAAATAAGACATGGCAAAAATTACGGTACAGGATACGGAGATTACTGTTGTTGCATATAATGATAATGACTACATCTCGCTTACAGACATGGCAAATGCGAAGAATAGTGAAAGCCGCGCTGCCGATATTATCAAGAATTGGATGCGTAACCGATATACGATTGAGTTTCTCGGTACGTGGGAAATGATTCATAATCCTAATTTTAAAGTGGTCGAATTCGACCACTTTAAAATGCAGGCAGGGTTGCCGAGCTTTGTATTGAGTGCGTCGGAATGGATTGAAAGGACTAATGCCATCGGCCTTGTTGTTAGGAAAGGACGTTATGGAGGAACGTATGCTTATAAAGATATTGCGTTTGAGTTTGGTACGGCAATCAGTGTTCCGTTCAAACTCTATTTAATTGAAGAATTTCAACATCTGAAAGAAAAGGAGCAGGCACAACTTAGTTGGACTGCCAAACGTGAACTGTCTAAAATCAACTACCGCATCCATACCGACGCAATCCGGCAACACCTGATACCTGCGGAAGTAACCGCTAAACAGGCAAGCGTTATCTATGCCAATGAAGCCGATGTCTTGAATGTGGCTATGTTCGGAATGACAGCAAAGATGTGGCAGGAACAGAATCCTGAACTGAAAGGAAATATCCGCGACTATGCTTCCGTAAACGAACTCATTTGCCTCTCGAATATGGAAAACCTCAATGCAGTTTTTATCCACCAAGGCATTCCACAGGGAGAGCGGCTCGTCAAGCTCAATCAGATTGCCATTCAGCAAATGCGAGTATTGGAAGATGATGGAAACAGGAAGTTTCTAAAATAGGCTGGCTATTTGGATTTGAATTGTTTTAGCAAAGTAATATAATATCTGTAATCTTTCATGAAGAATCCTGTATATGGGATCAAAGATACATAAAAAACGGTGATTCCTATGTAAATAGTAGTTTTTTCCGTAAGTTTGTGCAAACTTCTTTCAAGTAAGGGGTTAAGTAGTCAAAAAGCACAAAATAATAAAGCAAACTTTCATAAATGAAGACTTTGGATAAACAGAAAAAGAACGTCCTTACCCTTTGCGGGGCGGCGATGGCATCGTTGCTTCTTTGGGGATGCGGCGGAACAAACCCTACGGCCGAATCATTCGAACGGTCTGATTATTATACGCGTGGTATCGGACAGTATCCGGGCGACCCGAAGGAGGATTTTTCACCTTCTCTGGCTCCGGATCCTTCCACTTACCGGAATATTGCCCGGTTGCGATCGGCTTTTGCCTCCTCCAGCCATGACTATAACTTAGTGGCACAGTTGGCGACGGACGGCATCGTGACGGACAAGCAGCCGCAGTACCTGAACCTCTCGACTCCCGATGGAGACGTTCCGAGACGCGAACGCGAATGGATGATCGACGAAGGGCCGTATTCACGGAATACTTTTCCCGGCGAAGATACCTATTTCCGGTTTACGCTGGCAAACTATAGCAAAGCGGCCGGTAAACTGTCGCTGGTAGGGACGGTCGTGTATGACGATAACGTGTCGAAAGGCGGTTACGAGATCATCTGCCAGGGTTCCAATGACGGAAAGAACTGGACGGAAATCGGCAAACTGAGCGGTAGCGGCCTGCCCGGTCAGGCGCTCTCCGGACGGGTGGTGGTGACCGACCCGAACAAACAGACGGGAGAAACAACCATGCCGGTCCGCAAACTGAATGAAACGATCACTTTCAATTCCGAAGATGCCTACTCCGATTATCGCGTGCTGCTGAAGATGGCAGGCGCACACGATTGGGTGTTTACGGAAGCTAATTTCATGGATAAGGACGGTGGTTTAGTGGAAATGAAACCCTCCCAGTTCTTCAACAGTGCCTGGATGAGTGCTACTACGGGTGAAGAATGGTTGTATGTGGACCTCGGCAGCATGTCGGAGTTCGATAAGGTCGTGTTGCACTGGATCAACAAAGCCGTTAAAGGGAAAGTGCAGGTGTCGGATGATGCCGTGCAGTGGAAAGATGCGGCCGAGCTGCCGGGTGGTGACGGCCTGAAAGATGAAATCGTTTTGAACGGCAAACAGAATGCCCGCTATGTGCGCATCCTGATGCAACAGCCGGCGAACGACAGCCGTTACATCCTGAGCGAAGTGGAAGTAATGGGGAAAGGCGGACTGGTGGCTCAGCCTGTGGCTGCTCCTGCCGCTTCGAAGGGAGAGATTATCTTGTCTGGCGGCAACTGGGAGTTGCAGCGTGCTTCTGAAGTGACCGCTTCGGGTGAAGAGATCTCGACTCCGGGGTTCAAGCCGGAGAACTGGATCGTGGCGACAGTGCCTGGAACAGTCCTGAGCAGTTATAAGAACATCGGGGCAATCGCCGATCCGAACTATGCGGACAACCAGTTGCAGGTGTCCGAATCGTTCTTCTGGTCGAACTTCTGGTATCGCGACGAGTTTGAAGTGCCGGAAGGATTCAAGCAGGACCGACTGTTCCTGAACTTCGACGGGATCAACTGGAAAGCGAATGTCTATCTGAACGGAAAGAAATTAGGCCGTATCGAAGGCGCCTTTATGCGAGGCAAGTTCGATGTGACGGATCTTGTCGTTCTGGGCAAGAACGTGGTGGCTGTAGAGATCATCCGGAATAACCATATCGGGGCGATCAAGGAAAAGAACAAACAGAGCACGGACTTCAACGGCGGAATCTTAGGGGCTGATAACCCGACCTTCCACGCAACGATCGGTTGGGACTGGATTCCGACGGTTCGCGGCCGTAATATCGGTATCTGGAACGATGTCTTCCTGACCTCAACCGGGAAGGTGACGGTGGCCGATCCGCTTGTTACGTCTGTCTTGCCGTTGCCCGATACGACTTCCGCTACGTTGACTGCCGAGGTGATCGTGAAGAACCACGATGCCAATACGGTGAACGGTACGTTGGAAGGCAAAGTAGGAGATATCACATTCCAGCAACCTGTTTCCCTGGCGGCGGGAGAAGAGAAGACGGTCGTTTTCGATGTCAAGGACTTCCCGCAACTGAAGATGGAGAACCCGCGCTTGTGGTGGCCTAAAGGTTACGGCGCGCCGAACCTCTACGATGCCAACTTCACCTTTAAAGTGGATGATAAGGTTTCGGATGCGAAAGACTTCAAAGTCGGTATCCGCCAGATGACATTCAATGAGGATAATCATATCCTGAGCCTCTTTATCAATGGCCGTCGCTTTATCGGACGGGGCGGTAACTGGGGCTTCGGTGAATCGAATTTGAACTATCGCGGCCGCGAATATGATATTGCCGTGGCTTACCATGCCGATATGAACTTTACGATGATGCGTAACTGGGTCGGCATGATCGGCGACGAGGAGCTTTATGAGGCTTGCGACCGCCACGGTATCATGATCTGGCAGGACTTCTGGCTGGCCAACCCGGCCGACGGACCTGATCCGTATTATCCGGAAATGTTTATCGCCAATGCGGAAGATTATGTGAAACGGATTCGCAGCCATGCGTCTATCGGAATCTATTGCGGACGTAACGAAGGATTCCCGCCCGAACAGATCGACAAGGCATTGCGCCGTATCATCTCGGAAGACCATCCGGATATCCATTATATCTCCAGCTCGGCCGATGATGTGGTGAGCGGCCACGGCCCGTACCGTATGCTTCCGGCAAAAGAATATTTCACGCTGAAGACCGGCAACGACAAGTTCCATAGCGAACGAGGCATGCCGAACGTCATGACCTACGAAAGCATGCTCCGCACTTTCTCGCCGAAAGGAATCTGGCCGCAGGATAACGAATGGGGCATGCACGACTATACCCGCGAAGGGGCGCAGGGCTGCACCTCTTTCAACGAGATCATCGCGAAAGGGTATGGCGAACCGCAGAGTGCGAAAGAGTTTGCCGAACTGGCACAGTGGGTGAACTACGACGGCCACCGCAGCCTGTTCGAGTCCAGAAGCCAGAACCGCAAAGGTCTGCTGATGTGGATGAGCCATTCCTGCTGGCCTTCAATGGTATGGCAGACGTATGATTATTATTTCGAGCCGACTGCCGCCTATTTTGCTATCAAGAAGGCTTCCGAGCCGTTGCATATCCAGTGGAATCCGGCAACGGACGAGGTGGAAGTGGTCAACTACAGCGCCGGTACGCATAAGGGCCTGACGGCAAAAGTACAGATCCTGAATATGGATGGATCCGTAGCCTGGGAAAAGGAAACGATTGTCGACAGCAATGAAGATACGACCGACAAGTGTATCAAGCTGGAATTCCCGGAGAACTTGTCGAAGGTCCATTTCATCAAGATGACGCTGACCGAAGATGGCAAAGTCATCTCCGACAACTTCTACCACCGCAGCCTGGAAGAGAACAACTACCAGGATTTGCAGCAGTTGCCGAAAGTCGCTTTGGAATCTACTACTACAGTGGATAAGAATGCAGACGGAACCTGGAGCGCCGTGTCCGTTATCGAAAACAAGACTTCTGCTCCGGCCTTGATGATCCGCCTGAATGTCGTTGGCGGTAAAGACGGCCAGCAGATTCTGCCGGTATTCTATTCCGACAACTACTTCTCTTTGCTTCCGGGCGAGAAGAAGGAAGTCCGTATGAGCTGGAAAGACGAAGATACCAGAGGAAATGAGGGAAAGGTGGTTATTTCCGGATATAATGTAAAATAACAGATTACAAACAGATCAGTGCTATCCCTTCTGATATGGGGCGTCATATCTTCCCTGATATGCCCCCTCATATCCGAGGTGATAGCACTTGTCATATCCGGGGGGATGATACCCGTCATATCCCCTCTGATATGACCCTGCCATAGAAAAAATGTTAAAAGGGTGAGCCTTGTCAGGCCGTAGTAATCATAAGACCGATCCCTTTTACCGTTTTAATACTGACGGCTTCATCCATGGAAATCAACTTACGCAACTTGGTGACGAATACATCCAGGCTACGGGAAGCAAAGTAATCGCCTTCCGTGTTCCAGAACTTGTCGAGGATCACTTCCCGGCGGATCACTTCTCCCGGCTTGCGGAACAGAAGTTCCAGAATCCCCGCTTCACGTGGGGTAAGCAGCTGGGCGCTGCCGGAAATATGACGCAGTCTTGCCTGCGCTGGCTCTAAGGTGTAACCGCCTACGGTAAAAGTCTGTTGAGTGTTTTTTTCTGTTATTCCCTGTGTCATGCGGAGCAAAGCACGGACGTGCGCATCCAGTTCTTCGGGCAGGAACGGTTTCTTGACATAATTGTTGACTCCTAATTCGTAACCTTTCACGACGTCTTTGGGAGATACGCGGGCGGAAGAGAAGAGGATCGGAATCTCACGGTCTGTCTCCCGGATGCGGCGTACCATTTCGTAACCGTCCATGACCGGCATTTCGATGTCCGCAACGATCACATCCGGTTTATCCTGCCGGTATGCTTCCAAGCCTTCTTGCCCGTTGTTGGCGATAGTCACTTCGTAATCGCCGATCATATCTTCCAAAGCAGCCTGAATCATATAACTCAGGTTTGCATCGTCTTCTACTAATAATAATCTGATCATACTGTTATTTCGTTTTCTGTTGGTAAAGGCAATGAGATTGTGAACTCGCTGTATTTTCCTTCCTTGCTCTCGACGCTGACATAACCGCCGTGCGAGCGGGCGGCGTTCATCACATAGTTCAGCCCCAGTCCGAACCCGGTAACACCGTTTGCCGCACTGCGACGGCTGGCGGAGGCGCGTTCGAACTTGTCAAAGATATGGTTTTGTTCGGAAAGTGAGATGCCGATTCCGTTATCCCTTACCTTGATTTGTATGAATTTATTGTACGTGCAGGAAGCGATTTGTATTTCGACTGTCTCTTTCGAGTATTTGATGGCATTGTCTATCAGGTTGCTGACAGCTTCTTTCAGATACTCTTCGTCTGCAAATATCTCTTCCTTTTCCAGGTTCAACTTAAACGTCACAGGTTTGTTTGTTTTGGCGGAAAACATCCGGGTCAGTTCTTCTATCATCGGGCGGATGGGAATCCAGTCTTTTTCTAACAGGAGTTGTCCGTGCTCCAACTTGGAAATGGTCAGCACTTTGTTGGCCAATGCCATCAGGTGCTCTGCTTCCTCTTCTAATATATCGAAGAATTTATCTTTTTTATCCGGCATTTTATCCAGTTTCCCGCTCCGGAGGATGCGAGTACCCGTCAGGATGGTACTGAGCGGGTTTTTCATATCGTGGATCATGGCATAGGAGAAGTCTTCCCGCATTCGGGCGATCTCGTCCTGCCGCTTGATGATATCGGTCTGTTTCTGGATTCCGATCAGCAGGATGACCAATGCGATGGCTGTTCCGAAAAAGTAATATAGCAGCCTGCCGATGGAGCCTGCGCGTGGATTGATGATATGAGCCCGGATGCCTTGCGTGTCGTCGATCGGATATGCAAATGTATGACGCTCGTTGAGCAGTTGTTCGTAGTCGGAGAAGTACCGGATGTCCTTTCTTAGAACTGTTTTCGGGTCGCTGAGGGAAACCGTGTCTATGCGGAACATCAGTTTATTGAGGTCTTTCTTGTTGAGTTCCTCTCTGAACAGGGCCGGAAATACGTTTGTCTGGTCTGCATCATACCGTTCCGTTGCATGGCAAAAAGCTTCATATACCTGCCGTGCCAGCAGATCTTTTGTCAGGGAATAGCTTCTCCCGATCCATTGCCCCATCAGGAAAAGGACGATAAAAACGGCTACTGCCGTCAAAATGATATAGAATGATTTCGTCATAGCTTCTTAAATTATGCCGGCAAATATAGGCATTCCATTATATCCTGCATCTTCTATTTCCTATCTTAACCTAAAGATAACGTTGGGATAACCTTCCGTCTCATTCGTTACCCATATCTTTGCAGTGTAGAAATCGAAAAACAAATACGATATGGAAACAAAAGAAAGAAATGTAGGAGAATATGCACGTCCAGAAGGGGTGGAGGTGAAAGTTAGTACCGGGCGGATAACGGGAATCATTTTTTTGTCAATGTTTATTCTCGTGATTGTGAGTGCTTTATTATATAATTATATTTGGGGCGAAGTTTCAAGCTACCGCTCGGAGTATGAATTGGGGCATGCCGTAAGGTTTGAAGCATTCACTTTAAGGGGGGGAATGAATATGATTCTTTGCCTTTTAGGATATATATTACTTCAATATATAGCGTTATATTGTTTTTCCGGAAGAGATTTCCGGGCGTTACGTTGGAATATGGATTGGAAATCGTGGGGTTTTCTTCTGACAAAGCCTCTGGCTTTGAAATACTATCGTATAGCTTTGCTATTGCCATTCTTTGTATTGGGATTATTTCCGATGATACATGGCTTTTGTACAGGAAATAGTATGATCTACTTTATTGGCATATATTGTGTTTTGTGTAGCAGTGGCGATTGTTACTATTTCTGGAAGCTCCGCTCTTTTAATGACAATGATAAGATTATAGACGGCAATGAATCTTTTAGCGCTACCATTATCAAAGGAACTTATTAAACATATTATAGTATGGAATCAAAATTACACCGACTGATTACGCGTTATTGCGCGGACAAGAGATATCGGAATTGCATAAATATTCTATTATGCTTAGTCTCACTGGCAATGATCTATCGTTTAGGCTATGTTGTAGGCAAGTTTATCTATTACGTGAAACTTGATTTCTTTTCCTGATTATTACTAAAATATTACGCAGCCCCAAAAAGATCCGTTTTCGTACGGAACTTATCGGGCTGCTCTTTACCTTTGCCGGAAAGAATACCGGAAGCAGATGGAAAAGCGGATCAAACTGATTTATATATTATCGTTATTTTCGGCTTTGATGGCAATAAGCGTGCAAGCCTATTGGCTCTATAATCAGTATCGTTATGAAGTAGAGCGGTATGCCGGTGAAATTGCCGCCGATGTGTTACGTGCCGGAGACGAAGAGTTTGCCGAACGCAGGAAGATGGCGATAGGGAATGAAACTTCTTATATAATAGATCGCAGTTCGCATACTAAATCCGGATCCTCTATTGTCCGGAATGTGCAAACGCAACTTTGTTTTGATTTTAAAACGGATATCCTGATCGATTCAATAATTAAAGGTCAGGTAGATATGACAAAATTAAACCTCTCATTTGATGCTACCTTACCGGAAGACAGCATTATTCATGGCGTAGAACGAAATGTCGTTAATTACTATATCCCTTTCCGGGTGGAACGGCTGGATAGTGTGCTCCGGGCACGTTTGCCGCAATACGATTTCCGGGTTGCTTTTTTGCCGGAAGGAGATACGTTGAGCCGTTTCAATTCCTGGGAGATTTTGCCGGAACATCTGTTTCCGCCTTGCCTGGGAGTCAAATACCGGTATGCCCCGTTGGATCGGAAAGGGGTGATGATAGAAGTCGGTTTTCCGGTAAACCCTCTCCTGAAGCGGATGGTGGGGCAACTGGCCTTAAGCCTGTTCCTGATCTTGTTGCTGCTTTCCTGCCTGGGGTTGCAAATCGATACGATACTTAAACAGCATAAGCTCGGCGAACTGCGTGAAAGCTTTGTCCATACGATGATCCACGAATTGAGACGTCCGGTGCAAACCTTGAAAATGTGTGTTTCCTTCTTGGACGACAAGCAGATGCGCACGGATGAGGTTGCCTGCGACGGCGTCGTTCAGGACGCCCTGTTCGAACTGGATAACCTTTCCGCTTATCTGGGAAAACTGAAAAATATGGTGAGCGCCGACGGTAGTGCGACGTTGCTGCATCCCGTCCCGTTCAATTTACAGGAATTGGTTGAGAAGGTGATCCGTCTGGTTCATATCCCATCCGGGAAACAGGTCGCTTTTTCTACAGCTTTCCCGCCTGATCTTCCACAGGTTACGGCTGATCCGGTGCATATTGCCAATATCCTGAGTAACCTGATAGAGAATGCGATCAAATATTCCGGCCCCGAAGTCAATATCCGCGTGGTCGTGATCCGGAATGACAGGCTGATAGAACTGACCGTAACTGATAATGGCGTTGGCATTTCTGCCGACGAACAGACGAAAGTATTCGAGAAATTCTATCGTTCCGCCCATTTGCCGGATAAGCAAATTCCCGGCCTGGGACTGGGATTGAGTTATGTGCGACAAATAGCCGAAGCCCATCACGGGCAAGTCTCGCTTCGCAGTGAAGTGGGAAAGGGAACGGAAGTGACAGTTGGATTACCGATATAAAACGATATGGCGACACCTTTGAAAATACTTTTTGCTGACGACGACCTGAAATATTCCCTTCTTCTGAAACGTTTCCTGGAGAAAGAAGGCTACGACGTGACTTATACCGGAAACGGGACGATGGCCCTTGAACAGTTTCCGGCTGTTAAGCCCGATCTTGTCCTTTTGGATATCAATATGCCGGGGTTGAACGGTTTTGAAGTGGCTGAAAAGATACGGGAAACCGACCGCCATGTCCTGATCTTTTTCCTCTCCGACCGTTCGGACAAAACCGACCGCCTGAAAGGTTTCAGCCTCAAGGGGAATGACTATCTTGCCAAACCCTTCTATCCGGAAGAACTGTTAGCACGAATCCGGGAACGTTTCGAAGCCGATCCCGAAGTGGCTGTCGAAGAGGAAATCTATCATTTTGCCAATACCGTCTTCGACTATTCCACAAATGAAATCCGTACGGGCAACAGCAAGACGCTGATCACCTCCCGTCAGGCTGAAATTCTTCGCATCCTCGCCCGTAATCCGAATGTCGCGATCGACCGCGAGATCATCCTTTCCGCCGTATGGGGAAATGCCTCTTACGCCAACTCCTTGGCATTAAACGTGCAGATCACCTACCTCCGCAAAGCCTTGCATAACGACCCCTCGACAGGCATCGTTTCCCTGACAAAAAAAGGCTATATGCTGAAAGGATAAAAAAACTTGCTATCTTTGTACAATAGAAGTATTGACAAAGAAAAATAAAGCGTATGAGTTTCAGTGAAAAGTGTTGCCGGGTATTTGAACAGGCTACGGAAGCATATCATATTACCGATCATATAGACACTATGGTTCATAATCCTTATGAGGTAAAAAGCATAGAGTTTTATCTGTATTTGAAAAACTGGATTGATGCTGTTCAGTGGCATATGGAAGATATTATTCGCAATCCGTCAATTGACCCGGCTGAAGCTTTAATGATTAAAAGGCGCATCGATAAATCCAATCAGGATCGTACGGATTTGGTTGAATTGATTGACAGTTTCTTTTTAGATCAGTATAAAAAAGTGAAGGTCTTGCCAAATGCGACGATCAACACAGAGAGTCCGGCATGGGCGGTGGATCGTCTGTCTATCTTGATCCTGAAGATTTATCATATGCAGCAGGAAGTTGATCGTCCGGATACAACTCCTGAACATAATGGTAAATGCAAAGAGAAGCTACGTGTGCTTTTGGAGCAAAAAATGGATTTATGCACGGCATTGGATCAGTTATTGACAGATATCGGAGCCGGACGTAAATATATGAAAGTGTACAAGCAAATGAAGATGTATAATGATCCGGCCTTGAACCCAGTATTGTACGGTAAAAAATAATGACAAAGGTATTAGTAATACGGCTCTCGGCTATAGGCGATGTCGCTATGACAGTGCCTGTCATTTATTCTGCGGCCAAAGCTAATCCGGAAGATTCCTTTACTGTTCTGACCCAAGCTTTTCTGATGCCGTTGTTTATGAATCGCCCGTCTAATGTAGAGGTGATCGGTATTAATACAAAAGGAGCTGAAAAAGGGCTTGTCGGACTGTTGAAGTTTACTTCGGCATTGGTGAAGTATGATTTTGATATTATCTTAGATTTGCACAATGTGCTCCGTTCGATAATTATTTGTACTTTTTTCAGATTGAACGGTAGACGTGTGTTTGTGCTGGATAAAGCGCGGAAAGAGCGTAAACAACTGACTGCAATCAAAAACAAAAAACTTCATCCTCTTCGTCCGGTTATAGCCCGTTATGCTGATGTGTTCCGAGCTGCCGGGTTGAACTATACGGAATCATTTACATCCCTTTACGAAAAAACTCCTGCCGACTTATCAGGAATGGAATCCATTGCCGGAATTAAAAAAGGTAAATGGATCGGCGTTGCACCATTCGCTAAGCACCGGGGTAAAATTTATCCGGTAGACGATATGGAACAAGTCGTTGCCCGTTTGTCGGAATGTGAAGATTATACGGTTTTCTTGTTCGGAGGGCGAGGATATGAAGAGGCAGTCCTTGAACAATGGGAGTTTCAATATCCACGTGTTAAAAGTGTTGTAGGCAAATATGCTTTGGATAATGAGTTGGCATTAATCAGCCAATTGGATGTGCTATTGTGTATGGATTCAGCCAATATGCATTTTGCCTCTTTGGTAGGTACGCGGGTGATTTCGATTTGGGGAGCGACGCATCCGTATGCCGGTTTTTATGGTTATCATCAAGACTCCGGTGATGTTATTCAGGAAAATTTACCCTGCCGTCCTTGTTCCGTATTCGGGCAAAAACCATGTTTGCGTGGTGATTGGGCGTGCATGACGCAAATAACACCGGAGAGGATTGTTGAAAAGGTAAAGGCATCAATAAAATAGAAAGAGAAAACTACGATATCATGAGGGTCTGTTATTTCTCAAAATGTTATAAAGAGCTATATAGCGCGGGCAGTAAGGCAAAGACTGATATGGAACAGATAATGTGCGATCTGGGATATCGGAATATCGGGCTGCCTTGTATCGTTTGCTCGAATAAGATACTTGGCTTTGTCATAACTTTGCTCAGTATGATTAAAGTTTGTTTTAATTTGAGGTCGGGTGATATTTTGGTTATACAATATCCTTTGAAAAAATATTATACGCTATTATGTAATATAGCACATTATCGAGGAGCTAAAGTTATAACCTTGATTCACGATTTAGGCTCTTTCCGGCGGAAAAGATTGACAGTCCTTCAAGAAATCGATCGTCTGCAGCATTCTGATTATTTAATAACATTAAATGGTTCGATGTCTGCTTGGTTACAAGCTAAGGGATGTGAAGTTCCGAAAGGGGAGTTGAAGATTTGGGATTATTTGTCTCCAGCTATCGTCTTAAACAAAATAGAACCAGCTACTGACTATACAGTTGTTTATGCAGGCGCGTTAGGATATGATAAAAATCGTTTTTTATATGAGTTGGATCGTTTACCTCGTCAATGGCACTTGAGTGTATATGGTAAAGGGTTCGAAACTGATAAGATTTTCAATAAAGAATATTTCTCATATAACGGCTTTTTGCCGGCAGATCAATTGATCTCTTCGGTACAGGGTGATTTTGGTCTGGTTTGGGATGGAGATTCTTATGCGACATGTGTTGGTAACTATGGCGAATATCTGCAATACAATAATCCTCATAAAGTCTCTTTGTATGTCCGTTGTCATCTGCCGCTTATTATTTGGGAGAAGGCTGCATTGGCTCCTTTTATAAAAGAGCGGGGAATCGGTATTTGCATAAATTCTCTGGAAGAACTGGATGGAAAACTGGCAAAATTGGCTGCGGATGATTATCTTAAGATGAAATCTCGGGTGATTGAGATGAGTAACTTGTTGTCTGTAGGATATTTTTTTACTAAAGCCTTGGATGAGGCTGTTAAGTTTCTGACAAAATCGGATGTGGCAGATGAAGGTCGTAATTAATCCTAAATATAGTTTTCTCACTGATTTTATTTATCATCTTCCTGAATGTTTTTTCAAGGAAGGCGAGACTATATACCAAGGGCGTAATATCCTTAAAAGATACGATATACAAGGATATCGTCTGATAGTAAAGAGATTTAAACGTCCTTATATAATAAATCAGATTGTGTATTCTTTTTTTCGTAAGTCGAAAGCACGACGCTCTTTTGACTATTCGCTTGAAGTTCAAAAACGTGGAATTGGAGTCGCAGATCCTACAGCATATATCGAAATAAAGCACGGAGGTTTGCTTACCGATAGTTATTATATATCCTTATATATGGAAGGGATGGAAGAACTTCGTGAATATATGGCTGTGTATAGGGCAGAAGACCGAGAACTTAGATTAGCTTTTGCACGTTTTACGGCACAATTGCATAAAGCGGAAATATTGCATGTGGATTATTCCCCAGGCAATATCCTTGTAAGGAAACAGGCTGGTTCATATGTGTTTGCATTGGTGGATGTCAATCGGATGAAATTTAAGAATGTTTCAGTTGTTGACGCTTGTAAGAATTTAGCCCGTTTGGCAACATCCCGTAAAGTTTTGGATGAAGTGGCTTGTGAATATGCTTCACAGCGAGGATGGAATAGTTTGGAAATAATTCGTTTGATGGGAGAATATAGCGATCGTTTTTTCAGGAATTACACATTTCGCCTTGGCAATAAAGCCTGGCGAAGAAATGGGGGAAACTGTTTTGCCCTTCCTTCTTTTTTCTATAAAGCATATGATCTGTTAAGTTGTTGTAAATTACTTTCAGAAACGACACGTAATGCCTACCGTCATAAACGGATTCGGGTTTATGATGATTATCTGCGTCAGTTTGATTTTCGGAAAGTATTTCCTGAAAGTGTTCAAGACTGAGTTTTAGTATCCAATTTTGATTTGGAACTCCATTCCGTGATATGTGTGCAATGGTTAATGTAGTATTGTTCTTCTTCAGACAGATTTGAAGAGTCGCTATACCAAGGCAAATGTTCTGCTTGGTAGGGATACGCCGTTCGGTAAGCTTCGACTGAACGGCTTCTGCTCAATCCGACACGAGGACGATAAAGGGCGAAAGTTGTATCTATCGGTGCTCTGTATAGACCTTCTTTTGGTGGTTGGACATAATATCGTTTTTCCAAATTGATAACCTCTTCTTTGTGCACATAAAAATCAGGAATATTGTCTATTCGTAGAGAAAAACCGATCTTGCGGGCGAATGGATGTTTTTTTAATTCTTTAAAAAAATAGTCGATGAAGTCTTTAGGACAATAATCGGCAGGGATTACATCCGAATCTGTATAGATATAATAGTCATTGCAAAATCTTTTTTTTAAAGGTGATTTCCAAAGAGCTTTAAAGCCTAAGTTTTGATTGAGATGGAATACTGTGAATGGACAGGTCTTGTAATATTCCAGCAAAGGAGGATAAGTGGATGCATTATCCAGAATGTAAATATTGGTATATCCACACGTAGTCAATGCCTCTGTCAACTGCCGTAAGGTGGTGAGCCGGTTAAAATTATTGATGATGATAGGAATCTCTTTGGCATCTCTGATTAGGGATGGGGTTATTATTTCTCGAAGGAAATAATAGTAAGAGCCGATATTGCATGTTAATGTTTTGAATATACTCATATGATTTTAATGAATAGGTTGTTTATATTATTGGAATGGAATAAAATCAATCCAGAATTTTCTCATATTAGGCTTGTACCAAGAATGGCAGCCGAAAGGTAATTGCCGGTTGTTTAATTGATAGCAATAACCTGGATATTTGTCAAATGAAAAGCGAATCGCATCTTTTACTTTGGGATATGTGAATCCGTTTGCTTCCGTTGCCCAAAAAACGTCTTCATTGTAAAGATGATATCGCTTTTGTGCCAGATAGTGGTCGATTCGTTCCTTTTGTTCACAAGTCACCCGATAATGACTGGCTACTTTTCTCAGAGATAGGCCACCGTTACCGATTTTGCCGTACAGATCCTGTTTGGAAGGCGTTCCTTTGAATTTATGGTAAGAATGTATCAAATGCATGATTCCGGAAATAACGGGTAGTTTATAGACTGGGCGTTGCAACCAGGGGGCGCCAATATAGTCGTATCCTTTATTACACCATTCTCTCAATTCATCACGAAATACATAAGCGTCCAACTGATAGATCAGGATATAGGTACAATCTAAAAAGCTTTCATAGAATTCTTTAGCCAGCATAAGCCGGTTATAACCACTGATCCCATTGAAATAAGAATTCTTAAATGACTTGAATGAGAGTAATGGAAATTCGTTTGCAAGTTCCGACAAGTCCAAAGAGTCTGGTTTTATGACTACTAAGGGGTATGTTTGTAACACCTTGTAGGCTTGTAATAATGATCGCCTTTCCAGATTGGATAGCGTTGCTTTATAAATAGGTATGACAACTTTTACTATATCCACAGTCGCTTTTTGATAAATTATGAATGTTCTGTGAAAGGGCAAAGATAGAATATTTATTGGTTTTAATTACCTTTGTGACTGAAATAAGAAGTTCTGCATTAAATGGAAAATATCAAACTTGCCATTATCGGCCTCGGGTACGTCGGTTTGCCGTTGGCGCGGTTGTTTGCGACGCGTTATCCGGTGGTCGGGTATGATGTGAAGCGGGAGCGGGTGGCTGCCTTGATGGAAGGGCGGGACGCGACGCAGGAGGTATCGGGCGAATTGTTGAAGTCCGTGCTGCTGTCCCGGTTGCCGGAAGAAGGCGAGACGGGGTTGTTCTGTACGTCCGATGCGGAACAGCTCCGCGGGTGCAATTATTATATTGTGGCGGTTCCTACGCCGGTCGACTTGCATCATAGTCCTGACCTGACGCCCTTGTATTCGGCGAGTGAGACGGTGGGAAAGGTCTTGGGCAGAGGCGATATCGTGATCTATGAATCGACCGTCTGTCCCGGCATAACGGAAGACGAATGTGTCCCTATCTTAGAGAGAACGTCCGGTTTGGTTTTCAACTGCGATTTCTTTGCCGGATATTCGCCGGAGCGTATTAATCCGGGAGACAAGGAGCATACGGTAGAGAAGATCATGAAAGTGACATCCGGCTCCACGCCCGAAGCTGCTGAGAAGGTCGATGCCCTGTATCGGTCGGTCATCCAGGCCGGAACCTTCCCGGTTTCCAGTATCAAAGTGGCGGAGGCTGCCAAAGTGATCGAGAACTCCCAGCGCGATATCAACATCGCTTTTATGAACGAACTGTCGAAGATCTTCCATCTGATCGGTATCGATACGAACGAAGTGCTGGCGGCAGCCGGGACGAAATGGAACTTCCTGCCTTTCAAGCCCGGCCTGGTCGGAGGACATTGCATAGGAGTCGATCCTTACTACCTGATCCGCAAGGCGCAGGATTACGGTTTCCATCCGGGATTGATCCTGTACGGACGCCGTATCAACGATACGATGGGCGAATACATCGCCGGTCGCGTCGTGAAGTGCATGATCAAGAAAGATGTTCCGGTACGGAATGCCGAAGCGTTGGTTTTGGGCTTTACCTTCAAGGAAAACTGCCCCGACGTGCGCAACTCCAAGGTCGGCGATGTCGTCCGCTACCTCGGTGATTACGGTATCAACGTGACGATCTATGATCCCTGGGCGCGTCCGGAAGACGTACGGCGCGAATATGGTTTGGAAGTCCTGTCCGCCCTGCCGGAAAAGAAGTTCGACGTTGTCGTCTTGGCGGTCGCCCATGCCGATTTCCTGTCACTGGACATTCCGGCGCTGGCGAAGGAGCACAGTGTGGTATATGATGTGAAAGGTTGCCTTGATCCGGCTTGGGTAGACGACCGGTTATAAGGGATAGAATACTTTCCTGCCCAATTTATTTCCGTCCGAAATCCGCCGGGATCTCTCCCCATTCCGAAGTTTCCCATTTCAGGATAGAGGTCGTGTAGGTGTTGGTATTGAGCCACTTCTCCGCCCGTTCGATCAGGTCGAAGACCGGCTCGTTCTCCGGCACGCGCTCCAAGAGTGTCTTGCATTTCTTCTTTTTTACCCAGCCGATGGCGTTCCGGCTGTCCGAGTAGATCGGCAGGCTGCTTCCTTTCTGCTTCAGCAGGGCGAGTCCGTGCACCAAAGCCAGGAATTCGCCGATGTTGTTCGTCCCTTTCTTTAACGGCCCGATCCGGAAGATCTCTTGCATGGTGGGCGGATAAACGCCCCGGTATTCCATGTCTCCCGGATTCCCGCTACAAGCAGCGTCTACGCAAAGGCTTTCCCAGATCGGTTTCCCGACCGGAGCTTTCGGTGCCAGGCTCGCAGCCGCTCTGGCGGAAGAAACGGTTTTCAGATAATGCTCGTATCCTTTCTCGAAAGCTTTTGCCGCCTCCTCTTCGGTTTCGAACGACTTGTATTTCGCCCCGTCCTGCTTGTCCACCTGCGCCTTGCATTCGCTCCAGTTGTCATATACGCCCGGAGTGATGCCTTTCCATACTACATAATATTTGTTTCTTGCCATTGCTCTCTGTTTAAATAAGTCTTTGTCCGACTTCTTCTTCCCTTGTAGGAAATCGATCTTCTCCTTCGGGAAAATGCTTCCGGCTTGCCGGATAAGTTCGTTTTTCCCCGCATCTAATCGCTTGTCGACAATTGTCAGCAAACCTGTCGACAGTTGTCAGCAGACTTGTCGACAATCATCGGCAGGCCTGCCGACAATTGTCGACAGGCAAATCGTTGGGCACGTAATCGAAGAAGCATGCGGTCAAAGATAAAAATTTATCCGGCACAAAACAGGACTTCTTAACGGAAAAAGTTTACATTTGCAGGAAACAATCATATAGATATGAAGCGTATATTTCTGATTGGATATATGGGAGCCGGAAAAACCACTGTGGGAAAGGTGCTGTCCCGGCAGTTGGGACTCTCGTTTATCGATCTGGACCATTATATAGAAGGCCGTTACCATAGGACCGTCGGCCAGCTTTTTGCCGAGAGAGGGGAAGATGCGTTCCGGGATATCGAACGGAGGATGCTCCGCGAAGTCGCTACTTTTGAAGATGTCCTGGTCTCGACCGGAGGCGGCGCTCCCTGTTTTTTCGATAACATGGAGTTCATGAACGAAGCCGGACAGACCGTTTACCTCAAGGTTTCGGTAGACGAACTGGCGAAGCGCCTGGAACTCTGCAAATCCACCCGCCCGGTGTTGAAAGGCCGTACAGGCGACGAACTGAAAGCCTTCGTCGCCGAAAGCCTGGAGAAAAGGGAGCCTTTCTATTCGAAGGCGGCGATTGTGTTCAAGGCGGAAGAGATGATGACCGATCAGGATGTACATGAAATATCACAAGAACTGGCAACACGATTAAGTTTATGGACAGACAAGGGCAGGGAGCTTATATCCCCCAGGAGTTATTGAAAGAACTCAGCAAGGTGAGCAATCGCCTGCTGATAGGTATTCCCTGTGAACGGGTGGAAGGAGAGCGCCGTCTGGCTCTGACTCCCGAAGCGGTCGACATGCTGACCGACCGCGGGCATCGCGTCTTGGTGGAAGCCGGTGCGGGCCTGGGGATCAATTACTCCGATAACCATTATTCGGAAGCGGGAGCCGAGATCGTGGCGACGGCGGCCGAAGTGTATCAGGCGGACATCATCCTGAAGATCCTGCCGCCGCTTACCGCCGAGGTGATGATGATGAAGCCGCGCACCACGCTGTTTTCGACCGTCCAGTTCAATACCTTCTCGCATGAAGCCTTCGAGCTGATGATGGCTAAACGGATTACGGCCGTCGCATACGAGTTGCTGGCGGATGAAAGGCAACGCTGTCCGGTGCTGAACGTGATCTCCGAGATCGAAGGAACCGCTTCCATCACGATCGCTTCCGAGCTGCTGAGCAATACGCAAGGCGGGAAAGGCATCTTGTTGGGAGGTATTCCGGGCGTTTCACCGACCGAGGTCGTGATCATCGGGGCCGGTAATGCCGGAACCGTCGCCACCCGTGCCGCTATGGCGCTGGGCGCTTCCGTGAAAGTGTTCGACGACGATATAAACAAGCTCCGGACCATCCAGCAGGTGTTGGGGCAAGGCTTGTTCACTTCCACTTTCCATCCGAATGTGCTGCAAAACGCTTTCCGCAGCGCCGACGTGGTGATCGGGGCGATGCGTTATATCAATACGCGTCACCGGTATATCATCGCCGAAGATATGATCCGTACCATGAAGCGCGGCGCACTGGTCATCGATCTCAGGATCAACCAGGGAGGTTGCTTCGAGACGACCTGTTGCCTCTGTCCGTCCGATCCGGCTGTTTTCGAACAGTACGGCGTGTTGCATTATTGCCGGCAGAACATCAGCAACCGTGTGGCGCGTACCACTTCGATGGCCTTGAGCAACATTTTCGTCCCGATGCTTTTCCAGCTGGGCGACGCCGGTGCCGTGCAGGGGATGATCAAGAGCGATCCGGGATTCAAGAACGGAGTCTACATGTACTGCGGGAAGCCCGTTAACAACTACGTTTCCAATAGATTCGGTCTATCGTCGAATAATATCGATCTATACCTTTCTGCGTTTTAACCCTTAAAAGTTTTGAACTCGCGAAGTTTATTCTTTACTTTGCGACGATCTTAAATATCAATAAGCGATTAAGCTAATATAAGTATATTATGGCAGAACAGACAAAAGTAACAACTCTGGAAAAGGTTGTCATCCGTTTTTCGGGAGACTCCGGTGACGGTATGCAGCTGACCGGGACAATCTTTTCCAATCTGTCGGCTATTTTTGGGAATGAGATCTCTACATTCCCCGATTATCCGGCAGAAGTGCGTGCTCCTCAAGGAACACTTAGTGGCGTATCAGGTTTCCAGGTTCATCTGGGGTCCCGTAAAATCTTTACTCCCGGTGATAAGGCGGACGTGTTGGTCGCAATGAACCCCGCTGCTTTGAAAGTGAATGTGAAAAACCTGAAATCCAATGCAATCGTCTTGATCGATACGGATTCGTTCCAGAAAAGCGATCTGGAGAAGGCGCAGTTTACGACTGACGATCCGTTCCAGGAACTCGGGCTCGGCGGCGTGCAGGTCGTGGCGGCTCCTATCTCGACAATGGTGAAAGACGGCCTGGCTGAATTCGGCTTGGACAACAAGTCGGCTCTCCGTTGTAAGAATATGTTCGCATTGGGGTTGGTCTGCTGGCTGTTCGAACGTCCGTTGGAAGAAGCGATGCACATGTTGCAGAACAAGTTCGCCAAAAAACCGGCTATCGCGCAGGCCAATATCAAGGCGCTGACGGACGGTTACAACTACGGGCACAATATCCATGCTTCGGTCTCCACTTACCGTATCGAGAGTAAGAAGGCCGCACCTGGTTTTTATACCGACGTGAACGGGAACAAGGCTACTTCCTACGGGTTGATCGCCGCTGCCGAAAAGGCCGGCTTGCAGCTGTTCCTCGGAAGCTACCCGATCACTCCGGCTACCGATATTTTGCATGAACTGTCGAAACATAAGGAACTTGGCGTCATCACTGTTCAGGCGGAAGATGAAATTGCCGGTATCTGTACTTCCATCGGCGCCAGCTTCGCCGGTTGCCTGGCGGCAACTTCCACTTCCGGACCCGGTCTGGCGTTGAAGAGCGAAGCGATCGGTCTGGCCGTGATCGCCGAACTGCCGCTGGTCGTTATCGACGTGCAGCGTGGCGGTCCTTCTACGGGTATGCCGACCAAGAGCGAGCAAACCGACCTGATGCAGGCGCTTTACGGACGTAACGGTGAAAGCCCGGCTGTCGTGATTGCCGCTTCGACTCCGACAGACTGCTTCGACGCCGCTTATTGGGCAGGAAAATTGGCGCTCGAACACATGACTCCGGTCATCCTGTTGACGGATGCCTTCATCGCCAACGGTTCTTCCGCATGGAAACTGCCGGACCTGGCTGAATATCCGGAAATCAAACCGAATTATGTCTCCAACTACGATGCGAGCGAAAAGGTATGGAAAGCCTACCGCCGTGACAAGGAAAGCCTGGTCCGCTATTGGTCTATTCCGGGAACCGAAGGCTTTGCCCATCGTTTGGGAGGTCTCGAAAAAGACTACGAGACAAGTGCTATCTCGACCGACCCGGTCAACCACCAGAAGATGGTTACCACCCGTCAGGCCAAGATCGACAAGATTGCCGATTACATCCCCGAACTGGAAGTGATCGGAGATCCCGATGCCGACCTGCTGATCGTCGGATGGGGCGGAACCTACGGACACCTCTACGAAGCAATGGAAACCATGCAGGAGCAGGGGAAGAAGGTCGCTCTGGCTCATTTCAAGTTCATCAGCCCGTTGCCTAAGAACACGGCTGAAGTGCTGGGCAAATACAAGAAGGTGGTCGTTGCCGAACAGAACAACGGACAGTTCGCCAACTACCTGCGTGGTAAAGTGGCCGGTTTCAATCCGTACCGTTTCAACCGCGTAAAGGGACAACCTTTTGTCGTAGCGAGATTAGTTGAGGAATTCACGAAAATATTGGAGGCTTAAAAGATGGCAACTGAAGAAGTAAAATTTCAACCGAAAGATTATAAGAGCGATCAGTATGTACGCTGGTGTCCGGGTTGTGGAGACCATGCCGTGTTGAACTGCTTGCACAAAGCAATGGCCGAAGTAGGAGTGGCTCCTCATAAGATGGCTGTTATCTCGGGTATCGGGTGTTCTTCCCGTTTACCTTATTATATGAACACATACGGTTTCCATACGATCCACGGTCGCGGTGCTGCTATCGCTACCGGCGTGAAGACGGCCCGTCCCGACCTGAGTGTCTGGTTGATTACCGGCGACGGCGACTGTCTGGCGATCGGCGGTAACCACTTTATCCATGCTGTCCGCCGTAACGTGGATCTGAATATCGTATTGTTCAACAACAAGATCTATGGTCTGACGAAGGGGCAGTATTCCCCGACTTCCGATCGTGGTTTCGTATCCAAGAGTTCTCCTTACGGGACGGTCGAAGATCCATTTATCCCGGCTGAACTGGCTCTGGGCGCCCGTGGCAACTTCTTTGCCCGCGTGATCGATGTGGATCTGAAGAACACGACCGAAGTGCTGGCTGCTTCCGCTCGCCACAAAGGCGCTTCCGTGACCGAGGTGCTGGTGAACTGCGTGATCTTCAACGACGGTATCCATAAAAAGATTGTCGACAAGGAATTTCGTGCCGACCGTACGATCTTCCTGCGCCACGGCGAAAAGATGCTGTTCGGCAAGGACAACGAAAAGGGTATCGTGTTGGAAGGTTTGAAACTGAAAGCTGTAACAATCGGACAGGATGGTTATACGTTGGATGATGTCCTGGTACACGACGCACATGAGAAGGATAACACCCTGCACATGATGCTTGCCATGATGAGCGGAGACATGCCGATCGCACTCGGTGTGATCCGTGATGTGGACGCTCCGACCTACGATGAAGCTGTCCACCAGCAGATCGAAGAAGTCCAGGCCAAGAACCCGATCCGCAAATTGCAGGATTATCTGATGAGCGGAGAAATCTGGGAAGTAAAATAAGGCAATACGCCTGTCTGTATAAGAAAGCTGTAAACCCTGAAAAAATAGACAAGGGTTTACAGCTTTTCTTGTTTATATTTATATCTTGTGTGGAACAAAAGGATATAGCAATGAAGACAACCGCCGAAATCATAGAAATCCTGAAGGGCTACAAGGCACGTTCCGCTGAAAAGTACGGAATCGAGACGTTGGGCCTTTCATGATGCTGTTTTTGGATAAAAGTACCTGATTTGCAAACTCTATGTTACAAAATGGTAGTGTTTGGTGTTAACAGCATGGAAAAGTATAATTATTACTGAAAAATTTCCTTAATTCAGTATGTTCTATGAAAATTTGTATTACTTTTGTACCGCGATTAACAAGGCGAGGGAACAGCAAGTGAAAATAGAGATGATTTGCCTTGTGTATTAACATCGAGTAGAGAGAAAAGTTATATAAAGTCAATCAATTAAATTTATTTCAAGATGGCTACATTAGATTTAAGCAAGTACGGAATTAAAGATGTGAAAGAAATCATTCACAATCCGTCTTACGATGTTCTGTTCGCAGAAGAAACAAAACCGGGTTTGGAAGGCTTTGAAAAAGGTCAGGTAACTGAACTGGGTGCTGTAAACGTGATGACCGGTGTTTACACAGGCCGTTCTCCTAAAGATAAATTTTTCGTAAAGAACGAAGCCAGCGAAGATTCAGTATGGTGGACTTCTGAAGAATATAAAAACGATAACAAGCCTTGTTCTGAAGAAGCTTGGGCTGATCTGAAAGCTAAAGCTGTAAAAGAATTGTCAGGCAAACGTCTGTTCGTTGTCGATACTTTCTGCGGCGCTAACGAAGCCACTCGCCTGAAAGTGCGTTTCATCATGGAAGTAGCATGGCAGGCACACTTCGTGACTAACATGTTCATCCGCCCGACAGCTGAAGAACTGGCTAATTACGGAGAACCTGATTTCGTTTCTTTCAACGCTGCCAAGGCTAAAGTTGAAAACTTCAAGGAATTGGGCCTGAACTCTGAAACTGCTACTGTTTTCAACCTGAAGACTAAAGAACAGGTGATCCTGAACACTTGGTACGGCGGTGAAATGAAGAAAGGTATCTTCTCTATCATGAACTATCTGAACCCGTTGCGTGGCATCGCTTCTATGCACTGCTCCGCTAACACGGATAAAGAAGGCAAGAGCTCTGCTATCTTCTTCGGTTTGTCCGGTACAGGTAAGACTACTTTGTCTACCGACCCGAAACGTCTGTTGATCGGTGATGACGAACACGGATGGGATAACGAAGGCGTATTCAACTACGAAGGCGGTTGCTATGCTAAGGTTATCAACCTGGACAAAGAAAGCGAACCGGATATCTACAACGCTATCAAACGCGACGCTCTTCTTGAAAACGTTACAGTTGCTGCTGACGGTACGATCGACTTCGCTGATAAGAGCGTAACGGAAAACACCCGTGTTTCTTATCCGATCTATCATATCGAAAACATCGTTAAACCGGTTTCCAAAGGCCCGCACGCAAAACAGGTTATCTTCCTGTCTGCCGATGCATTCGGCGTATTGCCTCCGGTATCTATCCTGAACCCGGAACAGACTCAGTATTACTTCCTGTCTGGTTTCACAGCTAAATTGGCCGGTACGGAACGTGGTATCACTGAACCGACTCCGACATTCTCCGCTTGCTTCGGTGCTGCTTTCTTGTCACTGCACCCGACAAAATACGGTGAAGAATTGGTTAAAAAGATGGAAATGACCGGTGCTAAGGCTTATTTGGTCAACACGGGTTGGAACGGTACCGGCAAACGTATCTCTATCAAAGATACAAGAGGTATCATCGATGCTATCCTGGACGGCTCTATCGACAAAGCTCCGACAAAAGTTATCCCGTACTTCGATTTCGTCGTACCGACAGAATTGCCGGGTGTTGATCCGAAGATCCTGGATCCGCGCGATACTTATGCTGATCCTGCACAGTGGGACGAAAAAGCAAAAGATCTGGCTGGCCGTTTCATCAAGAACTTCGCTAAGTTCACAGGCAACGAAGCCGGTAAGAAGCTGGTTGCTGCCGGTCCGAAATTGTAATAAAAGACGATTATAAAAAAGCGCAGACTTCGGTTCTGCGCTTTTTTTGTATATATACATTAATTTTAGCATAATTGTTAGGATGTTTTAAAATCTATTCCTATCTTTACCCCGAATTATCTGTTAATGTGGGATGTGAGGTATAACATGATTAGACGTTTATTACTGGTCGTAGGGATTATTGTGTCTTTGTCATCGTGTGGCGGAGATATTGCTTACCGGATAGAAGGCAAACTTACCAATCTGGAGGATCAGACCTTATATGCCGTTTTCGAGAATGATGAGATAAAAGTCGTAGATACGGTGACTTGCGAGAAGCCGGGCGAATTCTTGATCGAAAAGAAAGAGGGCGATTTTCGGGAAGTGACGCTTTTCTTTGCCGATAAAATGCATTGGGTTACGGCTTATCTGGAAAAGGGAGAGAAGGTGACGATCACCGGAGATGCTGATTATCCCGCTCTGTTGCGTGTCAAAGGAGGGCGGATCAATGACCGTCTTTCCGCGATAAAAAAAGAAATGGCTCCTTTGTTGAAGGAACAGGCCGACCTGATCCGCCAACTGAACAAGAAGAACCAGGAAAACGCCAACGGCTCGATAGAGGAAACGGATATGGCCTCGCGCCTGGCGAATGTGAACCATCTGTTGAACGAGGAGGCTGCCGCCGCCATTAAGAAATATCCGGACGAAGAAGCTTCCGTCGTATTGATACAACACTACTTTAACCATCCCGACGATACCCGGCGAATGGACGAACTGCTGGCGGTGCTGAGTCCGAAACTGAATGATTTCTATCTGGTACGAAAGCTACAGGAATATAGTACGCGGGCAAAAAGGACTGCTTTGGGGGCCGAGGCGCCCGGTTTCAATGTGAAGAACATTTACGGGACTCCTGTCAGCCTGGATTCTTTTCCTAAGAAATATTTGCTGCTTGCATTCACGGCTCCCTGGTGCGATATGTGCCAGACGGAAGACCTGTATTTGGATGAAGTGGCAATGAAATATCCGAAAGAGAAGGTGGACATGTTGCTGATCAGCTTGGATGACGACCAAGCCGAAGTACGGAAAGTGATTGCAAAGGATAGCATCGACTGGAATCTGGTTACCGATTCCGCCGGACAGGCAGCCATGTTGGTCGATCTGTATAATGTAAGTGCCTTGCCCCGTTGTTTCCTGATCGATGAAGAAGGAAAGATCATCTTGAAAACGGACAATGGGGTCGAGATAAAGCAGACGTTGGAAAAGCTGATGGAGTAGGAATTTCTGATTTCTGATTTATGCAATGTTGCTATCCCTAAATCATAAATCCGGCCTCATAAATCCAGACCCATAAATCATAAATTATAAATCATAAATCTTTAACTATGTTAGTCAAATCTTATGCTGCCGCCGTGCAGGGTATATCGGCAACGGTCGTTACGATCGAAGTGAATTGCACGAAAGGTATCCAGTTCTTTTTGGTAGGGTTGCCCGACGTGGCTGTCCGTGAAAGCCATGAGCGCATTATTTCCGCTCTTCAGGTAAGCGGTTACAAGTTCCCCCGTAACCGCATTGTGATCAATATGGCGCCTGCCGATATCCGGAAGGAAGGTTCGTCGTATGACTTGCCGCTTGCGATCGGTATCCTGGCGGCGGCCGAAGAGCTGGATGCCTCCCGGTTGAGTCATTACATGATGATGGGAGAACTCTCTTTGGACGGCAGCTTGAAGCCGGTAAAGGGAATCCTGCCGATCGCGGTCAAGGCGCGTGAAGAGGGATTCAAAGGTTTTATCGTTCCCAAGCAGAATGCCCGCGAGGCCGCTGTTGTCAACAACTTGGAAGTGTACGGTGTTTCGACCATCAAGGAGGTGATCGAGTTCATTGCGGGAAAGCGGGACCTGGAACCGACGGTTGTCAATACCCGTGAAGAGTTTTATGCCCGGCAGCTTCAGTTTGAAGCGGACTTCTCGGATGTGCGCGGACAGGAGAATGTGAAGCGTGCGATGGAAGTAGCCGCCGCCGGAAGCCACAACCTGATCCTGATCGGCCCGCCGGGGAGCGGCAAGTCGATGCTTGCGAAACGTCTTCCTTCCATCTTGCCGCCTTTTACCTTGCAGGAGTCGCTGGAGACCACCAAGATACATTCGGTCGCCGGCAAGATCGGGCTGGACACATCCCTGATGACGCAACGCCCGTTCCGCTCGCCCCATCACACGATCTCGAATGTGGCGATGGTCGGCGGAGGCGCTTTCCCGCAGCCGGGAGAGATCAGCCTGGCGCATAACGGAATCTTGTTTTTGGATGAATTGCCCGAATTTAACCGGAGCGTGCTCGAAGTCATGCGCCAACCTCTGGAAGACCGGACGATAACGGTTTCCCGTGCCCGTTTTTCAGTCGATTATCCGGCAAACTTCATGTTGGTTGCCTCGATGAATCCTTGTCCCTGCGGATATTATAACCATCCCGATCGTCCTTGCCTGTGTTCGCCGGGAGCAGTCCAGAAGTATATGAACCGCGTTTCCGGCCCTCTGCTCGACCGGATCGATATACAGGTGGAAGTCGTGCCGGTCCCTTTCGAGAAGATATCGGACGGCCGCCCTTCCGAATGTAGCGAAACGATACGCGAGCGCGTGATGAAAGCCCGCGCCATCCAGGAAAAACGCTTCGCCGGGCATGAGGGCATTTACAGCAATGCCCAGATGAACTCCAGGCTGCTTCATGAATATGCCGTGCCCGATGCCGCCGGCCTCTCTTTGCTGAAGGTCGCCATGCAGCGCCTCAATCTTTCCGCCCGCGCCTACGACCGCATCCTGAAAGTCTCCCGTACGATCGCCGACCTGGAAGCCTCTCCGAATATCGAAGCACGCCATCTGGCGGAAGCCATACAATACCGGAGCCTGGACAGGGAGACGTGGGGAACGTAAAAATAAACCGCGGGAATTTAATTAGATATCAAAATAATACCTATATTTCCTATGGGAAAAGAGTTGGGAAAGTGGCTGATGGATATCGCCAAGTATATGACGACAGCAAAATAGCTGTCGTCGTCATTTGAATCATGATAGTATAGAAATGGCAAGGGGAGTCTCCCTGCCCCAGGCTAGACTCCCCATTTCTACCAATTCATAATTAAAGTTTTGGTTTGCGTTCGTGTTTACAGCTCAAAGGCTTCGTGCCAAGAGTGTTTGCTCTAGCCATAAACCGTCGTTAGCCTTTCCTTGATGTCCCCATCGAAAGACATGGCAAAGGAAGGTATAAAAAAACACTTGTCCAATCTTTTATGCGGTTATTATTTGTTTTTTTATATGTTTGATAACATGCCGATAGTAGGTCTGGCTTATGTCTGTCCCTTTTTCCTTTTAACTGTTCCGGTATTCCAGCGGACTCATGCCTACGTGGCGTTTGAAGTACTTCCCGAAGAACGACATATTGGTGAAATTCAGTGAATAGGCGATGTCATGGATGCTGAGGTTCGTTGATTTCAGTTGCGCCTTGGCATCCATGATTACCATCGAGGTAATGATGTCAATGCAGGTTTTGCCGGTCGTCTGCCTGACGATTGTGCTGAGATGTGCCTGCGTTATGCCAAGCTTTTTGGCATACCACGCAACGTTTCGTTGCGTGGTATAGTTCTGCATAACCAGTCGGTTGAAGTTTTTGCTGGTCTGTTCGGATTTGGACAGATTGGAATTGTCTTTGATTTTATCTTTATATAAGGCGCTTACTCCCATGAGGATTCCAGAGAAAAGATGGTTCAAGAGGTTGGCGTTGTTCAGTATGCCATCGCAAAATTCGTATGTGTTGAGGAGCAACGAGAAATAGTCTTTCAACAACCCGGCAGGTTGTTTTTCCAATTCTACGACCGGGCTGTCCTTGACTGCATAATAGATGTCCATGGCAGAATAATTGATTTTCGCTTGTTCGATGAAACAAGACGAGAACCCCATGAAATAGATTTCCAAGTCTCCTTCTGCCTTGTGTATTTGCAAGATCGTGCCCGGCGGAAGCGTGATAAAACTTCCCGGCATCACTCGGTAGCGTGCCAGATTGATGGAGGCTTCCAGATCCCCCTGCAGGCACAGGACGAAAATTCCGGCTTTCAACCGACATGGATTGTTCGCATATAAGTTGAGCAATCCAATGTCGTTTTTCGAGAGCTGCCCGATGATCCAGTTTTCGGGAAGGTCTATTTTGGGTATGTTGTTTTCTATTTGCATGGTATGGTTGGAAAGGTTGGAGACAAAGATATTGATTTTTCTTGAATATGATGTTTGATCTGCAAAAAAAGATTGTGGTAAATATGATAAAATGGATATATTATCGTGGCTAAATACTTCTATATGTGGATAGATGGAGTTCTTGATCTAAAAAATAGGACAGGTAATAATATAAATAGACCTTGTCGGATTTGAAGAATAACTGTTCCTTTGCAAGGAATTTTTATCAGATAACAGTCTCTTTTCAATGAAAAAGAGTACAAGTAAGTATAGGGTGAAGAAAATAACGACTTTAACAGCTTTTATGTTAACTTGTTTGTTAACATTTTTTTCTTGTGATTCCGAACGTGTCGGAACGATAGGTTCCGGGAAATTGCAGCTTTCCTTGGCGGCTGATACGGTTTCGGTCAACAAAGGTGTCAGTAATGCCACCAAATCGGTTGGCTCGAACGAGTTCGACCGTTTCCTGATGATGGCCGACTATCGCATCTGTATCGGCCAAGTCTCCGACACAGTCCGCTCTTTCGACCGCTTTGACCAAATGCCTTCGGAAATCGAACTGCCGGAAGGTTATTATACTCTTGTCGCCTCCAAAGGCGACAACTTATCCGCTGCTTTCGAAAACCCTTATTTTGAAGGAAGCGCCGATTTTACGGTCAAATCCGGTATGAACACCCCTCTGGACGTCGTTTGCTCGTTGGGCAATGCGCGGGTGACGGTGGAATATACTTCCGTATTCCAGGAAGCATATGACGATTATGCCGTGCTGCTCAGCACTCCTTTCACCTCGGACGAGTTTGAGATTGCCAAGGAAGAATCACGCCCTGCCTATCTCCAAGTTGCGAAAGAAGGGACGGATATGACGGTCCGGATCCGGGTACGGAAAACGGGGGAAGAGCAATCGAGTACATATCTTGTCCCCAGTACGATCAAGCTGGGGCGGCGGCAGAATGTCCATTTGATATTCAAGACGGATGGCGGTGCTTTCAACGGAATCGGGTTGGATGTCATGTTGGACGATACATTGACTAACCATGATTACTCGATCAAGATTCCGGATTTCATGTGGGAAGAATTTACCAAGCCGGATTTGCATCCCGTTCACTTTAAGTCGGGTGATGTGGTTGAAGTACCCGTTGCGGAGGGTACCTCCGGCGATGGCATGACGGTCGGTTTCAAGATGCTTGCCGGGGTCGGTTCTTTGAAGATCAAGTATTGGAGAGACGATTTGTATGAGGAAGAAGCCGAGATCATAGACCTTGCTACGGATGAGGGTGTCAAGAAAGCGATAGAACAAAAGTTCTCTTGGCAATCCGGCGATAACCGGAATATCAATCTGAAAAACATAAAGAACGGACAGATTTTCTTGTGGGATGCCCTGAATAATCTGAAAGCACCGAGTCCGGAAGAAGGGGTTTCATTTTATTTATACCATTTCTCCATTAAGGGGCATAATGCGAATGAAAAGCCGAAAGAAACGGATGAGGTTACTTTTGACGTGAAAGTGTTTTTGCCTACGCAAGAAAATACAAATAAGGAATAATAGAAGAATGAAAAAGCATATACTATCTATTTTAGGATCGTTCGCTTTGCTCTGCATGGCGGGGTGTGGTGGGAACGAAGCAGATGATCTGGTTGTTTTTCCGAACAATACGGGTGGCTTGAATGTGGCTGCCGGTATGTCTACCGAACAGGTGATACCGGTGATCACGCGGTCGGCCGATTTCAGTGGTGTTTCGGCGGATGATTTCTATATAAAGATATTGAATGACAAAGGAGAGGTTGCCAAAGAGTTTGCATCGTTGACAGCCATGCGCAACGAAGGGCTGCCTGTCATTCTGCCGACCGGCGACTACACGGCGTTTGCCTCTTCGTTCAAGCCTGACGGGGTAAAGGTTTCCAAGAATCCTTATTTTGAAGTGGAGGGCGGAGGCCATCCGTTTGTGATAGAGGAGAAGCGGATTACGCAGGTGACGTTGAAGTGTGCCTATAAAAGCTTGGGCGTAGAGTTGGATTTGTCCGAACAGTTTCAGAAGTTGCTGGAAACGGAGTCTGAAAACTATGATTATACGGTGAACGTATCGAACGGCGATGCCTCGTATGAATTCTCGAAAGACGAAATGAAGCCTGCCTATTTCCTGAAAGGCTGTGAAGAACTGGTCGTGAGAGTGACCATGACTATGGGGGGCGACAAATATCCGGAGCGTGTCTGGCGGATCACGAACAATGGGAATGCGCCTAAGACGGGCGAGTATTATATCATCCGTCTGGATGCCGGTGACCAGCCGGAGACTGTATCTTTAAGAAGTGCATTAATGGAATAGGAGAATGAGTATGGTAAAACCGATTACATATTGGGCGTTGTGCTGCCTGCTGTTTTTCGTCTCGTGCGAGATGAAAAAGGATTTGTTCGGCAAGGGACAAGGAAATGAAGAAGAGGGTGTGCCGGAGAATGTCGGCCTGCTGGATCTTCATGTAGTAGCAGAACGGGAAGCAGCCGTGCCCGGAACGAAAGGGGAGACGGAGAATGAGGATATATATTTGGCTACGGACGATTTCTGTGTCTCGATACTCGACAGCGTGGGGCAGGTGGTGAAGAGCTACGATTCGTATGCGGCATTGAAGGCGGATGGCGAATTGTTGTTGCCTGCCGGTAAATATACGGTACGGGCTTTTAGCGGCGACGATCCGGATGCCGGTTTCGATGCTCCTTATTATGAAGGGGATACGACCTGCGTGATTTCTGCCAAAGAGGTGGTGAAGATCGAGACGAATTGTCGTTTGTCGAATAAAAAGGTACAGTTCGACCTTTCTGACCGTTTCTTCGACCGTTTCAGAAGTGATTATACGATCGTGGTGGACAACGGGACGGGGGTGCTGACGATTTCATCGGATGAGTTGCGTTCCGCCTATTTCCGGAATACCGGGACGTTGCGTTTTACGATCTATACGACAACCTATAAGGGGGAATCCTATACCTATTCGTGCGACTTGTCGAAAGACGAACAGATTAAGGAACATAACAATTTGTATATCAAACTGGACGCCATCGATGCCCGGCCGGATGAACCGTCGGATCCCGGCAATCCCGACAACCCGGGACCGGACGAACCTTCGGAACCGAGCGAGCCGGGATCGGATGAACCGGGTGAACCTGAAGATCCGGAACATCCTTTTGCCGCCCCGACCATCAAAGTGGATGTGTCGCTGGTTGAAAAGAACTATGTCATAGAAGTGCCTTCCGATTTCGTGGAAGTGGATAAGCCGGATAAACCAGATAAACCGAGTACGCCGGGGGAAAATGAGCCGGGAGAGGAACCTTCCAAAACTGAACCAGAGATAACAGGTACGATTGATGGAAAGGCTTTCGATGTGCATACACCTCAGACAATTACTGAAAAAACAGAAAGTATTATTGTTTATTTGTATTTGCCTGCGGGATTGGATGCTTTGACTGCAAATATTACGATTAGTGGAGTTATAGAAGGTTTGTCAGTAGATTTATTAGATGCATCTTCTTTAGGGGGAATTAATGATCTGCTTGTCAATCTGGAAAAAGACAAATTGGTTGTGCCCAGTAGAGGAGAGAAGGGCAAACTGAAATTTGATATTTCTTCTTTCTCGGATTTGTTTGGTAGCAGTAATACTTTTAATATATATATAAAGGATAAAAACGGAAAAGAAGATAAAGCAAAAATTGTCTTGAATAAAAAATAAATATGGGAATGAAGTCATTAACTGATGCTATAAAATATATTGCAATTTGCCTGTTGGTTGGATTGTTAGGATCTTGTGCAGAAGATAAGAATAGTTTATGTCCGACCGGAATCCTTTATCTGAATGTAGAAGAAGATGCGACTTTACATACCAAGGCGCAAACGGGAGTTACTTTTGAGTCGCTTCGGGTAGATGTGTTGGATATGAATCGGGATACGGTTAATACATATAAAGATTATCTTTCGGATGTAAAAGACCAGCGGATAACGCTTCCTGTGGGAAAATATATTGTTGCCGTTACTTCGAATCATACCGGTGAGGCTGGCTGGGAAACCCCTTTGTATCGAGGAGAAGAAGAAGTTGAAGTCAAACAAGGAGAGATCACCAGTGCACAAGTGGTTTGTAAGATAACCAATACGAAAGTGTCGGTATTGTATTCCGAGAATATGAAAAACTATTTTTCTCATTATGGTACTACTGTAAGCAACTCTTCCGGTTCTTTGACATTTACCCGTGATGAGTATCGTTCCGGTTATTTTACACCGGAAGAGCTGACTGTTTCATTGAAGTTGGTAAACCGGGATGGTAACGAGTTTGTGATTCGAAAGATATATCCGGATATTAATCCCCAGTATCATTATATATTTAACATCGCTATAGCTAATCCGGGTGGAGGAGATCAGGAAGCTGGTGCTGATTTTGATGTGACGATTGATGAGGAGCATGACGAAATAACGTGTGATATTTTTATACGGAAAGAGGATTTGTTTGGTGTGGGAATAACCTCTTTTTCTTTGAGTGATAATTTTACAAATGGAGTATTCTCTTTTCGGGAAAATTCTGAAACAATGCCGCAAATAGGGATTACTTATAAAGTTGGTACGAAAACCAAATTTTCAAAAGTGTTGGTTGAAACGACTTCACTTGTATTTGTAGAGGCCGGTTTGAGCAAGTTTGATTTGATGAATCCGCAAAGTGCAACTTCAGCACAGGCATTAGGACTTGGTAATCCTCCGACACCGGAGTTAGGGGAAAGTGCTGAGTTTGTAGATTGTATCTGGAATTTGTCCGGATTGTTATCACATTTGAAGGCTGTAAATGACAAACCGACAGAGCATCTTTTCAAGGTGCTTTTCGTAGATGACCGTAACCAGGAAAAAGAAGCATCGTTTACGGTTAAGATCATGCCGGATGTAGCAGCAGCTGTCGAAGACCCCATTTGTTGGACGACTTTTGCCGTATTGCGGGGGATTACTGTTGATGAGACTGCTTATTTCCAATTGACATCATCTGATGGCTTAAATATTGATATTAAAGATGTAAAGCGTACGGATGAAGGGAATGTATCGGCGTTGGTTACAGGGTTGAAGCCGGATGTTACTTATTCGTATAAATTGGCTTCAGAACAGGATCCGGCAATGGTATGTGGAGCTGTGGAGTTCAAGGTTGAGGCGGCTTCGGTGGTTCCGAATTTGGGTTTTGAAGACTGGAACACAGACCCAGGGTATAATAGACCGGGTGGAGTTAATAAGGAAGGAAGAGAATATTGGGAATCTGGCAACAAGGGTGCAAAGATGGGAAGTAAAATATTACTTCAAAAAACAGATGATTGTAAAGAAGGAAGTGCAGCAGCGAAGTTAACTTCACAGTTTGCTGGTTCTGATTTGTTAAAACTTGGTGCATTTTCTGCAGGTAGTATATTTTCTGGAATTGTAGTAGAGGCGGGAACAAGTGGAGCAACATTACAATATGGACAACAATATATCGGTTTTCCAACTCTTTTTAAAGGCTGGTATAAGTATTTACCTGGTAATATTGATTATATAAGTAATGAAAAGAAAGCAGGTGGTTCCGATGTCGGTATAATATATATTGTATTAACAACGGAAACTCAGATAGTAAAGTCTCCATTACAAGGTACTCCGGTTCGTTTTGATCCAAAAGCATCAAGTGTCTTTGCCTATGGTGAAAAGATAATAACGGAAAATGTGGACACATATACGGAATTTTCTATACCATTGACATATTATAAAGGGAAGATGCCATCTCCCGAAACCCCTATATACATTATCATCATGGCTTCTTCAAGTAAAGATGGCGATGTGTTTACCGGTTCGACGAGCAGTGTCATGTATGTTGACGAATTTAGTTTGTCTTACGATTATAATCAAGAATGTTTGAAAGAAACGGAATACAAAGATATTCCCGTAAATCCAGTTAATAACGAATAAATGAAAAAACATCTTTTTTTCCTGTTCCTATCCGTCCTTTGTTTTTCTTTGCCCGTCCAGGCAAAGAAAAACAAGTACGACCGTGGGATTGTCATGAAGACCTTTATCCCGAAAGGACAGTGGATGGTAGGGACAACGTTCTCATACTCCGAGCATGTGGACGAAAACTTCGAGTTTCTTTCCGTGCTAAAGGATATAACGAGCGATGGATATACATTCAAGGTGACGCCATTGGTCAGCTATTTCATACGTGACAATATCAGTTTGGGAGCACGTTTTGCTTACGGGCGTACCGTGACGAACCTGAATAACCTGTCTTTGGAGTTGGGCGATGATTTGAGCTTTGACGTCAGCGACTACGAAAGTACTTCCAATACGTTTACGACTGCGGTCTTTTTGCGCACTTATCTGAATTTGGGCGATAGCAAACGGTTCGGGTTGTTCAACGAAGCAAGGGTGTCGTATGGCTATTCCGAAAGTAACGGAAGTTCCGGAACGGGAGTCGACTTCTCCGGCTTATACCAGCTGAAACATAACCTGAATATCGGTGTCGCACCCGGTATCACGGTATTCGTCAATGATTTTGCAGCCGTGGAAGCCTCTATCAACGTGGCAGGGCTTAATTTTAACTGGTACGATCAGACGCGTGATCAGGTATATAAAGGCAAACGTACTTCCAGTTCGGCGAATTTCAAGATCAACCTGCTGTCGGTAGATCTCGGCATAGTCTTTTATCTGTAACTGATTTATGAAGAAAGGAAAGAATTTCATACTACTATCGGTTGTTCTTGTTCTTTTGGCAGGATGCGTGAAGAACGATTTGCCTTATCCTACAATCGTGGGGGAAATCAATGAGTTTGCCTTGCATGGGCAGACTCAGATGAAGATAGATAAAGGAGCGGCTACGATTGCTGTCAAGGTTGCGGACAGTCTGGACCTGGCCAATCTTAAAATCGAGAAAATGATTGTGACAGACGGCATGACGATTATCCCCGATGAAGAGGCGTGCCTCGACTTTGCGCATTTCCCGGATACGGGCTTTGTCCATGCGGACAGCTTGCCGCCTACTGCCGATACGCGCATGAACTTTAAGAAGCCTGTCTCGTTTACCCTTCGCCTATATCAGGATTATCCGTGGAAAGTGACGGTAGAGCATGATATCCAACAACGAGTAACGGTGAAAAACCAGTTGGGCAGTGCGTTGATCGATAAGAATACGCACAATGTAATTGTATATGTAGACTCGCTTTTGCAACCTTCTTTGCACAATATTGAGATTGAAACGTTGAGTTTGGGCGGTTCGACGGCAACGGTCATGCCCGACCCGCAATCGGTGACCGACTTTACACGTCCCCGTACCTTCCTGTTTACTGCTTTCGGCGAGACGAAAGAGTGGACGGTCAGTATTGCCTATCCGCCCGCAGGGATGTCTTTTACTACGGTGTCGGCTTTTGCCAAACGTGCGTGCGTCACAGGAAATACACGGACAGGCATGGTCTCTGCCCGCTATCGTGTCAAGCCCGAAGCGGTGACGAAGGCCGATACGGACGAAGGTTGGTTGGAAGTACTTTCGAGCGAGATAGATATCGACGAATCGGGTAATTTCACGTTGGTGTTTACCCATCTGCAACCGGGCAAAGTCTATGAATACGAATTGACCGTCGACGGCGTCAAAGAAGAGGTGAAGACATTCGAGACGGAGCCTGTCGAGTTGATTCCGAACCTTTCGTTGGATGATTGGTATAAAGACGGGAAAAGCTGGTATGCCAATCTGGACCTGGAGCCGGACAACTATTTTTGGGATTCCGGTAACAAAGGTTCCAACGCAGTAGGCGAGGCGAATCCGACTTCACCGGAAACGAGCGATGTGGTTCGTGGCAAGGCGGCGCGTCTGGAAAGCAAGACGGTAGCGGGTGTCTTCGCTGCCGGTAGCCTTTATACGGGAACATTCGGCAAGGTAGAGGGATTGAGCGGTGCTTCTTTGAACTTCGGCCGTCCTTATACGGGCCGTCCGTCGGCATTGAGAGGATATTATAAGTATAACTCCGGTGTGATCGACAAGGCGAAAGCACCTTATCAGGATTTGGCGGGACGGCGTGACTCCTGTCATATCTATATGGCGTTGTTTTCAGACTGGACGGCTCCTTTCCCGGTCAATACCAATACGGGAACGTTTGTCGATCTGACCTGGAACAATGAAAACCTTGTTGCTTTCGGGCAACTCATACAGGGCGAAACGGTAAAGGATTATACCCAGTTCCGTATTGACCTGGAATATCGCGACCTGACAACAAAACCGACATATATTCTGATCGTAGCCTCCGCCAGCAAGTATGGCGATTACTTCACGGGAAGCACGAGCAGCGTATTGCTGTTGGATGAGTTGGAGTTGGTGTTTGAGTAATTGGCAATTGGGTGAGCTCTTTGAAATGATTGGATTTGGAATATAGGCAGATTCTGAAATAAAAATGGCTTAGGATGTTTCCTTAATAGGAACTTTTGTTATCTTTGTCGCATAAACTTGCGACTATGGAAACAAAAGCGAAATTCAAAGTAATCTATATGGATGAGGCTGTCAGATTTTTGGAATCTTTGGACGAAAAAGTTAGAACTAAGATTGCTTATAATATAGAAAAAGCAATGTTGGTGGTTGATAAGGCTTTGTTCAAAAAGATGGGTAGTTCTGATATTTGGGAATTTAGAACCTTGTATAATGGAATGTCATATCGTCTATTCGCATTTTGGGATACAGATAAAGAGACATTGGTTGTTGCGACGCATGGTTTAATCAAGAAGACTCAAAGGACGCCGTTTAAAGAAATTTTGAAAGCAGAAGAATTGAGAAAACTATATTTTGGCTTAAAAAAGAAATGATATGGAACAGATGAAACTTTATACGCATGAGGAAATGCTGGATCGAGTAATCGGTGTCCGTGGTACTTCGGAACGGGAAAAATATGAAGATGATATTAACAATTTCCTAATCGGTGAAGCCATTAAGCGAACCCGTGAATCCAAGAATCTCACTCAAGAGCAATTGGGTGAATTGATGGGTGTCAAGAGAGCGCAAATATCCAAAATAGAAAGTGGAAAAAGCGTCAATTTCTCAACGATTGTCCGGGCTTTCCGGGCGATGGGTGTAAAATCGGCAAATCTCGACTTAGGCTCATTGGGCAAGGTGGCTCTTTGGTAAAGATAAGATAATTAGTTCTTTTGAGCCATCATCATAGATGACTCTTTGTGTAGAGTTGAAGCCTTTTTGGACACTATCCGAATCATGAAAGAGGAGTTACCTGCCTATTCTTAAATCCAAGATTTTTAAATAAACAATCTGCTTATCGAGTAAGCTCAAATCTACTCGATAAGTAGTGGGTATGTCTGCTTACTAAGCAGGCGTGTGTTTACTTATTAAGTAGACGAGGGTTTACTTAGTAAGTAGTTTTTGCACTGCTTGCCGACAGGATAAAGGACTGTCTGACAAGTAGAATGGAAATAGGTTGAATTCAGTTTAAAAATTAAATATACCCGAAAACGTGGAAGATGGGGAAACGGGTTCGGGGAGAAAGGACAAACGATATGACCATGAATAGAGTAATCAATTGGTGGATAAAAGGTGTACTGCTGGCTGGGATGATGATGGTGGCTGGGGTGGCTGAGGCTGTAGATGTAAGTTTGGCTGAAGGGTTAGCAAATGCAAAAGATTTTAAAGGTAAAGCTAATTGTAGTGGAAATAAGGTGACGTTGACTGGAAATGTGGAGTTGTCGGAGACGATTACGATAACGGGTGGGGATATTGTGTTGGATTTGAATGGAAAAACAATACAAAATTCTAATAAAAAAAATGGGATAATTCTTTTTCAAGTTTCAAAAGGTATTTTTAGTGTTCAAGATTCGGGAAAAAATGGTAAAATTTTAGTTTCTTATACGAGCTCTTTTTTTGATACAAAACATGTACAAATGATAGGAGTTTCGTTAATAGGTGGAACATTTAATTTATATAATGGTGGAATAGAGTCTATATGTGAACGCTGGGAAGCTATAGGCGTGCACGTTTCCGGAGGAACTTTTAATATGTTTGGTGGTGAAATAAATGCTACGGCAAAAGTAAATGTGACTAATGAATATTGGGGATATGGTTTAAGTATTGAAAACGGAAATGTTCAATTAAAAAACGGAAAGATTATGGGCACGAATGAAAGTGGATTATATAAAGATAAAGCAAAAGCTATAAAATCATCTAAGCCATTAATGAATATCTTAGTTAAAGGTTATGGAATATATAAAGAAAATGATAAGGATCCTTTATCTATGGATGCAACCGAAGCTGCCAATGGTACTGTCGAAATCAAACCAATCGACTATCCGATTTTATATCAAGAATTGAACGGAGGCAGTAAAATACAAGGTGGGAATTATCCTTCAAAATATAATGTTGAGACTCCTACTTTCCGTATTGATACCTTGGCTAAAGAGCATTATACATTTGCTGGTTGGCGATATGGAAGTGGAGGTAAAATTGTGAAAGATTTGTGTATTGAACAGGGAACTACTGATACGTTAAAGTTTACAGCTCTTTTTACTCCCATTGAATACCCAATTGTTTATGAGCGAAATGGTGGTTTTGAGAAACCAGATAATGAGAATCCAAAGACGTATAATGTTGA
The DNA here is from genome assembly GCF_977054455.1 of Parabacteroides sp. Lineage (NCBI taxonomy): Bacteria > Pseudomonadati > Bacteroidota > Bacteroidia > Bacteroidales > Tannerellaceae > Parabacteroides > Parabacteroides sp. Next base: position 30,040 of record NZ_CDRTCT010000017.1, on the reverse strand, counting down.
AACCAAAACCGGTGAATTAGGAGAAGCTGGACGTCATTATTATAAATTTGGCGGATGGTATAAAGATCAGGGATTAACTCAATGGTTTCCAGGGTTTGAAGGACGATTCTATGAAAATCCTTTCTATCTCTATGCTAAATGGATCCCTATTGAATATCCGGTGACTTTTTATAATGGAACAGGTGAAGATGCTGTGCAATATACCAAATTTGGTACGTTCAATCGCTCGGAAGAGAAAGGAATAGATGAATTACCTGTGCCTATCGAAGATGACCGAATATTTAAAGGTTGGATTGAAGAAGGAAATACTTCTATCCTAACGAATGTAGAAAAAGGACATGAATCTGTTGAGCTATATGCTACTTGGAATTTGGTTAATTTTGTTGTTCAATACGATCTTGATGGAGGGACTTTTGGTACGGGAGTTCAATCTGTGGATCGATATACAGCAGAAACCACAAAGGATGTGCGTTGGAAAACAGGGGTAGATGTGATGAAGTCCGGATTTGTGTTTAAGGGTTGGCATTTGGGTTCTGCTACAGGAACGGTAATTAGCCAGTTCCCTTTAAACAGACACTTGGAACCGGCAACTACTTCTTCTGATGGCTTGGAAGTGACATTTACGCTTTATGCGGAATGGGAAGAAAAAGTATATGATATTTTGTTTATGCCTAATGGAGGAGAACCTATTGATTGTGATGCTTATAAATTGGCAAACGGAGTTTCGGAAGCTGATATGCCTGTCGCAAAAAGAAAGGGTTATGAATTTTTAGGATGGTATGAAAAGAATGATCCGGAAGGAAAAAATAAGGTGGAATCTATTCCTGCAGGAGGAACAGATAGGATCACTCTTGTCGCGCATTGGAAAGTGATAGATTATAATATTACGTATGAAAACAATGGTGGAACGTTGGACAAACCGATAAGCACATACACAGTGGAAGATGTCATTGTGTTGCCGACTCCCAAGAAAGAACACTATACATTTGCCGGATGGTACACTCGCAAAGAAGGTGGCGAAAAGCTGATTGCCAATAAGATTAGTTTGGCAACAGGAGATACGACCGTTTATGCCAGATGGACACCGAATGTTTATCACGTAACTTATGAAACGAATGGCGGAACGGTTATTGCCGGAAGTTTTCCATATACATACGGTGAAACGATTAAAATCAGTAAACGTACTTATAAAAAGAACTATGATTTTTCCGGTTGGTATATGGAAGAGACTTTGAAAACGCCTTTTGATGAAAAGAACAAATATGGCGGCGACCTCACCCTATACGCCAAATGGGGACCGAAGCGCTACAAGATCCATTACGATATGTTTCACGGGGAAGAATTGCCTGATGATACCTATACGACAGAAGAATCCAAACAGTTGCCTATGAATGCAGTTCGTCCAGGATTTACGTTTGCCGGTTGGTACGAAGACGATATGTTGACAAAGGGACCTGTAACGAAGATTGACAAAGGAAGTTCGGGCGACAAGACATTCTATGCCACTTGGAAACCAGGCTATTCGATTCGCTTTACCCAGCCGGAGAACGGAAAGATAGAGGTAAAACGGAGAGGAGACCTGTTAGTTTCGGGCGACAAGGTCGGGGAAGGTGTGGAGATCACGATCACGGCTACGCCTACGGATGCAAAGTATGGTTTGAAGGCTTTGTCGATCGGAGGAAAGACATACACCACCAGCCCCCAAATCATCAAAATGCCAGCCAACGACTTGTATATCTCCGCCATCTTTGAAGATGCGCGTGCGGTAGCTTCCGCGCCGGAGATCATCACGGATCCGGAAAACACCGACAATATGCTTATGGGAACAACCGTGAGAGTCACCCTCAAAAAGACGGATGAAAACACGACACTCTATTATTCGATCAGTGACGGGCCGAAACGACTTTACGAAAAGCCTTTCGAGTTGAGTAGTGAAACGGCAAAACTTCTTACCTTAAAAGCTTATGCAGTCAAAGAAGGATATAAAGACGGAGTAAGCGTGCGAGATATGGGATTCGGGGTGCAGAAAATATCGATTACCTTTGATTTGCCTGACGGCATTACGGCTGTCAACCCATTGGGTGGGGATGTAGTTTCGGCGATTGCCTCCGGTACCGCCTTCGAATTTTCCCTGCAAGTGGACAAAAACTATTTTCAGTCGTTGGATTCGATGACCGTATTGGCAAATGATTCCATATTGACGGCAAATGCCGACGGTATTTACCGAGTGGACGGTCCGTCAAAAGATGTGACCGTTACAGTAAAGGGATTGGAAAGTATCGCTTATGAAGTCACGTTGAAACAAAGCAAAGGAGGTCATATTTATTATACCGAAGATGGCAGCGATGGGATCCTTACGTTGCCTTGTAACAAACGGATTTCAGTGACGGCTGTACCTGATTTGAATTATAGGTTTGGGAAATGGAGTAACGGAAGTCAAGAAAATCCCTACACATTTACTGTATCGAGTGATACGACATTGGAGGCGACTTTCGTGCCGGATGACAAATATTTTACGATTACGCTGCCTGTGTTGGAAGGAGTGACGGTCAAACCGTTGTCTAATTATTCGACCGAAGTGTTGCAAGGTGGGAAATTCCATTTCTATTTGCGTTTTGCCGATGGGTATCGTGCCGAAAATCTGGTTGTCAAGGCAAACGGCGTAGTGTTGGCTGCGAATGAAGAAGGGGTGTATAGCCTTTATCGGATTGTCAAGAACTATTCCATCTCGGTGGAAGGGATCGTGCAGGATGGGGTGAAATTGAAATTGGCAGAGCATGTTTCCGCTGTGGACATTGCGACTGCAACGGATGCCATGAAAGCGAAGCTCTATCCGGAATCGCTGATTTCTTTATTGGCAACGGCTCCGGATGGACAATATTTTTACAAATGGAATGACGGGAATAGCGACAACCCGCGTATCGTGACGGTTCGTGAGGCTTCCGGATTGTTGCCTTTGTTCCAACCGAGTTCCGGAGAGGGAGAATACGCCAAGATCCACCTTCCCAACGTTGTCGGTGCAGGTGTCGGCGTGCAGGTGGATATACATACGATCGAGGTAGGCGGCAAGATGCCGTTCAAAGTTGTGCTTCTGCCCGGATACAGCCAAAGCGAGGTGAAGGTCACGGCCAACGGCAAATTGTTGGAGGAAGGACTGTCCATGCGTGCCGCCGGCAAGAGCCGTACGTTGGTCTATTCGCTTGCCGATGTGGAAAAAGAGGTGAAAATCGAGATCGGCGGCTTGAAACTCGATACTTATAATGTCGGCGTGGAGCAGTCGGAAGGAGGACGGGTGTCTGTCAGTCCGTCAGGACGGATCGAATGTGGCAAGCAGTTGGTATTCACGGCTATGCCGGATGCCGGGAACATGTTCGTCAAGTGGAGCGATGGGAATACGCTGAACCCGTATCCTCTCTCGGTGGATGGCGACATGAATTTGAAAGCAGTGTTTATGCGCAGCGACATGGCGGTGGCGAATGAGGGGATTGCACTGTCGGTTACACGTATATATGCCCGTTCCGGTAAACTGTATGTGGAAACGAAGGCGTCCGGCCTATCTATCTGGAATATGGATGGGGTGTTGATAAAGAGGACTTTCGTTTCGGATGGTTGTTCTGTACATCCGTTGCCTGCCGGTCTGTATATCGTCAAAGTGGGAGAGGGAGAACCTGTAAAAATCAGGATTCGGTAATCGTAAGTAAGGTCCGGTTGTGTTGATTGTTTGGAAAAGATTATGTGATTTCTGAAAGAAAGAACATGTAATCGGATAAATAGACCTTGTGAGGATTTTAGAGTTGTTGTTATTTTGCAACGATTTTAAGGGTAGGGTATTTAAGAATTTATTATAGGGTAATATCACGATTGATTGTGCTGTTTCAGATTGTATGTACTAAGGTAAAAAGGTATACAAATGAAAGAGTATCAATTACGTCATAGTCTGGGAAAGGCTATCGCATTTTCTTTTTGTGCATGGGTCTCGGTTGCAGGGCTCTTTTCCTGCGATTCGGATCGCTTGAACGGTGGGGGAAGTATAGGGATGTTGAGTTTAAATCTCGCCGCCGATACGACAAACATTAAGGGAGGAACTTTATCTACAAAAGCCGGGAATATTTTAGACGGCTTTGAAGATGCGGACGAATATACAGTCCAAATCTTCCAGAAAAGTGACACGCTTAAAAGTGCTTTGTATAAGGATTTTCCGGACGAACTGGAAATGAAAGAAGGGGCTTATACTTTACGTGCCTCTAAAGGAGAAAACTTACCTGCTGCTTTTGATAATCCTTATTTTGAGGGAAGTGTGGATTTTGTCATCAAGAAAGACATGAAGACTCCCTTGGAGGTGACTTGCAAGATGGCAAATGCACGTGTTTATGCCAATTATACGGAAGATTTCCTGAAAGCTTATTCGGATTATAGTGTCTCATTGAAGACTTCTTATATGGATGGTTCCTTTACGATCACTAAAGGCGAGTCTCGCGGCGCTTATCTGCAAGTGGCAAAAGAAGGGACACCGTTGAGTGTCGCTATCTCTTTAATGCGTAAAAACTGGAAAGAGCCCAAAGTCTATACCGTAACGGATCCGGCTATAACACTGAATCCGAAAGAATCCGTCATATTGAATTTTGCTACGGATGGGAAGACGGGAGACGGGTTGAACCTTTCTATCGAATTGGATGATTCTATGGAAGAAGCGGATCTTGAATTCGGTATTCCTGACTTTATGTGGAAACCGTTTACCGATTTGCGGATTTGGGCTTGTGGGTTTGAGAATAACGTACCTGTCGAAATGAATGTAACAGATGGTTTCCCGAATGATTCCTGTACGGTCAAGGCCGAAGTGCCCGGACGCATTAAAGAATGTTGGGTGGTTCGTCTGGAAGATGGAGAAAAGAAAGACAGTGTCGATATTGCAACTCCGGAAGGATTGAAAACGGCCGAAGATATTTGGGGATTGAATGCTATTTCTTCTCCTATTACCGGAACAAAGGGGCTTGAACTGGATTTGAAAGGGGCATTTAACCAGTTATATGCTTCTGATAAAGACAAAATATATGGTTTTAGCGTATATATTAATGATGCATTGAATGTGATGCATACTTCGGACGTGGTAACGGCTTCTGTGAATTTGAAAGAGGCTAAAACACCGACTGTCGGACAGTTTGAATTGACAGTTCCTTCTAAACATGCTTTAAAAGAAGATACGGCTATTGCGGTTATGGCAGAAGCGGGAATAAAAGCATTAACACTGAAGATTAATAGTGATGGGGTTGTGTATAATGTGCTTTCTGATAATTTGCCGGCAGGTATCTCTTATGATAAACAAAATCATAAGATTGTTTTCAAGAAGGACTTTTCAAATGGATTAGAGTCGAAGGAAACAGAGGCTTCTACTTACTCCTATGAAGTATCGGTAACGGATAATTTGGATAAGACGGTTGTAAAGACTTCAAAATTGGAAGTAACACCTGTTTTTACGATTGTTGTGCCGGATGGTGAGATTTGGGCTAAAAGAGCTACTTTTTATATTAAAGAAGATGTCTCTAAATATGCTGCACCAGTTTTTCAAGTGTTCAAAGATGGACAATGGCAGGATGTAGAGGGAAATATGGCTATAGGATTATCCTCTGGTTCTAAATATAAGGTACGGGCCTTTGTTAATGGCTGGCCAACAGAGGTAAAGGAGTTTATTACAGAAGATGCATTACAGATTCCAAATGCTGGATTTGAAAATTGGATTGTAAAAGATGGACCTAAATATAAACCATGGATTGGAAAAGAGAAAGGGCCGTTTTGGCATTATTATTATCCATGGTCTGATAGTAATCCTAGCTCACATGGGTGGAATACAATAAATGATGTAACAACTGTCAATCCTGGAACATACGCATATTGTTCTAATTCGGGGACTGTTCAGACTGGTGATAAAAATACTGGAACTTCTGCTGCATTGTTGAGAACAATAGCGTGGGGTAAAGGTACTACTTTAGCAGGTTCAATCTCTGTATTGTATAATGTTGATGCCGGTTATCTTTATTTAGGATCAAAAACTAGTGATCCGGATTTAAAGCCGAATTATGATTTTGAATTTGGGTCACGTCCATCATCTTTATCTTTTTATTGTAAATATGTGCCGAAAGGAGATGATGTATTTACTGTAGTAGTAGTAATAGTAGGAGAAAGTGGAGATGTTATATCTGAAAATACTATAGAAAGAGGTGGAGTATTATCTACGTATACTAAAATAGATCTACCATTAAGTTATCAAAAAAATGAAAAAGCAAAATACCTATATGTGAAGTTTAAATCTGGGAATGTAAATCATGATGATTTAAAAAGTAATGTAAATTTAGAGACTTTTGATAGTTTTGGAGATGCTGCTTATTCTGATAAAGCGCACATCGGTAGCCAATTATATATCGACGACGTCGAACTAATCTACGAATAAAAGATGAAAACATTAAACAACATATCAATCTTACTGTTCAGCGTACTCAGTATGCTGGCAGTCTCTTGTCAGAAGGACGAGATTGGGAATAATGATGTTCCTGAAAACTATGGACAGCTTTCTTTGCAGTCGGTTGGAATTGATGATGAGATACAGGTTATAGGAACGAAAGCATTCGGTATGGATGCCGGTACTTTCAAAGTGGAACTGAAAAGTAATCCTACAAATGATTACCCGTTAGATACGACTATTGTATTCGACTCTTTTGCAGAAATGCAAAAAAAAGATTTTATTGTATTACCGGTAGGAACTTATACAGTCAAAGCTTATTCGCGTGATAAAGTAGAAGGCGGTGTTTTTGATAGTCCGTATTTCTACGGTGAGAACAATAATGTTGTGATTTTGGAAAAGAAGATCACAACGGTCCCGGCTATTACTTGTACATTCCAGAGTGTAGCAGTAGATATTAAACTGACTACCAGTTTTAATCTGCTTTTTGAAGATAGCTATCTGATGAAAGTGATTAACGGAAAAGGCAAAGAATGTACGTTTACGAAAGAGAATAACGGTCAGGTTATCTATTTTGATGATGTGGATGGCGGCTTAAAACTGGAATATACAGTTAAGGCGAAAGATCTATCTACTGCTTATCCCACCCGGACAAAAGAGCTTACGAAAAAAGGTCTGGCTCCTGCTCCGAACGATTATTATATAGTTGAATTTACGGGTGAAAATCCAGATACTAAAGCACTTTAAGAAGAATGATTATGAAAAGAAATATACATATCCTTTATTTATTGGTGTTTCTGATAGCAGGATTTACGTCTTGTGAAATGAAAGATGATCTGTTCGGCAAAAAGCCTTCTCGTGAAGATTTGCCGAAAGAGGTCGGGTTGCTGGATTTGAAGTTGGATCCGCAGATGGAAAAAACGATTACGGGAAATTCGACGAAAGCAACCGATGAAAGTCTGGATGTAAACGATTTTTCGGTGAAGATTCTTGACGAGAATGGTGAGGTCGTAGAAGAATATGCATCTTATGCCGATATCGATGAGGTTTTGCTGGCAACCGGAAAATATCAGGTGGTTGCAACAAAAGGCGAGTTGAAAGATGCTGCCTACGATACTCCTTATTATGAAGGAAAAGATTCTTGTACGATTACTTCACAGGAAGTCTCTTCGCTGATTACCCCTTGTGTGCTGAGCAATAAGAAAATAACGGTCGCTTATACTGAAAATTTCCAAGAGCGTTTTAAAGAAGATTATGAAGTGGTAATGACGAACGGCAATGGTGTACTGACTTTAAAATCCGATGAAGAGAAAAAGCCATTCTTCAAAACTACCGACCAATTGGATTTTGTTCTTCATGCTACCACTCGTTCCGGCCTGGAAACACAATATTTTTGTGATCTGTATAACGATCCGACCGTGAAAGAGTATAATAATATCGTTGTCTGGTTGGATGTTGCCGAACCGGATGAACCGGTAGAACCCGATAAGCCTGTAGATCCGGACGAACCGGTAGACCCGGATGAGCCGACAGAAACCCCGGATTCTTTGAAACGTCCAATCATCAAAGTGGATATCCAATTGGTGGAACGTGAATATACGATTAAAATCCCTTCTGATTTCATTTCCGGCGATGATAATGGAGGTGGTAATTCCGGCGGTGATGGAGGTGGTTCCACTACTGCTAAAATCCAATGGGGAGGAACAAATTTAGATTCACCGATTACATTGACGGAAGAGAATGCTTCTTCTACAAAAGTAGTTGTGACTATGACGATGCCGACCGGAGTAAGTGAAATGAAAGTAACAATTTCGTCTAATCATGATGATTTTATGGCGGCAGTAGCCGATATTGGTAATCCTTTTGATATGTTGAACTTGAATTCAATGCAGTCCCAACTTTTGAATGCCGTTCAAGAAGGCCAAAAGTCTGTTCGTTTTGATGTAAGTAATTTTATGTCCTTGCTGACAAGTTTTAAAGGAACTCATAAGTTTAATATTTCTTTGAAAGATAAGAATGGAACATCCAGTTCGAAAACATTAACTATCATAGTAAAATAAGACAATGACAAAATATATATTATCGATAATATCCGCTTTATTATTAATTGGCTTTGTGTCATGTGATGAAGAGAAAAAGGCAACCAATGGACAAGGATATCTGTACTTGGGTATAGAGAAGAACGTCACATTGCAGACGAAGGCTGTCGATCCTGTTTTGAGTGTCGCTATCTTGAATGCGGCAGAAGATACGGTTAAGTATATTGCCGATTTTGAGGCTGAAAAAGCAGATGAAGGAATTCTATTGGATGCCGGTTCCTATCAGGTAGTCGTTGCTTCCGGTAAGAAAGACTCTGCAGCCTGGGAGTTACCGAATTTCTACGGAAAGACGGAATGCGAGATTAAAACGAACCAGGTTACTTCGGCAAAAGTAACTTGTAAGATCGCGAATACGAAAGTAACAGTCGATTATAGCGACGATTTTAAGAAATACTTTACCGATTACAGTACAACGGTAAGTAATATTTCGGGTTCTTTGACTTTCGTGAAAGGTGAAACACGAGGCGGCTATTTTGCTCCGGAAACATTATTGGCTTTATTGAAGCTGACGAATACGGACGGCGAACAGTTTGAATTGAAACGTGAATATGCCGATATCCAGGAACGTTGTCATTATAAACTTTATTTCAAATTGAGTGGCGATCCGGAAACACCGGATGATAGCGGAGAAGCAGGAGGCAAGTTTGATGATATAACGATTGACGAGAGAGCTGATACGGTGATTGTTTCTATCCCTATTAAAGTGGAAGATCTGGAAAATATCAAGGCTCCGGAATTGAAGTTGGAAGGATTTGGAGAGAATAATAGTTTGGAAGCTAAAGAAGGTGAGTTTGCTGATAATATCTTGAAAGCTGTTGCTTCTTGCGGTATCGAGAAGTTGATGGTAACGATACAGTCTGATTCTTTGAATAATCGTGTGGGGATTCAATCTTTTGATTTAGCAAGTTTGGATGCTGCAACAAGCGAAAAATTGGAAAGTATTCACTTCCCGGTTCAATCGGTTAAGAGTGAAACTGATACATTGACATTCGATTTGACTGCGATGAGTAATGCGTTGAAATCTTTTGATGAAAGCATCCAGACGCATAACTTTACCTTTACAATAACAGATGCGAAAACGCAGGAACAAAGTATATCATTTTCTTATTCAGTGAAGCCGAATGTCGCTGTTATCACCAAAGAGATTGCAACCATGAATATCTGGTCTACGTTTACTTTCTTTAGCGGTGAAAGTGATAGTGATGAAGGTTTTGGCTTTGAATATAAAAAAGTTTCTGATAGTGAATGGACTCCGGTAACTGTTGCTTTTAAGAATAAGGACGGAAAGACGTTCAGTGCTTTTGTCCAAGGTTTGGAACCGAAAACAAGGTATGTATATCGTGCTATCAGTAATGATCAGGATGGAGGTAAGATTATAGGTAATGACGTTGAGTTTACAACGGATTATGAGAATGAGGATAATGAAGGAAAGCCGTTTGTGCCGAATTTGGGGTTTGATGATTGGTGTACGAAAAGTAAACTTCAATATCCCTATAAAGATGGAACTGTTCCTTTTTGGGCTACAGGTAATACTGATATGATTTTTAAGTTTAATTTTACAACAGAAGTATCTGGAGAAGTAGGAAGTGCTGCACGTTTGGAATCTCAAATCGTGATGAGCACAAAACTTGCTGCGGGAAATTTATTTACTGGAACTTTTGAACTTGATGGCATGGATGGTATTCTTACATTAGGACAATCTTGTAAATTAAGACCAACAACTCTTTCAGGAAGATATAATTATACGCCTGTGAATATAACAACAAAATATGCAACACCGGATTTGCCTTCGTATGTGCAGAACGGTGTTCCTGATACTTGTTCAATATATATTGCTTTGACAACATCAAAAGTAACAGTTGAAACAAAGAGTCGTGTATTATTTGATAAGAATGATAAATCAGTTATAGCTTATGGTGAGTTGTCTTCGGATAAAGCAAGTGGGACTAACGGATATCAGGATTTTACTATACCATTGGTTTATAGGAAAGGTAAGGAAGCAGAAATCCCTGTCTATATTATAATAGTTTGTTCTGCAAGTAAATTTGGGGATTATTTTGTAGGAGGAGATGGTTCTATTTTATTGTTAGATGAATTTAAGTTAGGGTTTGATTACAACCCTGCCTCCTTCGTCGGTACATCTTTAGAAGGTTTGGCCGAATAATGGCATCGTTATCTATTTCCGGCATCATCGTTATGAAATACAAAAGTGATAACGATGATGCCAACTATTCAAATTGAACACATAATAAACAATGAAGCATATATTAATAATGCTATTGCTCGTATGCAGCATACCGGCAATGGCGAGAGGGAATAAGTTCGATCGTGGAATAGAGCAGAAGACATTCATCCCGAAAGGGCAATGGATGGTGGGAGCCTCTTTCTCTTATTCCGAACATACGGACGATAATTTCAAGTGGTTGGTGATGGATGATGTGACCAGTACGGGATATACTTTTAAAGTCTCTCCGGTTGTCAGCTACTTTATCCGGGATAATATCGCAATCGGCGGACGTGTAGCCTATTCCCGCGGCTTGACTGATTTAGGAAACTTATCTCTAAATCTGGGAGATGACCTGAGTTTTGATTTGTCTGATTATAAAGATAAATCACATATGGTATCCGGTTCATTCTTTATCCGTACATACCTGAACCTGGGTGATAGCAAACGGTTCGGCTTGTTTAACGAAGCCCGTGTGACTTACGGATACGGACAAAGCAACGTGGAAGACGGGACGGGCGATGAACTGAAGGGGACACATCAGGTCAAACAGAATCTGAATTTCGGGGTTGCACCTGGCATCACCTGTTTCATCAACGACTATGTTGCTGTTGAGGCGGCAATAGATGTGTTAGGGTTGGACTTTAAATGGTATGACCAGACAACGAACCAAGTAGAAAAAGGCAAACGTACCAATAGCGGGGCGAACTTTAAAATCAACTTGTTGTCAATCAATTTAGGTATTACATTCTATTTATAAGAGAGAGATGATGCATAACGTAAAAGGATGTCTTCTGTCATTTATCTGTGTCTTGACAGGATGTATAGAGAATGATATTCCCTATCCGGTCGTAAAAGCGGAGATACAGGACATTGAGACGAATGGCTTTGTCTCTTCTTCTATTGATAAGGAGGCAAGAAGTGTTTCCATTCTGGTAGACGATACGGTCGACCTCCGTACACTCCGCATTACAAAGTTGCTGGCAACTGCCGGTACGACGATCATTCCGGATTCATTGGCATGTAAGGATGTCGGTCATTTCCCGGATTCGGGATTTGTATCGGTCGACAGTTTGCCTGCAACGGCTAACACGCAGATTGACCTGTCGTCGCCGGCTACTTTTGTCTTGCGTATTTATCAGGATTATCCCTGGCAGATATCGGCTAAACGGAATATCCAGCGGAAATTCTCGATCAAGGCGGCTGACGGTAGTGATGTACAGGTCGGGACTCCTGTTGTCGATGAAGAGAACTGCAAGGTGATTATATATGTGAGCAAAGAGACGGATTTGGGTAATCTGAAGGTGCAAGAAATGACATTGGGAAGCTCTATTGCTTCCACTATTCCCGAACCGACAACGGTAACCGATTTCCGCCGTACCCGTACATTTGAAGTGAAGGCTTTTGGTGAGACGGAAACATGGTCTGTCAGCGTTGTCCATTACGAGGGAACAGGAGCAACTCTTTCCGTATGGGCAAAACGGGCGTATCTGAGCGGAGTGGCAAAAGAGGGAACTGCTATCGATATCCAATATCGCCAGAAAGGCGAGGAGGTATGGGACCAGGTATTTGAAGACGAGATCACGTTCCATGAAGACGGCACTTTCTCGGCGGCCATGCGTCATTTGATGCCGGCGACCGAATATGAATACAAGGCTACTATCGGTACGCAAACTTACGATGTCACCTCTTTTGTGACGGATGAGGCGGCACAGTTGCCGAATGCCGGTTTTGAAGAATGGTGGATGAACACGAAAAATATCTGGTTTGTCTATGCCGAAGGGGGTGAAATGTTCTGGGATACCGGAAACACGGGGTCCGCAATTGCCAATAAGAATGTGACGGTTTATGACGAATCTAAGCCTCATGGTGGTAAACGGTCTATTAAGCTGGCTTCGGAAAATGTGATTATCAAGTTTGCTGCCGGAAACCTGTTTGCCGGCGAATATGTCAAAACGGACGGGACAGATGGTATCCTTGATTTCGGACGTCCGTTCACCGCGCGTCCGACCTCCTTGAAAGGATGGTTCAAATATACTTGTACGCCGATCACTCAGGTTGCAGATGATCCGGGAGACCAGTTTGCGGATGCACAGAAAGGGATGAATGATAAAGCGCATATTTATATCGCTTTAGGAGATTGGAACTCTCCTGTACGTATCCAGACGAAGAAGTCAAAGCGTCAATTGTTCAATAAAAACGATGAACATATCATCGCTTATCAGGAAATGATTGTCGGCGAAACAGTCAGCGGCTGGACGGAGTTCAAGCTAAAGCTGGATTACCGCTCTCTGACGCGTAAGCCGACATATATTATAGTTGTCGCCAGTGCCAGCAAGTACGGCGACTATTTTACCGGTGGTGACGGCAGTACCTTATGGCTGGATGATCTGGAGCTGATATATGAATAAAAAAGAAGTCGGCGGCTTTTAGTAAAAAGACAGGCATTCTTTTGCAAAACGCTTATGATTCGATCTTGAAACATATATGTTTTGATTGGCAGAAACAACTTCATTTCTTAGCAGATTTGAAACTAAATGTACCACTAAAGAACCAGGTTCGCGGATGACGCGGATTGGGCGGATCTTAACGGATAAAATAATTAAAATCCGCTTTCATCCGTTTCATCCGCGTCATCCGCGAACCTGGTTCTTTAATGTTTCAAATATTCTTACAATCGTTCTATTATTCTGCAAACATATTATTGATTGCGAAAACAATTGTCACACTATCATGATTCGCTTTTTTAGCCGTGAAACGGCTAAAATGATGGTTAAACAGGGAACTAATCTTTTCCATCTAACCAAATTATTCCTTACCTTTGTGCCTCAAAAAGAGAACACAAGGTATGGAAAAACAGTTTAAGAGAACGCTGATAACTACGGCGTTGCCGTATGCGAACGGACCGGTGCATATCGGTCATTTGGCCGGGGTGTATGTGCCTGCTGATATTTATGCACGCTATCTTCGCCTGAAGGGGGAAGAAGTTTTGATGATCGGTGGATCGGATGAGCATGGAGTGCCTATCACGCTGAGAGCGAAGAAAGAAGGAATTACGCCGCAGGATGTGGTGGACCGTTATCATGGCATTATCAAGAAGTCTTTTGAGGATTTCGGCATCTCGTTCGATATCTATTCCCGTACGACTTCGCCTACGCATCGCCAGGTGGCATCGGACTTCTTCCGTACCTTATATGATAAAGGCGAGTTTATCGAGAAAACAAGCGAACAGTATTATGACGAGGAAGCAAAACAGTTCCTTGCCGACCGCTATATAACCGGGATTTGTCCGCATTGCGGCAATGAGAAAGCCTATGGCGACCAGTGCGAAGCCTGCGGTACATCTTTGAGCCCGACGGACCTGATCGACCCGAAGTCTGCCATCAGCGGCAGCCAGCCGGTGATGAAAGAGACCAAACACTGGTATCTGCCTTTGGACAAATGGGAACCGTTTCTGCGCCAGTGGATTTTGGAAGGACATAAGGAATGGAAACCGAACGTGTACGGACAGTGCAAGAGCTGGCTGGATATGGGATTGCAGCCTCGCGCCGTAAGCCGCGACCTCGACTGGGGCATTCCCGTGCCGGTGGAAGGTGCGGAAGGAAAGGTGCTGTATGTCTGGTTCGACGCGCCTATCGGATATATCTCCAATACGAAAGAACTGCTCCCCGAAAGTTGGGAAACCTGGTGGAAAGATCCTGAAACCAAGATGGTGCATTTCATCGGTAAGGATAATATCGTGTTCCACTGTATCGTGTTCCCGGCCATGCTGAAAGCCGAAGGTTCTTACAACCTGCCGGAGAATGTGCCGGCCAATGAGTTCCTGAACCTGGAAGGCGACAAGATCTCCACTTCCCGCAACTGGGCTGTCTGGTTGAACGAATATCTGGTGGATATGCCGGGCAAGCAGGATGTGTTGCGCTATGTTTTGACGGCCAATGCTCCGGAGACAAAAGACAACGATTTCACCTGGAAAGATTTCCAGGCACGCAATAACAATGAGCTGGTTGCCATCTTAGGTAACTTCGTCAACCGCGCCTTGGTGCTTACCGAAAAGTATTTCGAAGGCAAGGTGCCGGCCGCCGGCGAGCTGACCGATTATGACCGTCAGACATTGACCGACTTTGCGAATGTAAAGGCCGACGTGGAACGTCTGCTGGATACGTACCATTTCCGTGACGCCCAGAAAGAAGCGATGAACCTGGCGCGTATCGGAAACAAATACCTGGCTGACACCGAACCCTGGAAGTTGGCAAAGACCGATATGGCACGTGTCGCCACGATCATGAATATCGCTTTGCAGATCACGGCAAATCTGGCGATCGCTTTCGAACCGTTCCTGCCGTTCAGCATGGAGAAACTGAACAAGATGCTGAATGTCGAACCGTTAGGCTGGAACCGTCTGGGATCGACCGACCTGTTGGAAGCCGGCCACCAGTTGGGCAAATCGGAACTGTTGTTCGAGAAGATCGAAGACAGCGTGATCGAAGCGCAGGTACAAAAGCTGCTGGACACGAAGAAGGCAAACGAGGAAGCGAACTACAAGGCGAAACCCATCCGCGAGAATATCGAGTTTGATGATTTCATGAAGCTGGATATCCGTGTCGGGACCGTGCTGGAATGTACGAAAGTGCCTAAGGCGGACAAGCTGTTGCAGTTCCGTATCGATGACGGTCTGGAGAAACGTACGATCGTTTCCGGTATCGCCCAGCATTACAAGCCGGAAGAGCTTGTGGGCAAGCAGGTTTGCTTCATTGCCAACCTGGCTCCGCGCAAGCTGAAAGGCATCGTTTCCGAAGGAATGATCCTTTCTGCAGAAAACTTCGACGGCAAGCTGGCTGTCATCATGCCTGAGAAAGAGGTGAAACCGGGCAGCGAAGTGAAATAGATAATATAATGTTGGAAGAACAGATACAGATGGTCGACTTGCATGGACAATATCTCCGGTTCAAAGAGGAGATCGATGAGGCCATGCAGTCGGTGATCGACAGTTGTGCCTTTATCAATGGTCCGCAGGTGAAAGCCTTTGCCGGGCATCTGGCCGGCTATCTCCAGATCCCATACGTGATCCCTTGCGGAAACGGGACGGACGCCTTGCAGATCGCCTTGATGGCATTGGAACTTCAGCCCGGCGATGAGGTGATCCTACCGGCATTTACTTATATAGCGGCAGCCGAGGTTGTCGCTTTGTTAGGGCTGACGCCTGTGCTGGTGGATGTCGATCCCCGGACCTTCAATATCGATCCCCGGAAAATAGAAGCGGCTGTTTCGGGGCGGACAAAGGCGATCGTGGCCGTCCACCTGTTCGGACAACCCTGCGATATGGAGCCGATCATGGCTTTGGCAGATGCCTATCATCTGTATGTCGTGGAAGATAATGCCCAATCCGTCGGCGCCGATTATACGTTTTCCGACGGACGGGTACGAAAGGCCGGCACGATCGGACATATCGGGACGACTTCCTTTTTCCCGTCCAAGCCGTTGGCCTGCTATGGCGACGGAGGCGCGTTGATGACTTCCGACGAGGTGCTGGCTACCCGTATCCGCATGATTGCCAATCATGGTCAGGAATGCAAATACCATCATAGGCGGATCGGATGTAACTCCCGCCTGGATACGTTGCAGGCTGCCGTGCTGGATGTGAAGTTGAAGCATCTGGAGGAGTTCACCGAGGCCCGCCGGCAGGTCGCTTTCCGGTACGATGAAGCCTTGTCTTCCTGCGACTTGTTGGTTCTCCCGACGAAGTCGACGTTTTCGACTCATGTCTATCATCAATATACGGTCCAGGTAAAAGACGGCCGGCGGAATGTCCTTCAGGGTCTGTTGAAAGAGCGGGGAATCCCATCCATGATCTATTATCCCTTACCGGTACATCATCAGGAAGCCTACCGGCACATCTCCCGTATATCCGGCAGTTTGGACATCTCCGCCCGTTTGTGCGAATCCGTCCTTTCCCTACCTATCCATACGGAGATGTCATCCGAACAACAGCAATATATAACAGATACCCTCACTAAACTAAAGTGATTATGGATAAGAAGATAAAATTCGCAGTAATCGGTTGCGGCCATATCGGCAAACGTCATGCCGAGATGGTGACACGCGATCCGGGAGCCGAGTTGGTGGCCCTTTGTGATATTCGTCCCCGTGAAGAATTGGGCATTGAAGCATACGATGTCCCGTTTTTCTCATCCCTTACGGAATTATTGCAGAGCGGACTTTCCATCGATGTCGTGAATATCTGCGTACCGAACGGTCTGCATGCCTCTATGGCCATCCGGGCTGTCGAAGCCGGGCATCACGTCGTGATCGAGAAGCCGATGGCACTGACGCTTGCCGATGCCGAGAAGGTGGTCTATGCTTCGCTGAAATACCGTAAACAAGTGTTCTGCGTCATGCAAAACCGTTATTCTCCTCCTTCCGTCTGGATCAAGGAGATGGTGGATTCGGGTAAGTTAGGCAAGATCTATATGGTCCAGTTGAATTGCTATTGGAACCGTGACGATCGTTATTATAAACCCGGTGGCTGGCATGGCGATGCCGCTTTGGACGGAGGGACGCTTTTTACCCAGTTCTCCCATTTCATCGACATTATGTACTGGCTTTTCGGGGATATCTGCAATATCCAGGCCCGCTTTGCCGATTTCAACCATGCCGGACTTACGGCTTTTGAAGATTCGGGTTTTGTGAATTTCAACTTCGTGAACGGCGGGATGGGGAGTCTGAGCTATTCCACTTCTGTCTGGAACAGGAACATGGAAAGCAGTATGCTGATTGTTGCGGAGAACGGAAGCGTGAAAATCGGCGGACAGTATATGAACGAAGTCGAATACTGTCATATCAAAGATTATGAAATGCCGGAACTGGCGCCGACGAATCCGGGAAATGACTACGGTCCTTATAAAGGTTCCGCCCAGAACCATAATTTCGTGATCCGCAATGTGGTCCGTGTCCTTTCCGGTGCAAGTTCGGAATGCATCACGACCAACGTACTGGAAGGCATGAAGGTCGTGGACATCATCCAGCGGATTTATGCCTTGAAGTAATAAATGCGAGATAGGGACGGGGCGGCGTGTTAAATATGGATTCCGTATTCATGCTTCACCTCGTCCATCACAAAGGTGCTTTCGAGCGAGCCGAGACTGTCGATCGTGCCTAACACGTTCAGGATAAATTCCTGGTAATACTTCATATTCGGCGCATGGATCTTCAGCAGGTAGTCGTAACTCCCCGATATGTTGTAGCATTCCGTGACTTGCGGAATCTCCTGTATGATTCTTGTGAACTCCGCCGCAATCTCTTTGTTCAGTCTCCTCAACTTGACACTGCAAAAGACCACGAAGCCCTGGTTTAGCTTTTCGGCGTCCAGCACGGCAATGTACTTCTTTATATATCCTCCGTTTTCGAGGCGTTTCAGGCGTTCGAATACGGGTGTCGACGAGAGGCTGACACTCGCGGCGAGCTCTTTTGTGGTGAGCCGGGCATTCGATTGCAGGGTACGGAGGATCTGCAAGTCTACTTTGTCTAATTTCTCAAGTGTGTTCATAAGAATAAAATTCTATCGGAATCCTTTTTTCGATCCTGATACAGTTTATGCGTTCTGTTGATGGCCGTAAAAATAGCGTTATTTTCTGTATTTCCCATATATCTTGTCTGATATCTCTGTCTGCTATAGTTTTGCTGGAAAATAAGCAAGAAGAACAATTTAAAATAATACGACTATGGCAACAAAGAAATTACATTTCGAGACATTACAGGTTCATGTAGGGCAAGAACAGGCCGATCCCGCAACTGATGCTCGTGCCGTCCCTATTTATCAGACAACATCTTATGTATTTCATGATTCACAACATGCGGCAGACCGTTTCGGCCTTCGTGATGCCGGGAATATTTATGGCCGCCTGACCAATTCGACCCAGGGAGTTTTTGAAGCGCGTGTCGCCGCTCTCGAAGGGGGAGTGGCTGGTCTGGCGGTGGCTTCCGGTGCGGCGGCCGTGACGTATGCCTTGCAGAATATACTTGGGATGGGCGACCATATTGTGGCTGCCGACAATCTCTATGGCGGTTCCTTCAATCTGATTACGCATACGTTAGCGGCTCAGGGCATTACCCACACGATTGTAAATGTCAATGACTTGCAGGCGTTGGAGGCTGCTATCCGGGAGAATACGAAAGCGGTGTATGTCGAAACGTTCGGTAATCCCAATTCTGATGTTACCAATATCGATGCTGTGGCGGAGGTGGCCCATCGTCATAATATCCCGTTGATCGTGGATAATACGTTCGGTACGCCGTACCTGATCCGCCCGATCGAGCACGGGGCCGATATTGTCGTCCATTCCGCCACCAAATTTATCGGCGGGCATGGATCGAGCTTGGGAGGCGTGATTGTGGACAGTGGCCGTTTCGACTGGAAAGCAAACGCCGATAAGTTCCCGACTTTGGGCAAACCGGACCCAAGCTATCATGGGGCGGTCTTTGCCGACGTGGCGGGCCCGGCAGCCTTCGTCACTCGTATCCGGGCCGTCATTCTGCGTGATACAGGAGCCACGATCTCGCCTTTCAATGCTTTTATCCTGCTGCAAGGGCTGGAAACCTTGTCCCTCCGTGTGGAGCGTCATGTTGCCAATGCTTTGAAAGTCGTCGAGTATTTGTCCGAACATCCGAAAGTGAGCAAAGTGAACCACCCGGCTCTTCCGGACCATCCGGATCATGAACTCTATAAAAAATATTTCCCGAAAGGCGCTGGCAGTATTTTTACTTTCGAGATCGAAGGCGGGCAGGAAGCGGCCTGGAAGTTTATCGATTCGCTGGAAATCTTCTCCCTTCTTGCCAATGTGGCTGATGTGAAGAGCCTTGTGATCCATCCATATACGACTACCCATTCTCAAATGACTCCGGAAGAGTTGGCCGGACAGCATATCACGCCTTCCACGGTGCGCCTGAGCATCGGTACCGAATATATCGATGATATCATTGATGATCTGGACCAGGCACTGGCACAGGTTTGATGTGAGATGCCAATGTGTTTTTGATTAGATGCAAGTGTAATCTGTTTTCTGCATTGTCGAGAATAAGTTCGACATTGTCAAGTATATGTTTGACATTGTCGGGAATATATACGACAGGGTCGAAAACAGATTACACTTGCATCTGAGTAACCATTCGATGCCTTAGATATACAAATAAATCCTGAGAGTAAAAAAATGGCAAGGGGAGTCTCCCTGCCCCAAGTTATATTCCCCACTCCTGCCCCCATCGAAAGACATGGCAAAGAAAACTTGAAAAAAAGTACATATCCGGTTGTGTGTATTCCCATAGTAAGCCGACTCCATTATAAAGCACGGGATTTTATGGAAAACGACAACAATATAAAACGAATCATACAACTTTATTTCGGAAAGCATTTCTCCCGTTCGGGGCGTGTCCTGTTCGGACGCTGGCTGCGGGCGGAGGATGGGACTTCCGAAAAGACCGATATGTTGCAGGCCTTTTGGGAACATTCGCCGGCAGAAGCGACTGCCGAGACCCGCGAAGACTGGGAGGCCTTGCAAGGACATTTACAGGTGGAAGCAGTCCGCCGGAATTCCGTCCCGATGTATCGCGGGTGGATCAGATATGCGGCGGTAATCGCATTGATGCTATTGACGGGAGCGGCGACCTTTTTCGTTACGGACCGCCTGAAACCCGCCCGGCATGTGGAGATGGCGGAATTGTTCGTCCCTTATGGCGAGAGCCGGCAGGTCATTTTGCCGGACGGTTCGCGGGTGTGGGTCGATGCCGGTTCGTTGCTCGTTTACCCGAAGGACTTTGCGGATACGGAAACGCGTACGGTCTACCTGACAGGCGAGGCGTCGTTCACGGTTCGGAAAAACCCGGAAAAGCCTTTTATCGTGAAGACGACTTATCTGGATGTGCAGGCTTTGGGTACGGTATTTACGGTTGCTTCCTATCCGGCCGATTCCTGCACGAGCACGATCCTGGAAGAGGGGAGCGTCAAGGTGGATGTTAAGGCGGGCGAACACCAGCCGGCTATCCTGAAGCCGAACGAACGTCTGGTCTATTCGCATGCGGCGCATACGGTCACGGTCCGGCCGGTCGATGCTTCGCTCTATAAGATGGAGCGTAGCGGCTACCTGATCTACGAGAATGTCTCTTTCAACCATCTGATGGTTTCGCTGGAACGGAAGTTTAACGTGACGATCCATTATAATTCCCAGAAATATGCGGACGAGTATTACAATGTCAAGTTTGCCCCGCATGAAACCCTGGAGGATGTATTGGCTGTTTTGCAACAGCTGATCGGCATTCGTTTCAAGATAAAGGGAAATGTTGTATTTATAAATTAAAAAGAAAGGAGAGGACAGGATGAACAAAAGAAAACCGGAAAGAACGAAAGTGCGAAAATCCCTCTTTCCGGCGTTTGAAACCGAATTGTGACTTTTTTGGACTCAACGTAAAACGTTGGAAATAATAAATATTCAATTTTCAAACATACAAATATATGAAATTAACTAATCTAATACCTATAAAAGCGGGAAAAACGCTTTCCCGTCTATGTATAATTGGAGCCCTGTCTCTTGGCAGCTCGTTCGTATTTGCTCAAAATCAACAGGTTCGTTTGTCCGGAAACAATTTAACCTTAAAGGCGGCTTTCAAGCAAATCGAACAACAGACGAAACTCTTCGTAGACTACAACACCCAAGATGTCAACGATTCACGCATGATCAAGAAAGTACCGGCCGGCAACAACGTCAGGAACGTCCTGGAACAACTGCTGGAAGGCACGAACTGTTCCGTCACGTTCAGCAACGGCCATGTAATCATCTCCAGAAAAGCCCCGGCATCTTCCGAAACAAAAAAAGTCACCGGCGTTGTCAAAGATGAAAAAGGCGAACCGATCATCGGCGCGAATGTTGTGGAGAAGGGGACGACGAATGGTATCATCACTGATATTGATGGGAATTTCGAATTGAATGTCGCATCTTCTTCTCTGTTGCAAATTTCTTATATAGGATATGTTTCCCAAGAGATACTAATTGGAAATAAAAATAAGTTTCATATTAAATTGGTAGAAGATACTCAAAATCTAGATGAGGTGGTAGTCGTCGGATATGGGACTATGCGGAAGAAAGACATGACAGGATCGGTTGCTTCTGCCGATTTAGGAGCATTGAAAGGATCTCCTAATGTCAATATATTACAAGGATTACAAGGAACTCTTCCTGGATTGAATGTTGGGATGGTGGATGAGGCGGGGGCAAGTCCAAGTATTACAGTGCGAGGACGATCTACTATTTCCGGAAGTCAAAATCCTCTGATCATTTTAGATGGTATTGTTTATTATGGAAGTTTAACAAGTTTGAATCCGAATGATATTAAATCATTTGATATTTTAAAAGATGCAAGTAGTAAAGCTATTTATGGAGCACAAGCTGCAAATGGAGTAATTTTGATAACAACTAAGCGTGGACAGAGTCAAGATAAACCCGTAATTACTTATAACACTTCGTTTTCTGTGGGATCTCCTTATAATAGGTTGCATTCAAAAAATAGAGATTCTTATCTGCAAATGATTCGTGATATCTTTTGGCAAGAAGCCTATACAGAAGAATCTGGTTATACAAAAGATAACCCCGATTATAATATTGAAACTTCTGCACCTTTTACAGATGCCTCCATCGCAAAAGGTTATAGGGCTGGTGCTGATACGGATTGGTGGAATTTAGGAACTAATAATGCGACTATAATGACACACAATGTAGGCATTCAAGGTATGAGTTCTAAAGTTAATTATTATATGTCTTTTGGATATGATAAACAGGACAACTATATAATCAATGATAAGTTTAATAGAAAAACAGTTCGTGTAAATCTTGAAACTTCAGTTACTAATTGGTTGAAAATTGGAACTCAAGCTTTTGGTTCTTTTTCTGATTATTCAGGTGAGTCTCCTAATCTTACGCAATTGACGCAGGCTGGGCCTTTAAGAATGCCATATGGTGATGATGGAAATTTGGTAATTCTAGGTGGAGATTTTACTAATCCTTTAATCGGACTTTATAATAAGGATATGGATAAGCGAAATGAATTGTTTGGAAATTTCTATGCTCGATTAAATAACATTTCATTCCTTCCTGGATTTAGTTGGGATATTAATTATGGAAATATGCTTAAGTGGGAAAGGCAGTTTAATTCTAATGAATATGCACAGGCGGAAACAGGAGAAGCTAAGAAAGTGAATGGTACAGCTTATAGTTATACGTTCGATAATATTTTGAATTATACCAAAGATTTTGATCAACATCATATTGATGCGACATTGGTTATTGGTCGGACGGAGCGGGAGTATGAGAATACTACTGCAAGATCGACCGATTTAGCAAACCAGACATTAGGTTATAATGATTTGGCTCAAGGGAAAAATCAATACACGACATCTCAATCATGGGAAGAAGCCTCTTCTTATCAGATGTTTAGAGCAAATTATTCTCTTATGTCAAAATATATGTTGACAGGAACAATCAGAAGAGATGGTTTTTCTGGGTTTGCGACGAATGAAAAGGTTGCTTACTTTCCTTCTTTTGCGTTAGGCTGGATTGCTTCGGAAGAATCATTTCTGAAACAGGCTAATTGGTTGGATTTGCTGAAATTGAGAGCAAGTTATGGTGTGAATGGTAATTTGGTTAGTAGGTACAGCTCGTTAGCAACGGTTTCATCTTCTGCTGCGTATGTTTTTGGTGATGGAGGTAGTTCTGCGTATGGCCAATCATTGTCCAATCTTCCAAATGCAAATTTGAAGTGGGAGAAGACTCATGGAATTAACATTGCAATGGATTTTGGTGTGCTAAATAATCGAATAACAGGGAATATAGAGTATTACAGGACAACGACGAAAGATTTGATTTGGAAAAAAACACTTCCTGAAATTACTGGTTTTAAAGAAATTGTGGATAATATGGGAGAAATTGCTAATCAAGGTATAGAACTGACTCTGAATGCAACTCCTATTAGGAATAAAAATTTCAGTTGGGATGTGACTTTTAATTTCTCTCGTAACAAGAATAAAATTAATCATCTTTTAGGGGATGTTAATGGAGATGGCATTGAAGATGATCTAGTTTCTAGTAATTTGTTTATTGGCCAATCGTTAAGTACAATTTATCACTATGATGTAGACGGAATTTATCAGTTAAATGATAATATCCCTGAAGGTTATTATCCAGGAAGTTATCGGATCGTTGATCATAGTGGTGATGGTAAATTATCGGCAGACGATCGTATTATCTTAGGACAATCTGATCCTGCTTATCGTTTTAGTTTGCATAATACTTTCCGTTATAAAGGGTTTACTCTTAAAATTTTCTTAAATTCTGTTCAAGGTGGAAAAAATGGATACTTGGCGAATGCAGATGTATTTGGTGCATATACCCCCCAGTTTATATCATCAAAAGGAATGTATGAAGAAGTAGATTTTTGGACTCCATCTAATCCAAATGGAAAATTTAGAAATCCTGCAGGAACAAGTTCTATTAATCCGAATATTTATCAAAAAAGAAGTTTTGTGCGTTTACAAGATGTAATTTTAAGTTATGATTTTAATCCCGGATTATTATCTAAAATCTATGTAGACGCTTTGAGATTATCTGTTTCAGGTAAGAATCTATGCACTTGGGCGAAATGGGATGGATGGGATCCTGAGACGGGCAGTGGTCTTGGATATGGAGGTCGACCTGTTATGAGACATTTTACAATTGGACTTGAATTAACATTAAAATAAAAAGCAAAATGAAGATAATATATTTAATTTGTTTCTGCATGTTGATATCTTTTTGTTCATGCAACGAATCTGATTTTTTGAAGGAGATTCCATCTGGAAAGTATACGGCAGAGAATATGTATAAAACGAAGGAAAATTTTGACTCTGCAATAATACAATTGTATGGAGGTTATCGTTCATTATATTATAGTGGTAATGACAATGAATATGATTTTTTCTGGGGAACAGATTTTATTCATGCAGGTCAGCCAAATGTCGTTCGATTTTTTAGTGATTATCCTGCAACATTGGATCCTACAACTGCTAAAGTAATTTATCATTGGAGAGGTAATTATAAAATCATTGCAAATGCGAATACGATTATAAGTAGGTTGCCTGATTCCGAATTAACAGAAGAAGAGCAGAATGCAATGGCAGCTGAAGCAAAATTTTTCCGGGCTTTGGCATATAGATATCTTGTATTTTTGTATGGTGGTGTTCCTTTGGTTGTGGAGGAAATAACATCTTCTAAAGATGATTTTGTACGTGCTTCTAAAGAGGAGGTATTGGAACAGATTATTGCGGATTTGGAATTTGCAGCTAATTACTTACCTGATATTTCTAAAGTAGCAGATGGACGAGTATCTAATGTGACTGCAAATCATCTTCTAGCTGAAATAGCATTAGCCGCTAAAAATTATGATTTGGCAGTTAAATCAGCTTCTGCTGCAATCAATAATCCTGCAATGGGTTTAATGACAGAACGATTTGGGTCCCGTAAAGATGAACCGGGAGATTTATATTGGGATCTTTTTCAAAGGGGCAATCAGAATAGATCTAATGGAAATAAGGAAGCTATATTTGTAATACAATTTGAATTAGATATTTTGGGTGGTGGACAATCTTCAACGAAGAGAACCGGCTATCAGATGGAAAGATATCATGCTCCAAATACTCCATTAGCAACAGATCCTTGGGACAAAAATATCCTTGCGGATATGTTGTGGACAACTGTTAGCGGACGTGGTACGGGATGGCTAATGCCGACTTTTCATTTTTCGAATGAAATATGGTATAATGCTGATGGTGAGATAGATTATAGAGATATTCGAGTTTCAGAATATAATTTCCCTAGAGGGATTAAATATAATAATCCTAATGGACCAGAGAAATATCAAGGAGTTTATTTTGATATCAATACTGCAGAAAATCAATATTGTTTAAAAGAAAAAGGTATTTGGTCTCGTGGAGCTTATCCTTATCAGACGAAATGTACAACCCCTAATAATCATCCAGCTTCAATGATTGCAAATGAGGAAACCGGAGAGTTAAGAAGTGAGGCAGGGGTTACTTATACAGATTGGTATGATATGCGACTTGCAGAAACTTATTTGCTGAGAGCTGAAGCTTATTTGCTGAAAGGTGATTTGTCTGCAGCTGCAGAAGATATTAATGTTGTTAGAAAACGAGCTGGAGCTTCGTTGATTACGGCATCAGAGGTTACGATAGATTTTATTTTGGATGAAAGATTACGTGAGTTAGGTATTGAAGAAAAGAGAAGATTGACATTAAGTAGAATGGGAAAATTGTATGAAAGGACTGTAAAATATAATGTGTACAATGCACCAAATATTCGTGAGCATCATCAGTTTTACCCAATTCCTCAAAGTGAAATAGATGCAAATGTGGGGGCTGTACTTGAACAGAATCCAGGTTATGATTAAAAAGTATGGAATAAATGGTGTATTTGCTAAATTTTAAATAAAAATAAAAAGAGCAGATCAAGTAAAATTCATGGCGGTGTGTTACAAAAGGCATTTTGTGACACAGTCCCATGAATTGAAATAAGTTTGAGTGATTTTGATTGATTCCGTATTTAATTTAATATTTAAGTATGAAACATTTTGTTTATTTCTTTTCAATCATGTACCTGTTTATTTGTTTAGTACAACCTGCAAGTGCACAAAAAAAATATTTTGAGGATTTACCTAGTGAGTGTTCCCCCAAAAAAGTTGGGACAATTTTAGGTCAGCGTTTTATTCATTCTAAACACATGTTTGGAGGTAGATGGATTCATTATGCAGAGGTTTGTACTTGGTTTGGAGCATTGAGATATGCCAATGTGGTAGGAGATAAAAAACTTATCAAACAATTGCAAGATCGATTTGATTTTCTACTTACTGTTGAAAAGTCATATCAACCAATAATGAATCATGTGAATCGGAATATGTTCGGATGTCTTCCGCTGGAATTTTATAGGATAACAAAAGATAAAAAATATTTTGAACTCGGTATGCCGTATGCTGATACGCAATGGACATTGCCCGAAGGAGCAACACCGGAGGAAAAAGCTTGGGCAGATAAAGGTCTGTCTTGGCAAACTCGTCTTTGGATCGATGATATGTTTATGATTACGATTGTACAGGCGCAAGCTTATCATGCAACAGGAAAACGTAAGTATATCGATCGGGCAGCCAAAGAAATGGTTGTTTATCTGGATGAATTGCAGCGTCCTAACGGTCTATTCTATCATGCTCCCGATGTTCCTTATTTCTGGGCTAGAGGAAATGGTTGGATGGCAGCCGGTATGGCAGAACTTCTATTGTCCACTCCGAAAGATAACCCTAATCGTACTCGTATTTTAGAAGGTTATCGTCTTATGATGAAGAGCTTGAAAGATTACCAGAGTGAAAGCGGCATGTGGAACCAGTTGGTGGATAAAACCGATTGCTGGCCGGAAACATCCGGTTCTGCGATGTTTGCCTATGCGATGATAATGGGAGTAAAAAAAGGTTGGTTGGATGCTACCGAGTATGGTTCGGTGGCACGGAAGGCTTGGATTGCTTTAGTTCCCTATATCAATGAAGATGGAGATGTTGAGGAAGTTTGTGTTGGTACGGATAAGAAAAACGATCTCCAATTTTATTATAATCGTCCCCGTATTACGGGAGATTATCATGGGCAGGCTCCAATGTTATGGTGCACTTATGCATTGTTATGCGAATAGTATAATTGGTGGGTATAGATACATAAATGAGGTAGATTGGCCTGCATATTTTTTATAGAAGTTAATAATAAAATAAATTAAAAAATGAAAAGTAATATCTCGAGACGCGATTTTTTGAAAACATCCGGTATTATTGCTGGAAGTTCCTTGATTAGTTCCAATTTAGGAGCTTCCTCAATAGAAAATATTCCTTTTAGATCGAATAAAAAAATAACTGTAGCTTTGGTTGGAACTGGCTCAAGGGGAATATTTATGTGGGGAAAGGACTTGGTAGATAGTTATTCCAATTATATTGAATTCGTTGGACTTTGCGATATCAATGAAGGACGTGTTGAAACGGGAAAAAGAATGATCGGAGTCTCTTGTCCTACATACACGGATTTTGAAAAGATGATGAAAGAAACAAAGCCTGAAGTGTTGATCGTTACAACAATGGATAGTACACATCATCAGTTCATAATCCGTGGAATGGAGTTTGGTGCAAATGTCATCACTGAAAAGCCAATGACCATTGATGAAAAGAAAATACAGGCAATTTTGGATGCCGAAGAAAGAACTGGAAAACATTGTCGAGTTACATTTAATTATAGATATTCTCCTCATAGGGCTAAAATATGGGAGTTGCTTCGTGCTGGAGAAATAGGTGATATCACTTCTGTAGATTTCCATTGGTATCTTGACACTTCACACGGAGCCGACTATTTCCGGCGTTGGCACAGGCTCGTTGAATGTAGCGGTTCGTTATGGGTACACAAAGCCAGCCATCATTTTGACCTTTTAAACTGGTGGATCGATAGTGATCCGGAAAGTGTATATGCATTAGGTGAATTGAATTTCTACGGTAAAAATGGAACGATGAGGGCGAAAAATTGTCGTACCTGTTCCCAAACCAGACAATGTCCGTTTTTCTTTGATATTACCAAGGTTAAAAGCCATATGGATATATATGTAGCCAACGAAAAATATGATGGTTATTTACGTGATGGTTGTGTATTTAGAAATGATGTCAATATTTTCGACAAAATGGCAGCAACTATCCATTACAAAAATGGGGTACAGGTAGCATATTCGTTAACAACCTATTCTCCTTATGAAGGTTACCGTATCGCTTTTAATGGAACAAAAGGCCGGTTAGAAGCCTGGATACAAGAGTCACGAAAAACTTCAGATGTAAATTATGACGAGATTGTGTTGTTTAAAAACTTTTCTAAGCGAGAATATATACATATACCGTTTGGAACTTCAGGACATGGAGGAGGTGATGCGCTTCTGAAAGATCAATTGTTCCTTCCCAATGTCGATGATCCGTATCACCAGTGTGCTAACAGTAGAGATGGGGCATTAGCTTGCTTGGTAGGGATAGCTGCACGCAATAGTATAGCATCGAAGCAACCTGTAAAAATCGCAGATCTTACTTCTATATCTCCAATGGAAAAGAAGCAGTATAAAAGAATTCTTTAATAATGTAATAGCAATTGGGGATTATATAAATTCAATTTTCTGAATTGCTTCTTGTGGGGAGTGTAGAATCTGCACTCCTCTCTTTAGCTTCAAAATAAAATACTTGTTTTATAGCTTTTGATAATATGTAAACGGTTTGTAAAGTTGTTACGTCCGTTATGCCTATGAAATATTAATTAGTAAATAGCACTTTATGAGAAAGAAAACACTTATACTCTCTCTCCTTTTGGCCTGTGCGGCCGCATTCGGCCAGTCGTCCTACGACCTGGTGATCGTCGGCGGCAACCCCGGAGGCATCATGGCCGCCATCTCGGCCGCCCGGATGGGGAAGAAATCGGTGATACTCGAACGTACCCGCTATGTCGGCGGACTTCCCGCCAACGGACTCGGAGCAACCGACATCGCCACCCGTGCCGCCACGACCGGCCTGTTCCGTGAGTTTGTGGACGGAGTGAAACAATACTATATCGACACCTACGGCCCTGACTCCGAGCAGGTGAAAGTATGCAGCGACGGCTACCATTTCGAACCCTCCGTCGGGGCACGCATCTTCCAGAAGATGCTCGACGGGCAGAAGGACAAGATCACCGTCCTCACCATGCGCCAGTTCGATGCCGAAGACGAAAACATCGTCATGCGCGACAACCGCATCGAGAAGATCCGCATCCTGAACCGGGAAACCGGGGAGATGGAGGAATACACCGGTTCGGTATTCCTGGATGCCACCTACGAAGGTGACCTCGGAGCCGCCGCCGGAGTCCCCTTTCGCGTAGGCCGTGAAGGGAAAGACGAGTTCGGCGAACCCGGAGCCGGACGCGTCTACAAATATTGGGGCGGTCCGGAAGGTGACGGCAGCACGTTCAAGAAAGACAATGCCGTGCAGTCCTACAATTATCGCCTCTGCCTGACCAACAATCCGGCGAACCGCGTGGCTTTCACCAAGCCGGCCCGTTACAACCGCGAAGACTATGCCTCCATCGTGGAGGACGTCTGGACCGGACGCAACACGGATGCCGCCATGCAACGCGTGACTTCC
>NZ_CDRTCT010000016.1:0-116590 GCF_977054455.1 Parabacteroides sp. | reverse complement strand
CATCAAGAACTAACGTATTTGTTTATAATGTAATATTGTTTTTATCTGTCCTATTTTTAATTAAAGTGTGGACGGACCTCTTTTAGCCTTGCTCCAGGCTCCGTTCCCTTTGTTCCGGTTCAGGTAGAAGAACCCACGGATTACATTCAGGTTCATGAAGATGAAATAGTAAGGGACGAACAACAGTTTGTTTCTTAGGTTCCGTCGCTCCAGCCGGTAGCCTGCATAAGCGGCGGCGTAAAACAAGAGTTGCAGGATGAGCGTCCCTATATAGAAAGGGCTTCCCCACAGGGCGAGGACGAGGTTAACCGGCAGCAGCAGGAAAAGCATCAACGGTGTAAGCGTCCAACGCAACACGCGATGGCTGACATACTGGAAACTGAGCGTGCCGTAGCGGAAAATGTTGAACAAGCTTTTCAGGCGCCAGACCGATTGCAGGCCGCCGGCTGCTATCCGTATCTTCCGTTTCTCTTCTTCTTTCATGTTCAGGGAGGCAGTTTCGGTGGCGTATGCTTTCTTGCAATAGGCTATCTTATAACCTCGGGCGGCAATGCGGAGGGAAAGGATAAAGTCGTCTAACAGGGTGTCCGGCGGCATTTGTTCGAACAGGCGGCTCCGGATGGCGAACAGTTCGCCTGCCGCACCGACAGCCGAATAAAGGCGGTCGTCCAAATCTTTCAAGGCAGACTCGTATTTCCAATAAAGGCCTTCCCCGGCTGTCGCTCCCTGGGCGGACTGGGTATCGACCCTTTTTTCACCTGCCACGCAGCCGACTTCAGGGTCCGAAAAACAACGGACGATCTCTTTAATGGCATCCGCATTGAGCATCGTGTTGGCATCCGTAAAAACGACATAGGGCGTCGAGACGTATTGCATTCCCCGGTTCAGGGCTGCCGTTTTGCCCCGGCGTTCGGGGCTGAACAGGACGGTAGCGTCTTTGTACTCTGCCAGCTTCTCATTCGTATGGTCGTCCGATCCGTCTGTCACCCAAACGATATGTAGTTTGCCGGCCGGATAGGAGAGGCTCCGGCAGTTTTCCATCTTTTTGCCGATAATGTCTTCTTCATTGTAGGCGGCGATGAAAAGCGTGACGTCCGGCAATGGTTCGGGCAGGACAAGCGCCGCTTTCTTGCCGAACAGTTCTTTTATGCGGACCAAGGCATAGAGCAAAATGCCATATCCTATATAAGTATAGAAGACAATGAACAATCCGAACCAGAATAAAAAGACAAAAAGAGGAGATATGTGTTCCATGGTGTTTTGCATAAATTATATTACAAACTGCGCAAATGTAATTATTTTTTCTTTCCTCCTCTCTAAATGCCTTGCTGATATTTGAAAAATGCCGTGCTCTTTCATCTATGATTCCTTTTCCTTACTCGGATCGGAGGTGTTTCAGGAAAACAAGAGGGAGGGCAAATGAGAGGGCTGTAGGAAAAAAGCTATAATAATCAAGATACTTCTGGAATTGTCAAAAAATAAATTATTACATTTGCCCGTTGTTAGGCTTTTAAATTAAATAAACAAATACTAAGGGTAAAACATGAAATCGATATTGGTGACTGGCGGAGCAGGATTTATAGGATCTCATTTGTGCAAGCGGCTGTTGAAGGAAGGAAACAGGGTAACCTGTCTGGATAACTATTTTACAGGTTCCGAAAGCATTGTCCGAGAACTGCTTGCAGAGCCTAATTTCCAGATGGTCGAGCATGATGTCACAATCCCGTATCAGACGGCATCGGCTATTGACGAGATCTACAACCTGGCCTGCCCGGCTTCTCCGATCCATTACCAGTATGATCCGATCAAGACGATCAAGACTTCTATCTTAGGCGCGATGAACATGCTTGAATTGGCCGAGGCGCATGATGCCCGGATTCTTCAGGCTTCCACGAGCGAAGTGTATGGCGACCCGTTTATCCATCCGCAGCCGGAGAGCTACTGGGGAAATGTGAATACGGTCGGTGTCCGCAGTTGCTATGACGAGGGGAAAAGAGCATCCGAAACGCTTTTCATGGATTACCACCGGCAGAAAAAGCTGAAGATAAAGATCATCCGTATCTTTAACACCTATGGTCCGAATATGGCGGTCAATGACGGCCGTGTCGTTTCTAATTTTATAGTCCAGGCGTTGCGGAACGAGAATATCACGGTCTATGGCGATGGCCGGCAAACCCGCAGTTTCCAGTATGTGGATGACCTGGTGGAAGGTATGGCCCGCATGATGGCAACAGAGGATAGTTTCACGGGGCCTGTCAACCTCGGTAATCCCAAAGAATTTACGATGCTCGAGCTGGCGCAGCATATCATCCGCCTCACGGGTTCCCGTTCGGAGATCGTTTTCCGCCCTTTGCCGTCCGACGATCCGAAACAGCGGAAGCCCGACATCACGCTTGCCAGGGAGAAACTTGGCGGATGGACCCCGTCCGTGCCACTTGAAGAGGGACTGAAAAGGACTATCCGGTATTTTCAAAGTTTGTAGAGGGAAGGATATGATAATGCTGCTGAAGGTATTGGAGATCATATTGTTTGTCTGTTTCTCCGTCAACATACTTTATTTATTTGTTTTCAGCCTGGCTTCTTTGCGTAGAAGGCGGAAGGAAAGAGGGAGGGGAAGTGTGCCTTTCCGCCGGATTGCCGTATTGATACCTGCTTATAAGGAGGACCGGGTGATTATGGAATGTGTGGAGTCCTGCCTGCAACAGGATTATCCGCGTGACCTGTATGATATCGTCGTCATTTCCGATCAGATGAATCCCGAAACGAACGGGAGGCTGGCCGCATTGCCTGTTACCCTGGAAATCGTCCGTTTCGAAAACAGTACGAAGGCGAAAGCGCTGAATTTGGCGATGAGCCGCTTAACGGGCTATGATCTTGCTTTGATCTTGGATGCGGATAACACCATAGGCCCCGGCTATCTTCGCCAAATCAATGCGGTTCCTTTCACCGGGGACATCGTCGGCTACCAGACGCACCGGACAGCCAAGAATAAGAACACGAGCCTTGCTTACCTCGATGCCGTAAGCGAAGAGATCAATAACAGTATTTTCCGGCAAGGGCACGTGAATGTAGGGTTGTCGGCTGCCCTGATCGGTTCGGGTATGGTCTTTGATTTCGAATTGATAAAGAAGGTGTTGTCCGATATACATGCGATCGGCGGTTTCGACCGTGCCTTGGAACTTACGTTGTTTAAAGCCGGTAAACGCATCGATTATTTGCCGGATGCTTTTGTTTTGGATGAGAAGGTGCAGAACCGCCGGGACTTTGCCCGCCAACGCAGGCGTTGGCTGTCGGCCCAAATTCATTACCTGCAGGAGTTCATTGGCGATGTGCCGGATGCCTTGTTGAGCAGGAATTGGAATTTTTGTGATAAGTTGTTCCAGCAGATGAGCATTCCCCGTTTGCTCCTGTTGGGTGAAACGTTTACGATAGCTTTGGTCATTACATGTATTTCCTGGCCGGTCTCTCTGAAATGGTGGGGCTTATTCTGCTTGCTGGTAGTTTCTTTGTTGCTGGCTGTCCCAAAGAGGTTATATACAAGGCAACTACTTGTCGCCGTCATGGAATTGCCGGAGACATTTTTCAGCATGTTCCTGAATCTTTTCCGCTTGAAGGGGGCTAACAAGAGGTTTATCCATACGGAACATGGAAGGACGCCGTAGTTATCTTTCTCGATTCTTCTTTTCAGATGTTTTCTGTAAGATAGCGTTATAAATCCGTTCAGAATTCCGATTGTCAAGCGGAGGCAGAAATTCGTTTATTCTTTTTAAATATGTTTTATTGATATCACCGTTTTTCAGAATGTCTTCTATCTGTAAAATTAAATCTTTTTCTTGGGTCACAACAGGCCCGAATCCATCGGAGTCATATTTGAAATATCCCCCTTGATGGTACTTTTCGTTGTATTCTTTCTGATCGAATTGATAGTAGATAAGCGGTTTTCTCATATATGCAAAATCAAAGGCGACACTTGAGTAGTCTGTTATCAAAATGGAGCTTTCTATAAGTAATGATTGTACGTCAAAATTATTTCGGCCAGCAATCGTGATTTTGGGATTGTTACATGAAAAGACATTAATATAACTTTGTAATTCATAATGCAGATAAAAGATTAATTGATAATTATGGATATTCAAAAGATTTGCTACACCATCACTATTCAGCAGGTGTTGGAATGTTTTATAATAAGAACTGAGCATAAATTTGTTTTGCTCTATGTTAGTGGCTTCGGCTGTAGTATTGTTCGCTGCCAACCATTTCCGCCACGTTGGCATAACTAAGATTTGTTTTTTGCATTTTCCCATATTGTTGAATAAAGAGTCGAAACGGCTTAAACCTGTACTGACGACCGTATTTTTAGGCCAATGCCCCATGGTTTCGATAAAATCTCGTTCACGTGGTGCTGTCGTGATAAATAGATGTGGCGTAAGATGTTTTGGTTGTTTCTCTTTATCAATCAGATTGAGGTACTTTTGAATAATGCCATGTTGAAGGAACACGATGGTTTGTTTAGCCGGGACAAACCAGCTCAATGATTCGATACAGCTATATCCGGTGTACCCATGAAAACAATAGGGGGATGTGACGCCTCGTTCGTGAGTACTGATACTGCATTCGGCAGCTAAATAATAGAAAATATGCTTATAAGTATTGTAATGGATAACATTGGTTTTGAATCGGTCTAATTTTTTTTCATCAGGCGAGTTTTTTATTATGACATAGTAAGTGTCAATGTCAGGATGCATGTCTCTCATGTAACAAAAAAAAGAAAAACCGTTGTCACGAGCTTCCGTAGCCCGTTCCATTACCAACCATATCTTTTTCTTTAATATTTCTCTTTTAAAGAGGTGCAGGATTATGTATCCGACACTTAAGCGCAGGAAGGCCTTGATACATGCAATTCTATATTTAAACCAAATACGTTTTCTTATTTTTTTTATTAGATTAGATATGCTCATGAGATTTTTAGACAAAACTACATAAAAAAATGATTCCGAATACAGTTTAAATAAGAAATATATAAGAAAAACAGAATGTGAAAAATTAAATTCCTATTTTTGTGAAAATTATATTTATGGAAGTTCATGTTCAAATATCTGTTATAGTTCCGATATATAATGCCGGGCTGCATTTGGACAGATGCATAAAAAGTATTTTATGCCAGTCATTCGTTGACTTTGAGTTGTTGCTGATAGATGATGGAAGTTCTGACGATAGTGCTTCTATATGTGATAATTATGCGTCTAAGGACAATAGGATACGGTTTTTTCATCAAAATAATGCGGGAGTCAGTGCTGCGAGGAATTTGGGGCTGAAGAAAATGCGTGGGAAGTATCTTGCATTTGTGGATGCAGATGATTATATTTCTCCGTGCTATTTAGCCGATTTATATGCAAATTTACGTTTGGATAGAGGAAGCGGACTTATTATTCAGAGTCTTGTACAAGTGACTCCTGAAGGAGAAGAAATTTCCAAGAAAAAGGCAGGGGATGCATTTGTTGAATCGATAAACTTTGGTATGGCTATTTGTAATTATCGATTGTATGAACAAGGGTATATTGCATCGAAATTATACGATGTAAAGTTAATTCAGAAATATGAACTTTGTTTTGACGAAAGGATTAAAGTGCTGGAAGATCTTTTCTTCATGTATCAATATATGTTGCATTGTGATTATTTAGTATTGAGTAATACGTCAAACTATATCTATGTCAGATATTCCACCTCCGGTTGCCGGACTCTTCATTCTTTTGATTCCGTATATACGGGATTTTGCTTCTATCAGGATTTGTTGGCAAAGTTAACCGCAAAATGGACTTTTCCGCAAAAAGAAGAACAAAGGGGATTGTATGCTTCTGTGATGTTGGGGTTTGATTGGTCGTTAAAAACTGATTATTGGCAAAGGCATAATGTCTCCCGTAAAAAAAGGGTTTCTCATTTATGTCTGCTTGTAAGCAATAATTATAGGATGATGTGTGATTATTACCATCCGGTCTATAAGCTTGATAAAATAGGAAAATTATTATTGAAAGCCCGTCTCTATG
This sequence comes from Parabacteroides sp., assembly GCF_977054455.1. Classification (NCBI taxonomy): domain Bacteria; kingdom Pseudomonadati; phylum Bacteroidota; class Bacteroidia; order Bacteroidales; family Tannerellaceae; genus Parabacteroides; species Parabacteroides sp. Next base: position 110,546 of record NZ_CDRTCT010000016.1, on the reverse strand, counting down.
GTTTATATGATTGTTATATGATTTTTTTGATAAAGATGAATATAACGTCATTCTTACATGCACCACATTCGTAAAAATTAAATATTTAAAACTTAGTAAAAGTGTCATATTCAATTATTATACCTCACAAGAATATCCCGCAGTTGTTACAGCGATGTTTGGACTCTATCCCTCAGCGAGAGGATATACAAATTATAGTAATTGATGACAACAGTTCTCCCGAAGTTGTGGATTTTGCGCATTTCCCCGGAAAAGAGCGGTGTGATGTTGAAATTGTCTTCACCCAAAAGGGCAGAGGCGCAGGTTATGCCCGTAATGAAGGATTGAAACGAGCTAAGGGTAAATGGTTGTTGTTTGCAGACACAGATGATTTCTTTTTGCCGAACTTTTTGGATGCATTGGATGCTTATTGTGATACGGATTATGATTTAGTAACTTTCCGTGCTGAAAGTGCCGATTGTGATACTCTGAAGCCTGTTCCGTCACGCCAAGGGTATTACGGGGTATATGAAAAAATAGGAGAAGGCATGGATGTAGATTTTTTGAAATATCGTAATGACGTGCCGTGGGCAAAGATGGTTTCTGCAAGGTTAGTGCAGGAGCATTCTATTTGTTTTGATGAAACACCGGCGGCAAACGATGTGATGTTTTCGGCTTATGTGGACTATTATGCTCGTAAGGCGACAGCTTGCTCCACTTCTATTTATTGCGCTACGGTCAGACAAGATTCTCTGCAATATGCTCCTGTGCTGAGGAATCTCTTGGCACGTGTGACCGTCGCTTGCCGACTCAATCGTTTTCTTCACCGGATAGGGCGTAAGGATAAGTATATATATAGCTATTCTTGGGTGGTGCGATGTCGTAAATATTTTGGTCGGCAAGGTTATTTTAAAGCTTTGTCTATATGGCTTTGCCATGAGTGTTGGGAGAATATTTATAAGACATTTTCCGATTTGCTGAAAGCCAAGTTCAGACGTTAGCTCTATAATCTATTCAATTATCCACCTGTCGATGCATCTTTTTTCCAACGAGAAGTTGACCCCGATGCGATACAGTTTCCGGCTGTCCATGGCGAATGGCTTGGCATATCCTTTTTCCTCAATCTGTTTCAGGGCCTCTTCGGGTGTCCCGTCCAATTTGAACTCCACGATATAGACGTAGTCTTTTGTTTCTATGACCATATCCATGCGGCTTTCGCTCGTGGGACGCTCCACTTTGGTATAGAATCCCAACATGCGCATCACGATGAAGAAAGCGTTCTGAAAGTAGAGTTCAGCATCGCCCACAATTTTATAGTCCGTGTCGGAAAACATGGTGGCAAGGCGTTTCATGAATTGTTCGGGGTTCCCTTTCTCTACATCGTTGATAAAATTCACCACATAATAGGTGGATTCTGTATCTTTGACAGGTGTATAATAAGGTACTAAATAATTGATGAAACCTTCTGCTACCTCTTTGTTCGGAAATCCTAACTGATAGGTGTCAAATCGTTCCTCATACCCTTTTATCGTGAGGTATCCGCTTTGATAGATCACGGCAATGGGATTGTCCTTGAACGACTCCACGTCCGTAAGAGTCTTTGCGGTAACTCCTTCATCGGTAAGGTTCGGCAGGCAGAAGTTGCTGTCCTTCAGTAGCTTCACAAGAAAGGAAGGTGTGCCTGTATTGAACCAATAGCTTTTGAATTTCAAACTGTCAAGCGTGCATAGCAGGCTGAACGGATTGTAAATATCTGTACCGTTTTCCACGAAGTGATATCCGTCATAGCAGTCTTTCAGGCGGAGGCATACATCTTCATAGGAAGTGCTGTTTGCCGCGGCAAGTCGTTGTAACGGCTTTTCAAAGTTGGCGAAAATCTCCTCCTGGGTGATGCCGCATATCGTCTGGAACCTGTCATCCATGGAAATGTCCTTTAAATTGTTCAGGTCGCTGAACACGCTTACTTTTCCGAACTTTGTTACGCCTGTCAGCAATCCGAAGCGTATGTACTTGTCCTGCGTCTTCATCACCGAATAGAAGGCTTTGAGCGTATTGCGGTATTCGTCCTGCAACTCCTCGTTTCCGAGTGCCTGGAGCATGGGCTTGTCATATTCGTCGACAAGGATGACCACGCGCTGGCCGGCCTTTTCGGCTGCACGTCTGATAATGCCCTTGAAGCGCAGTTCCGGGGTTACTTCGCTAAGGGAACTTCCATACAAATTCTCCCAAAAATACAGAGTGTCGTTCAGAACATCGGCAAGGTTGTGTTTTTCGTCATATTTACCTGTGTTCAAGTCCAGATGCAGAATAGGATATTTCGTCCATTCCTTTTCCAATTTCTCTATGGCAAGTCCCTCGAAAAGTTCCCGCTGTCCTCTGAAATAGGCTTCTAAGGTGGAAATCAACAGACTTTTTCCAAATCGACGTGGACGGCTCAGGAAGTAATAACGTCCAGTGGTGGCTAACTGATAAATGAGGTCGGTTTTGTCCACATAAACATATTCGTCTTTGATAAGACTCTCAAAACTCTGTATTCCGATAGGGTATTTCATACGATTCAGCTTTATTCTGTTGCGAAGATAACGAAAAAATATTCATAATTTCAAATCTCCCAAGTTCTATCAGGCCAACTACAACAAAATATTCCATTGCATAAATGGTTCACTTTTGCCAATATTTGAACCTATTCTATATAATAAAAAATACAAGAACCCCTCCCCAAAAAGCAAATATTCATATTTTGTTGATATTCAGTTTTTTGTCAAATATCTTGTTTCTTAAAAAATATTACCCTTGCATGAAATTTGAAATATATGGGGTATAAAATCAAATTTCATGCGCTACTGTTTCGATCCAGACCAATGGGTATTTGGGGAAACCGTACAATAAGTTTGCTTTAAGCAAAAGAGTCGCTTGGATGGAGTCTCTTTTTGCACACGAACAAATTTTCCTCTGGATTGAGACAGAACTGTGCGTATTCTTTTGAGATGTTCACTATTTCTACTTCAAAGCCATTTTCTTGCAGTCTGTTTATGTAATCTTTTCCATAGAGGCGGCAATGGTCTTGCTGTCCGAATGTGATCTCCCGCTGATGAGGATCTTCGATCGTAAAGTCCTCTATCGTATGTTCCAACAGATAACTGACCGGGACTTGCAGTAAGGAGAAGCCACCGGGCTTTAGAGTCCGGAAGATTTCTAGCATGGCTTTTCGATCTTCCGGGATGTGCTCCAGTACGTGGTTGCACAGAATAATGTCGAAAGTGTTGTCTTCAAACGGGAGATGTAGCACATCCATGTTTCGTACATACTCAGGATAGGTATATCCCTCTGTAAAGAGATCACCGCACACGTAGTCAATACCGGCTTTCAGCAATGCTTGTGATAACCTGGGTTCGGGGGCAATGTGCAGGAGGTGAGTTTCCTTATCGGAATCGAATATGTGTGCAATCTCTCTCAAGTAAATATAGATTAACCTCTCCCTGTCGTGAGAACCACATTTCAGGCAGCGCACGTTTCGTCTTCCCCCTCCAATGATGTGATACTTTTTTACTTCCTCTGCCAATTCTTGCCCGAAGGGGAGCATTGTGTCCGAAGAATATCCGCAGAACGGACAAGAATAATCGTGTCCTCTGTGCTTGAACAGCCACAATTCGCGGAGGACTTTTTGATATAAGTTTTTTAATCTTGTCATTACACCTTGATATATAATGTTTACTATTTTTGGACTGCTTTCCAGATCCGTCTCGATAAAAACCTCATTCCGTCTGAAAAAATATAGAACAATGGAATGAATATCGATAAGAATAGTGTCGATGAATAGAAAGCGTAAAGAATCCAGCTTCCGTATCCGTTTGTCGGATTAAAAAATGGAAAGACGAATAATATTCCATCGGTCGCCGACCAGGATAACAAAAGCAATGCCGTATATTTCGCAATGTTTTTCCAGTAAAAGGAAACTGGTATTCTGAAACCTTGTTTATACAGGAAATAGGCTTTCCATACGCAAACGATAGTCAGCGAACTGGCTATATCGCCCAATAAAACGCCCGGAAGTCCCCATATGCTACCGCCTGCCAAGGCTACGGCGACTGTTATGGTCAGTGTCACGATCGGAGCCCAGGTATCATGATACAAACCATAGCCATTGATGAATTGATCGACCGTACCCCTATACTGGCTGACAAAAAAATTAGCCAGGATAATAATCAGAACAGAATGCGGCAAGACATAATCTGCTCCTAACCAAATGGTGACAAACGGATCGATCAGGTGATAAAGGGCGAAAGTGAAAAAACCGGCTATCACAAAACGCAAGGAATTGAGTTCCCAAAATACTTGCTGAATTCTCTTTTGGTCACCCTCGGCTATCAGATGGCCGACTCCGGCTCCTGTACTTCCCAAAAAATTATTCACCAGTAAGTTCAGCTTTGTTATCAACAACATATAGTTGCCATAATAAGCGACTAACTTCAGAGACGTAAATGAATAAATCAGAAATGGGAGCAACTGTGAACGGCCTGTGCCTGCCAACACGTGTACGAATAATTGGCGGGATTTTCGTATGATAATCTTATGCTCCGCATATTTTTCTTTACCGACGGCAATACTGCATTTCAGCCAGGGATAGACTTGATCGATCTTCCGGTTCAAGATAAATGAATACAAGATACCGAAAATCAAATCGATCGCTATCCATAAATAATAGCTGCCTGTATAGCAAATCAATGCCATCTGCAATAACGTTTTCACCAGATTTGTGGTTTGCGAGTAAGCTGTAACCACATAATTACGCTGGTCCGCTCCTAAAAGAACTTGGCGGTAATTGACAAAATAGCCGATCAAGGAAGAGGCTAAGAAAGAAAAATAAGCGAAATAGATAACGCTCGGTTCGATCTCCGTATTTTTGAATATAAGCGGAAAGAAAAGAGCCAGTATTCCGCCTGATATCAAAATGGATAAACCGACGTAGCGATACAGGTAGCCTAACACGGAGATGATCTCCCGTAACTTTTCCTTGTCCTTTTCGAATAAAGGTTTGTAAAGAATATACCCCATTGAAGCGCCGATTCCCAAGTTTGCCAGATTCAAGAACCCTAACAGGTTCTGCAATGTCCCCGTCAACCCTATGAAGTCGGCTCCCAATTGCTCTAAGAATATTTTCCGGGAGAAAAAAGAGACGAATAAGGTGATTATATAGAAAAGAATATTCACTTTCGCGTTCAGAAAACTCTTATGTAAGCGGGATTCAGGCATGGGGCTCTTTTATATTATCTTTTAATCCATGGAAAGAACCTTTAATGAAAGCGATAAGCATTTCCTTTTCATTATGTATACTGTAAAATAAAATGTTTTTAGGGATGACGATAAACAATAGATAAGATAATGCTAACACTTTAACAAATGCTTTATAGTTACGTCTTGTAAACATGATTCTACTACGTGTCAGATAATATAAACGAAGCGGTGTGCCACGTTTGATTGTCATACTTTCTTTATGGAATACGGACACTGCCGGTTCAAACCAGGTTTGGTATCCTGCTCTTTGAAGTTGCAAACTCCAATCTAATTCTTCATAAAAGAGAAAATAGATTTCGGTCATTAGTCCTGCATGTTCCAATACCTTGCGGGATGTGAGAACACAGGCGCCATGAATAAAAGCAGTTGGAATCGCTTGGTCGTATTGCCCATGGTCTATTTGCTTTGTACCGATCTTCCGGTTACTTATTCGGATAGGATTCATCGGTGTATAACCGGCATACTGGATTATATTGGGGTGATCCTCGTATTTGATTTTCGGAGAGACAGCCCCAATGGCTGGTGAAGATTGCATGCGATTAACCAATGTTTCGAGGAAAGGTCCGTTTATGACTACATCATTGTTGATAAATAAAATATATTCTCCTGCGGAATATTCATATCCTAAATTGTTGCCTCCTGCAAATCCTGAATTTTGTTCCGATGAAATAATAGTTGCATCAGGATAATCGTTTTCTAATCGCAAGGCTTCTTCTTTTGTCGGAGAATTATCGACGACAATGATTTCATACGGATAAGTTTCATACTTTCGGATGCTATTGATCAGGTCGCATGTATCTTTATATCCGTTATAATTGATAGTAATGATCGATACCATATTAGAAGGTTTGAAACTGTTCTATAATGTTATATATTTTCTGGACGCTATGTTGCCAACTGTGTGTATGGGCGAAACGAATGCGTTGTTCTTCTTTATATTTATCACCGCATTCTTCCAGCGCGGCATCCAAGGCTTGAAGATATTCTTCGGTATTTGCCGGCAGAAAGGCATATTCGGCAAAGATATCTCTCATCGTATGGGTACTGGTTGCCACTATGGGTTTTCCCATGGCCAAGTACTCATCTACCTTTAACGGATAATTCCCGTCTGTAATATCATTGATAATTTGCGGATTGATACAGACGTCGCATCCGGTAATATAGGCAGGTAATGTTTCTACTCGTTTTTTTCCTAAGAAATATACATTCGGCAACCGATGGAGAGGATGATGGCTGAATGTTTCATCTTCCGGCCCAATGAATACGAAATTGTATTGGGGGCGGCTTTGTGCCACATCCATTAGTAAATCGCAATCCAAACGTAGTGCTATTACACTACCCACATATCCGATTATCGGAGAAGGTATATGTTTCAGGTCGTCGGGAACCTCCCATTTTTTTCGGGCATCATATAGCTCCAAATTAACACCGGTCTCGATCAGGAAGGTGTTAAGGTTATATTTCTTGAAGCGTATGGCAAACTGTGTGGAATTGGTTAAAACAATGTCCGATTTTGTCGCTAACATGGCTTCGAGCCGTGCTCCGTTTTTTTTCCAGTACGGTTGCCCGATGACGAAATCTCTGCAATAATAAATAGAAAGGGCCGGTTTGATGTATTCTTTTAGATACTGGCTTCTATAGATGTCGGTATCGATCAGGTGTACACAGTCTGTGAATCCGAATTGGGAAGCCACGTTGCAAATATAATCCGCGATCATTTTGTTGTTTATCCTGTTTACGGTGTCGAACAGACGGGCCGTAGGCAGTCCGCCTACCGGAAATACACAGAAAGGACAATCTGCCACCCACATCCTTTCATTGATCTGGCGGATGGGGGATACCCGTTTCTTGATTACGTCCATCCTGCGTTTCCAAGCTGCGTTCTTATTTCCTCGAAGACGTGTGGAATAATCCATCGGGGTATTTATATATAAGACACGATTCGTTTTGGAAATCTCCAAAGCCGTGTTTTTGATAGTACTGCCTATTTCGATATCCCAGGGTTGTAAGCTGGTAATAATAAAGTCGCGATTCTGCATGGTGATATTATTTAGATTCGACAGTCGATTGATATAGTTTTAAGAGTTCACGGGCTGTCTGTTCCCATGAAAAACATTTGGCGCGTCCGAGCCCGTAAGCTGATTGTTTTTGATAATATTCTTTATCCCGTTCCAACAAAAGAAGTTGATCTGCTATCGACCGTTCGTCTGTCGGGTCCGTCAGAATAGCACCTTCTCCTCCGACTTCCGGCATGGATGACGTGTTGGAGGTTATTACCGGGATGCCGCAAGCCATAGCTTCCAGCAAAGGGATGCCGAAACTTTCCCGCAAGGATGTATAGAGGAAAGCAAAAGCCCCATTGTATATGAATGGCAAATCGGTGTTGGGTATGTAACCCGGCAAATGGAGGTAAGGACGGATATCCTCCAAACCTGTTTCTTTTAAAATCTCATCTACATATTCCGGTTTCAGGTCTGCAACCAACAGGGGGCGTTTCTCTTTGGATTGTTGCAGATACAAATGATAGGCTTTCAATGTGCGGGGGGTATTTTTCTTGGGGTCCGTATTCCCTAAGAAGAACAGATAGCCGGTTGACGGTATATATTTTCGTATGACTTCCTTTATGTCATTCAACGGCTGGAAATGATTGCTAAAACCATTATAGATGGCCATGATCTTGTTTTCCGGCAAATGAAGCGTTTCCCGTATCCGGTTGCATTCAAAGTGAGATACGGTGATTATTTTTCGGCATTTAGGCAAAATACGAGGTACAACCAGACGTCTGTAATGCCATCCCATATTTTGATATAGAGATTTGCTGCTGCTTTGTCTATTCTCCAAAAAAATGATGTCATGAAGAGTCAGGATGAAAGGAACCTGAATGTATAAAGGTGCCGTATTGCTTGTGCAATGAAGCAAATCCGGTTTGAGTTTATTTATCGCACGTGGCAATGCCCATTGTTCCCAAAGGGGATAGCTGGGACATTTCACTTCGATGATATGTACATTATCCGTTTCTTCCAGACAGTGATCTGTTCCCGGACTTACAAAAATGAAATATTCGTTTTCCTTATCGATCTTCTGTAGTTCGCGTACGGTTTCAAGGACTACGAAATCCATTCCGTGCTTATTCGGGCGGAAAATGCGTTGGGCTTCTATCGCGATTTTCATTTTGTCGGGGTTTTATATTAATTCTTATCGGATGAATGGTCACTATGTACCGTGTGAATAAATTCTTTGCTTGCTCCTCTCAAACGGAAAAGATTGAAGAACATCAAAAGGAATAAAAGCGGCAGGCTGATAATGGCTTTCCGGAAACGATGGTCTACCAGATAATCCGGGATCGCCATGAAAAACGAGACGATCAGTATGAAGGTGATTCCCCACCATTTAAGGGATAAAGTCCAGTCATACCAAGTGGTTACAAACGAAAGTATCACCAGAAAACCGAATAAAATCACCCGTGGAGGCATCATCCATTGTAAGAGTTTGTCACAATAATCCCAGTTTCCCGAAAAAAATGCTCCGGGTAGTTTCCACAGGCCGGAAAACAGATTCGTGAATTGTGTAGCGATCCATCTGCGGCGTTGTTCGTAAAACTGCCCCTTCTTTTCGATTTTTTCATCGTAAGTATAAACGTCTTCCAGAAATTCGATATAAATATTTTGTGAAAGCAACATGCTTTCGAGTTGCTTATCTACTCCGACATGAGCGGCTTTGTAAATATACTGTCTAAGCCAATCATAATCAAAAGCCATACCGGAGCCTATCAATGCGGAAGAGAACCCCAGACGGGTATGTCCGGAACGGAAAATGGAATTATTGATCTCTTCGCTGACCGCGTCCAGAACGGCCGTATTGGTATTCCTGTTTTTGGCAACCCGGTGTGTTTGGATGGCAAGGCATCCGGAATAATAGGCATCATTCAGTTTATTCAGAAAAGACGTGTTCACGATATTGTCCGCATCCATGATTACAACCATATCGCATTTTTCAGTTTTCGTACTCAGGTAATCCATGGCAAGGCGGAGTGCATTTGTTTTGGTACTCTGAGCATAATTTGCTTCCAATACCGTGATGGATGGTAATGCTTTCAGGGTCTGAACTGTTCTTTCCTGCATCTTGTCTGCTATCACGATAACCTCATACAAATAGGACGGGTAATCCTGTTCCAGAAATGAACATACAGAATTAACAATGACGGCATCTTCCTGGTAAGCAGGAAAAAGAACGACAAAGCGGTGCTTTTTCCGGGCGGGAGGATATTTGTTTCTCGTCTTTTTCAAAGAAGCCAATGAAAAAATAAAAATATACAATACAGCTATCAGAAACAAAAGGAATATGATTGCATCTGCATATTCTATCAGTTTGTCTCCGTTGGAGACCCACCATTTGTTTATTTCATATTCAAAATCCATCTTATAATGTATTTATATTGGGTTCTAACTTTGTTTGTTCTGTTAATTCATTATCATACGATTTCCCTAAAACAAGAAAAGTCTGAAATATATACACGATATATCCTGTCGGGTACTGCCAGAAAAAATTATTGCCGTATGCACTAAGCATGATGCCCCATAGACCGCAATTCATGGCTATCAGCATGCCTTTCAATTCCCTGTTTCGTATGCGGAACATGATCAGATAAGCACTGTATGCAATGACAAACAATAAAATGGCGATATGCAGGCATAATCCGACAACTCCAAACTGTACCCAAATACTGACATAGTGCGAGTCTGTTGGTATTTCGGTTGTAAAACGACGAGAAAAACGCCTTCCTTCTCCACCTGCCAAGCCGACGCCTTCTCCGAACGGTTTATGAACCATATATTCGGCAAGTCGTTTCTGATTCGCTTTCCTGACCAGGTAAGAAGCATCTTTTTCCGGATGAAAAGCCGTGCGCATACGGCTTATTTGCCGGTTTGACTCTAAAATATGTGTTTGAGCGAAAAAAATATAAATAAAAAGCAAACAGATAGCTCCTCCTACAATATAGCGGATGTTTTTATTGAGAAGGATAAACATCGCTAATCCTCCGAGAGGGACAATCATAGCGCCGCGTGTACCGGACATCATTAATGCATAAGCTGCAAGCAAAGACACGAACCTATAGTAATATCGGAGTTTTTTATTTGAGACATAGAAGGATAAAATCATATAAATGGCAGTAGCCATTCCCATATTCGAACCGAAATTTCCGGCATCTGAGAATATGGAAAAGTAGCGGGTTCCGGTTCGCAGAAGATGAGTTCTATAACTTGTACTTCTTATCAACCAATCGGTTTCTCCTGAATCAAACCCTATATAACGCTGCATCAGTGCTTTACCTACTGAAATCAGAGTAAATATGGACAGCAGGAATAATATTTTTTTGATATCTTCGACTTTGTTTAATAGCAGAGAGGTTAATAACACTAATAGTGTGAAATTGTAAAAAGAACCACGAGTGAATATCCAAGCTTCAGTAACAGCCGACGGATTGAACAACTCAAAAAAAACATAGATCATCCATACGAGTGATATATACAGCAGTTTATTGTTAGCTCTTTGCCAGGGCATTTTACCTCCGCATAAAGCATAAAGAAATGTACTGACTAATAGAAAGACGAGAAAGATATCCATTATTACACTGCTGTTTTGGATATTTACATAACGCAGTATTCCGATAAAAAAATAATTCAGCGTAAATAAGGTCATGAATCCCCAATAGGGCTTGTTCAGTACAGTAACAATATAAAAAGTAAAAAAAGGCAAAATTACAACACCTGCCGCCATCAGCCATATTTGCTTTAACAACGCATAGGCTAACAGGATAAGCCCTATTATCACTAATGAATAGGGGCTGAAAAAATTAGTATTTCCTTTTATCCCTTCCATTTTTATGCCTTATTGGCTGTGATACCAAATTGATTTAACCGGAATATCCAATTTTTCAATCCTGAATAGGGTGGAAGCTGACCGGTAAAGTCTTCTACAAATTCTCGTTCTGTACGATTCAAGAGTAAATAAAGAGGTTTATCTTTTATCTGTTTCTTGAAATGCTCCAAAAGCTGTGTATCGCTGGTTGTCCATACCCGGCAAGCATCTGCAACTAACAGATTGACCTGTGCTTCCTGTAATAATGCAGTGGAGATAGGGTAATCCCTTAACGGAGGATATTTGACTATCAGGATATCAGGACTTTCTTGTCCGTATGGTGGCTCGTAAATACTATGAATGCTATTTGCCTGAGCATACACCATCGATTGCGAATTATAGTCTTTGCCGTAGGATATGATTTTGACACTGTACCCTAAGTCTTCCCAATATTCCTGTAAATAGGATGCAATAAAACTTTTTCCCTCTTGCTCTCCAAAACTAATTAAATTGATGATTGAAGTATGGCCAAGTTGCAGGAATACATTTAATTGGTTACAACAATAGGCGGCGACAACTCTGTTAGAAGCCTTCGTAAATCCCCTATATTTCAGATTGATATGCCCGGTAAATGCAGCCAGAACCGGAAGTCCGGTAAGCCGTTTAGCGCGGTCGGCATCCCGTAGAGTACGGTCCAGTAGTTCTATCAACAAATTGAATCCGATAATAAAAAGTATACTGCCAAAGAAAGATGCCAAAACCAGTAACAAACGCTTGCTTTTGTCACTAAGTATGGGAAATGTCGGTTCGGAAATCAATCTCAATGTTGCAGATGTGAGCTGTATGTCTTTTTGTTTCATTTTAGCCATATTCAGTGCATGTAACATTTGCAAATAGGATTGTTCCAATACTTTAATTTCGCGTTGTTGCCTGTCTATCTGTGTTCCGATAGGAGAATAAATCTTATATTGTTCATTGTAAACCTCTCTTCTTTGATCCAAAACATCCAATTCTGCTTTCGCTTTTGTCTTCACTATCGTTTGCCTGAGCCATTCGTCTACAAGTCCGTTGATTGCAATTCCTTCTTTGCTTTCTTTGTAGCTGTTTATTAGCATTGTCAAAGAGGCGATTTTCTGTTCGGCATTCTTTAATTGTTCTTTATATTCTTTAAGTTTCGTATTTTTAGCCTGCATCTCTTCCGAACTGAATGTTTCGATTTCGGTAATTTTTCCGTTGATAGTAGAGATCTCATTCAGAACTTGGATAAAATCGTCATTGGTTTTTACCAGTTTACTTCGAATATTCATATATTGTTCCATTTCCTGAATGACTTTGTCCGCACTTTCGTAAGCTCTCCGGGTTGCTTCGTATCGATTTTCAAAATCGGAATATGAACTGGCGATAGATTTTGTCTGTTCCGAGTAGTTGATGATGCTGTTTTCTACACTATAGTTAACTAATTTGTCTTCCAGACTTGATAGTTTTGTCTGTTGTCTTTTGAGTTCTTTTTCGTAATAGGCAACGATATCATTGGTCGTTTTATAGCGTATGTCTTCATAGGCGGTACGCAATTCGTCATATATGAGTTTGATTGTGTTTAAAGTGATACCAGGATCCGTAGTTTGGTAAGAAATCTCTATAAGATCGCTGTTCCCCAACCTTTTTGCGTTAAGAGAAGATAGTTTCTTATAGCTATAAAACGGTCCGTCGCCGTTCAGTAATCCGTACAGAAAATTTTCCGGATCGTTTTTCATGTATTTCATGAAGTTATCGATTGTTTTTTCTTCCGAGTTTTTGTCAACCAGCTGTAATAAATCTTCCGGTATGATTTTGATTAGATTTTGGTAATTCTTGGCTCTTATATAAACGTTGTCTTGATCGAGATCGCCGTGGACGAGATTTATAGCGAGTAATTTGATTGCGATATTTTTCTGTATACCTTTTTCCTGAGTCAATTTGACAAGGTTATCAAACATATTTTCTACAGATTTCCAGTTGGTCGGTTGATCACTATTCAGACCGGTGTCGGAGACAATGCCTGTATAAATTGTTGCTTTTACAGTATATGTTTTAGGTATGAAACGTGAAAAATAGATAACTAATCCCGTAACAATAGCAGTGCCAAATATCATTTGATATCGAATCCGGTAAAGAAAACGTATTATGTATAATGTGATATTCATTATTCTTCCTGGCTGCTTCTGTTGATAATCTTCACATTCGTAAGCATTTCCAATAATGTGACGGCATTATGCAAGGCGGCACGGCCTTCTTGGTAGGTAATGACTGCACTTGAACGGCGTCCTCTTTCAAGAGAGAGAGAGGTAATATCTATTTTCCCGTTAATGAAATCCTGTTCGGATATTTTCATTTGCGCATTATATAATGCGGCTGCATCAGATTTGGCTTTTAGCGTTGCCAATTGCTGGAGTACATTATTATATGCTTGTAAAATCATCAATTTTCGTTCTTCTATCGACATTTCATATTGAGATTGCAGTTGAGCATATCGTGCTTTCTTTACTTTGTTTTTTTGTTTTCTACTCACTAAGTCGCCGATCGGGATACTGACGGATACCCCTGCATTATATAAATTCTGGTTGTTTCCTACATTACTGATTATGGGATCCCCATCTGTAGAGGAAGTAGAATAGAGATTATTTCGCCCGTATTGATATGTGCCTTGTAACCTTAGGTAGCTAAGCCATTCCCGTTGGGTAATTGTTCTTTCCGCATTAGCCTCGTCCCGTTTCGCTTCGTATATTTTGACCGAAGGATGCTCATAAACGGATTGAAGAAACACTGAAAGGGGAGGCAATTGAACGCGTTCGTAGTCATCCAACATAGCCTGTATGGAGTCGGATTCGGACTTGGCGCCGACTTCTACCACTGTGGCATTGTCCGTATAGCTTTTACGTTTTTGTGCTACACAATGTATGGTGCTGAATATCAATAATAATATAAGTGTTGTTTTCATGTTGTTCCTCCTCGGGATTTAGACATTTTCGTCTTGGATGAAAGCCGTAAAAGTGCGGAAGATGATTTTCATATCCAAACTGAAAGAAAAAGTCCGGGCATATTTAATGTCCAGTTGTTTACGTTCTTCGGGAGATAAGTTGCCTCCGTTCCCTCTCTTTTCCACTTGCCAGAGGCCGGTCAGCCCGGAAGGAGCCATGAAGCGTTCTATGTAATTGTCCGAAGTCAATTGTTCCGCCTCGTAAATGGGTAGAGGCCGGTTGCCAACGACAGACATGTCTCCTTTTAAGATATTGAATAATTGCGGAAGTTCATCGATACTGTATTTCCTCAGAATCCGGCCTATACGGGTGACACGCGGGTCGTTTTCCATTTTAAAGAAAGTATTGGCGCGTTCCGTCGATTTATTTTTTAGATAATCATGCTCTGTCGTGCTAAAGTTATCGGAATATAGAAGAGCGCCTGTCAATCGATCATTTGCTAATGGAGTCTGCTGCAGTGCCGCAGAGGTAGAAGGGGTTAGCCCTTCTATCTCTACGTTATACTGATTTTGAGCTTTATATTCAGCCAGCCTTTTATCAGCATCGGGATACATGGATCTGAACTTGTAAAAATCGAATATTTTATAGTTGCTTCCTACCCGTTTGGACCTATAGATGACAGGACCTTGGCTTTCCAACTCTATAGCGATAGCGGTGATAATGAAAACAGGAGATAAACAAAGTATGGCTCCTAAAGATGAGACGATATCAAAAGCCCGTTTCCAAAAAGGCAACCGGAAAGAGTATAATCTGTCCGCTTTTTCGTCCTTCTTCTCGCAGATCGCTTTTTTGTTTAGGAAGTCTTCGGCAATCGCAAGTAAACGCAGCAATTCCTCTTTTGTTATGTTTTCTGTGATTACGCAGTTGACACCTGCTTTGATATATGCAATTTTATCTTCTTTATCTAAAGGACCACTGAATAAAATGATATATGCGAACATATAAAGTTGGCGTAATTTCCGAATCGTGTCCAAATCTGCCTTAATGTTATCCCTTTCCAAAAAGACACAACAGTTGACAGTGTTAACATGTACCATTGCCTGGCAAAATTCCGTGAGCGTCGGACATTCTACAACTGTTTGATTCAAGGCTCTCTCCAACCTGCCGGGCAGAGAGGTGTGATTACCAAAAAAGATATATTCCATATCTGTTATTTTACAAGTCTTTTTACCCTAATCCTCAATTCTTCGGGGTTAAAGGGTTTTACGATAAAATCTTCAGCCCCATCTTCTAACAGCTGTATTCTTTTAGCGCTGCTTTCTTCGCTCGATAATACTAAAATAGGGATATGATTAAAAAGATCATTTCCTTTCAAATAACGAACAAATTCTTCCCCACTCATTTCAGGCATATTCAAATCAGAGATTATGCCGTCCGGAATATTACCTTCATCCATCCATGATATGGCTTTTACAGGATTTTCCTTGTAAACCACCTGATAGGAACTGGATAAGTAGATCATAACGATTTTTGCTATTTCCGGTTTATCATCAACAATTAGAATTAATTTCATTTTTGGCTTTTTAGTGTGTACCCTGCGTCAATTATAATCTTCTATTTGATTTTGCAATCTTGGAACCACCGTCATAAAAACACATAACCCCAGCCTAATCTGATTCTTAGGATAGGGTTAGAACGTTTGATTTCATTGGGATGATTACTCCTTATTGCATAAATCTCGACACAAAATTAAAGAAAACTTTTGATTTTCAAAGAAAATTTGGAACATAAATTTCAAAAGAAGTGTGTTTTATACCATGTTATTCGAATTTTCTTTCAATGTATGTCTGGCAGGTCAAGCCTGCCAGAACAGAATGGAGTTTTGACAGCCTCTCCGTTATTTATTCTTCTACTTGTACTTTTACGATCACTTTGCGAATATTTCCTTGCCCGATACCGGGAGCATGTCCGTCTTCCGGAAAATAGATTGCGAATTGTCCCGGATAAATTTTCGTGTAAGCTGTCGGACGGTCTATATAAAAAGTAATGTCTTTCTGTTCGTTGTAGGGAGAGGATTCTTCCTGCAATTCACATCCCGGTTTCCAACCGATCTTTTCGACACCCAACAAAGGCATCTGGATATCGATGTATTTTTTGTGTGTTTCGATAGCGGCATCTTTCTTTTCCTTACCGAAGATACTGGCAACGTTTACATATAAACGGGAACCTTCCAGTTCATACTTACCGTCTTCCATTTTAGAGAAGTCCGTCGATTTCAAGTAGTCGAATGCTTTTTTAAATAAAGGATGCAGGCATTCGATTTTTTCAGTGTTGTTCAATGAATCAAGTATCATACGTCTTATTTTTTAATTCGTTCATTCGTTTGATTACCGGACAAAGGTCGCATATTCGAATGTTAAATAATAGCCTCTTTCTGCAAATAATTCTATTAAAATCAAAGAATATTTATTTGGTTCCAAAATAACCGAATAAACCGTATCTTTGTTATACTAATGAAACAAATTTGACATTTGAACGCGATATGAGAGAAACAGAAACAAAGGTATTGCCTGTTCTTGAAATGAGTTGTGCCGTTTGTGCGGCGAACGTGGAGAGTACGGTGCAGGCGTTGCCCGGTGTGGAGAAGGCAAGCGTGAATTTCGCTGCCAATACGTTGACGGTAACTTATAAACCGTCCGTTATCACTTTGGAGGCTATGCAAACAGCTGTGCAGGCTGCCGGATATGATCTGATAGTGGAAGCGGAAGATCCTGTAGCCATGCAGGAAGAGATGGCGCGAAAGCATTATAAGATATTGAAGAGGAATACCATAGGAGCATGGGTGCTGTCTATTCCGTTGGCGCTTTTGGGGATGGTGTTCATGCATATGCCGTTTGGGAACTGGATCATGATGGTCTTGGCTTTGGCCATTATGGTCTTTTTCGGACGCTCGTTTTACGTGAACGGTGTACGGCATGCCCTCAAGGGAAAAGCCAATATGGACACATTGGTCGCACTCAGTACCTCGATTGCTTTTCTGTTCAGCCTTTTCAATACCTTATGTCCCGGATTCTGGCTGGAGAAAGGTTTGGAGCCGCATGTTTATTATGAGGCCTCTGGCGTGATCATCGCGTTCGTTTTGTTGGGCAAACTGATGGAAGAGCGGGCAAAGAACAGTACCTCTTCGGCTATAAAAGGATTGATGGGATTGCAACCTAAGACAGCTCGTTTGGTAACGGACGGGAGAGAAGAGGAAGTTCCTATTTCTGCTCTTCAGGTCGGCAATATAGTCAGTGTACGGCCGGGTGAAAAGATTCCGGTGGACGGGACGCTTTTGCAGGGGAGTTCTTCGGTGGACGAAAGCATGTTGAGCGGAGAACCGATTCCGGTGGAGAAAAATGCCGGTGATCGGGTGTTGGCCGGAACGATCAACCAGAAGGGCGCCTTCACGATGGAGGCGACAGGTGTCGGGGAGACGACCGTGTTGGCCCAGATCGTGCAGATGGTACAGTCGGCACAGGGAAGTAAGGCTCCCGTTCAGCGGATTGTAGATAAAATAAGTGGCATATTTGTCCCTGCCGTCGTATTGCTTTCGCTTCTCACCTTTGTTTGTTGGCTGGTGATAGGGGGAGGAAACCATTTCTCGTATGCATTGCTATCTGCCGTCTCGGTTCTGGTGATTGCTTGCCCGTGTGCGTTGGGATTGGCTACGCCGACGGCCTTGATGGTCGGAATGGGAAAAGGAGCCGAACGGCATATCCTGATCAAGGATGCCTTCGCCCTGGAAAATCTATGCAAGGTCGATACAGTTGTTTTGGATAAGACCGGGACATTGACGGAAGGTGTGCCGGTTGTCACGGATTCATACTGGATTTCAGATGGCAATACCCGTTATTCGGATATCCTGTACACGGCTGAGCAGAAGTCCGAACATCCACTGGCATCCGCTATTATCCGATGGTTGGAAGATTCCGGGGCAAAGGTCTGTGAGACCGAAAATTTCGAGAGCCTGACGGGGCGGGGCGTACGTATCCAGGTCGAAGGAGACACCTACTGGGTGGGGAGCCAGGGATTACTTGAAATTTTCCGGGCCGATGTTCCGGAAAAGGCACGGAAGCAAATCGAACAATGGCAGGAAGAGGGGCAAAGCGTTGTCTTCTATGGTCAGGATGCCCGTCTGTTGGCTGTCCTGGCGATTTCGGACCGTATCAAGCCGACTTCAGCGGAAGCCGTTAAGGAACTGAAAAAACAGGGAATAGAAGTACATCTTCTGACAGGCGACGGTATCCGGACTGCCGAACGGGTTGCCGCAACATTGGGGATCGATCATTATAAGGCGGAGGTAATGCCGAACGATAAAGAGGAATATATCGTATCTTTACAGCAACAAGGAAAGAAAGTGGCGATGGTCGGCGATGGCATTAACGACTCGCAGGCGCTTGCACGGGCCGATGTCAGTATCGCGATGGGAAAAGGGACCGATATTGCAATGGATGTGGCTATGGTCACGCTTATCACGTCCGACCTGCTGTTGCTGCCCGATGCGATCCGTTTGTCCAAACAAACAGTCCGCCTGATTTATCAGAACTTGTTTTGGGCATTTATATATAATGTGATCGGCATTCCATTGGCTGCGGGTGTCCTGTTCCCGATAAACGGATTGCTGTTGAATCCGATGCTGGCGAGCGCCGCAATGGCTTTCAGCTCCGTATCGGTGGTATTGAATAGTTTACGATTAAAATTCATGAAATAACAATTTAAAATTAGAATGATTATGGCAACAACAAAATTTAAAACGAATGCGAAGTGTGGCGGATGTGTAGCGGCAATAGGTGCAAAGCTCAATACGGTAATGGCTTCGGATGACTGGTCGATCGATCTGGCCGATCCGAATAAGGTATTGGAGGTGAAAGTCGATATTGCTCCTGCTACAGTGATTGCAGCAGTAAAAGAGGCCGGGTTCAAGGCTGAACAATTATAAGCGGATGATTGCCCGGCAACGACAAACATATGGTGAAGAGGTAGCCAATGTCTTGACACATGGCGCCGGAATGCTCTTTGGAATAGCCGCTATCGTCGTTTTGATGATGGCGGCTATTCGAAGCGGCAATCCTTGGGCGGTTGGCAGTTTTGCTGTTTATGCCGTTTGTATGACCCTTTCGTATGTGACTTCTACATTTTACCATGCTTCGACCCACGCACGACAGAAAAGGCTCTTGCGACGATTCGACCACAGTGCGATTTATCTGCATATTGCGGGAACTTATACGCCCTTTACGTTGGTGGCTCTCCGGCAGGAAGGCTATTGGGGCTGGTCACTATTCGCTATCGTCTGGATCGCGGCAGTGGTAGGTGTCTGGCTGAGTTTCCGGAAGATGAGAAAGAAAGACCATCTGAAAACGGTCTGTTATCTGGCTATGGGTTGGGTAGTCGTAATTGCTTTTAAACCCTTGCTACATGTCTTTCGTGAGACCGGTTCGATGGATGTCCTGTATTGGTTGATCGGAGGAGGGTTGTTTTATACGGCAGGCAGCCTGTTTTTCTTTTTAGACAAATATAAGTATATGCATCCTGTGTGGCATTTCTTCGTATTGGGAGGCAGCATCTGCCATTTTATCTCGATATACCTGTTGGTATAGAGAAAAGAAGGTGTGTCAAAAAGAAAATCCTGCTTACAATAGACACAATTTAGGCACGGATTACACGGATTACACGGAAAGATAATAAATTTATCCGTGTAAATCCGCGTAATCCGTGAAATCCGTGCCTTAAAGATCGTGATAAAGGAGTTTTGACACACCTCCTTTTTATTAATTACATTCTTCCGGATGCTCTTTTTTATACTTTCGTTCCCGATAGGAAAGAATAGCAATCATAATTAATCCGAAAATAATCATACTGCTAAATAAATATACTGCTTCCATTATTTACCTCCTTTTTCTTTGTAATATTTAAGACCCACAATAACAAAAACAACGGTAGCTGAAATACCCAATATTAAAACTAACAGTTTATCACTTGTTATGTCCAATAACGTACTTAATACAACTCCTGCAAAGACCAATTTGGCAATATCGATAAAGAAATCACCAAGTTTCTCATTGATGATTATCGGAGTTACCGATACTTGTCCCGTTTTACGCTTCATAGTTAATTCGCTTATTGATTAATAGTGATACAAATGTAAGTAATATATCGGAAGAAACAAATAATCAGGGAAAATAAAAGGCGGACTTCGATTTAGCCCGCCTTTTTACGATATGTTTTGTTTTTTATAGCCCGCTAAAATCCACTCCGTCGAATAGTAACGAAGGGACACGCCAGCTGGAGAACGTGCGCGGGTCGTTGCCGACCTCGGCTAAGCCCGTCCATAAGGAGATCATGTTGCCTGTCGCGTTCATTTCGGAGATGGGCTGTGTCAGTTTGCCTTTTTCAATCAGGAAACCTTCCACACCGTAGGAGAAGTCCCCGGTCGTGCTGTTGCTGTTACCGCCGTTGAAACCCGTTACCAGAATACCTTTATCGACAGAAGCGATCAGACCATCCGTATCTTTATTTCCCATCTGCATGGTCAGGATAGAAGGAGAGGCGATCGTTTGTTTCATACCCATCTTGTTGGCTGAATAGGTATCGATATAATAGGTTTTCAGAACGCCGTTTTCAAACACCGGCAAACGTTTTGTCGCTATCCCTTCGCCATCGAAATAACGGGCGCCGGATGCACCCACCATGTGCGGCTCGTCGATGATCGTCAGGCGGTCACCCAATACTTTCTGGTCGATTTTATCCAACAGGAACGAGTTCTTCTGCTGGATGGAAGAACCGTACAACGCATCGATTACCGGAGAGAGCAGGCGGGAGGAATTCATATTGTCCACAACCATCTGATATTTGCCTGAGGCGACTTTTTTCTGTCCCAGTTTACGCATTACACGTTCCAGAGCCTTTGCCCCCAAACCTTCCTTGACCAGCGTATCGTAGTAAAGAGAAGAATCGAACCAGTAAGATTCCGGGCGGGCATCCCCTTCGCCCTTGATGCTTACACTGGCAACCAGGCTGAAAGAAGAACCGGATGCTTCCCCTTCGAAGCCGTTGCTGGCAACCATATATTTGAAATCCTTTTCGTCGCTGTAGGATGAATTGGCAGAGATGATACGGGCATCTTTCCCCATCATTTCGTTGCAGACGTTCATGGCCAACGCCACTTTATCGTCCGGCTGGATCGAGTCGAACTTCGGATCGATCAGCTTCAGATCGGCGCCTCCTCCTTTATAATAAAGGGAAGCATCGGGCAACGTACGCGCCTTGTCTTCCGCCAGGAAGCGGGTGGAAGCGATGCCGTTACGGATGAAACCTTCCAGTTCCTTTTTATCCAGGCGGTTGGTAGAGAAGGAACCGAAACGCCCGTCGACATACAAATGGATCACCAAGCTGTTTTCCGATGCCTGTTGCAAACGGTCCATTTTCATGTCGCGTATTTCGAAAGAACTGCTCGATCCGTTATAGATGCTTACACGTGAGGCCTGGCAACCGTTTTTCAGGGCAAATTCCATGGCCCACTGAGCCAGCTTTTTATTTTCGTTTGTTATCATATCAATTTTCTCCTCCTACTGTAAGTTTACTAACTAATGCTGACGGCATACCGCAGGTTACCGGACAGGATTGTCCGTCCTTGCCGCATGTCCAGGTGCCGTTATCCATCTTGTAATTGTTTCCGACCATCGTGATATCGGCCAACGCACGCGGACCGTTACCGATGATATTGATATCCTTGATCGGCTGTGTCAGTTTGCCGTTCTCGATCAGGTAACCGTCTTTCACGAAGAAGGTGAAGTCGCCCGCACCGATCTGTACCTGCCCGTTGGTGAAGCTGGAGGCATAGATGCCTTTCTTCACGGTCGAGATCATCTCTTCTTCCGTCACGTTTCCGGCTTCCATATAGGTAGCACGCATACGCGGGATCGGCATCTGGCGGAATGATTCGCGGCGGCCGTTGCCCGTTGACGGAATACCGTAGTGCTTGGCGCTGATACGGTCGTGCAGATAGCTGGTCAGTACACCCTCTTTCACGATGTAGGTCTTCTGTCCGGCAATGCCTTCGTCGTCGATATTGACAGAACCGCGGTTGAAAGGAATCGTACCGTCGTCCACCACATTGATATGTTCGTTACAAACCTTCTTGTTCAGCTGGTCGGAGAAGATAGACGTGTTCTTGCGGTTGAAGTCGGCTTCGAAAGCATGGCCGATTGCTTCGTGCAACAAGATACCGGACCCTCCGGCACCCATTACGACCGGCATTTCGCCTCCTTTAGGCTTGATGGCCTGGAACAGGATGGAAGTCTTCTCCACCGCCTCCTTGGCCACTTCGGCAATGATATCGTCTGTCAGGAATTCGGCTCCCATACGGAAAGCGCGGGAGGCATACGAATTTTCGATCTTCCCGTTGTCCTCCATGATGCAGACGGCACTCAGCGTCACCATCGGGCGATAGTCGTAGTACATCTGTCCTTCGGAGTTGCAGAACAGGATGTGTGAAGTCGTGTCTCCCAATGAGGCCATTACCTTGTGTACCCGTTTGTCGAGCGCAAAAATCTGGTCGTTCAGTTTCTGAAGATACGGAGTCTTTGCATTTACGGCGAGTTCGTCCCAGGGAGTCTGTACACCGTAATAATTATTCTGGATCGGTTCCTCCGTCAGGCCCGCCGGAGCTTTTCCCGCCGAACCGGTTGCGATACGGGCTGCCGTACGGGCTGCTTTCAGCATCTCGTCGAGAGTCACGTTTTCTACATACGCATAACCGGTCTGGTCACCGGCCAATACGCGTACACCCATACCGAAATCGATATTGGAAGAAGCACGGTTTACGGCTCCGTCCTGCAATCCGATGTTATTCCGGTAAGAATGTTCAAAGAAAAGATCGGCATAGTCGCCGCCTTTTTCAAGTGCTGCAGTCAGCACTTTTTTCATGTCGCTTTCACTGACACCAAAATGGTTCTGAGCGAATGAGATGCCGGTAGCCTGATCTGCCCCGTTCCCGGTACAGCTTCCTAAGAATGAAGGAGCCGCTAATGATCCAAGCATAACCATACCTCCTGTTTTAATAAAATCACGTCTGTTGATTTTCATATAATAAATGATGATTTATTTTTTAATTTTTAATTCTCAATTTTTAATTTCTTTCGCCCATTGCATGACATTCGCAGGCGGGCGTTCGGCCAACAATTCTTTTTTCATGAAATCCATGTAAGGAGCCGCATGCTTGAAAAATTTCTTGTAACCTTTACATAGATAGTTCAATCCGGGTTCGCCGTTTGCCGTGTGGAGGAAACGGTTCTTGGGGCATTCGCCGTTGCAGGCAAACAGGTAATCACACTCCTTGCACTGGGTAGGGAGTTTTTCATATTTGTCCGCCCCGAACTTCAGTTGGCGCTGGCTGTACATCATCTCGGTAAGCGTCTGGGCATGGATGTTCCCCAACTTATATTCCGGGAATACAAAGTGGTCGCAGGCATATACATCGCCATTGAACTCCATCACTCCGGCATGTCCGCAAGTGCGTGCCAGCGTACAGACGCCCGGTTGCTCGCCGACCCAGTTTGCCAGTGTGGAGTCGAAAAGCTGGATATAATAATTCCCGACATCCTCTTTCAGCCATTCGTCGAAGACCGCGCAAAGGAAATCTCCCCATTTTCCGGCATCGACCGTAAAAGGGGCCAGCTTGATATTGGCATCCTGCTGTTCCGGCGAGGTGAGCAATGTTCCGTCCTGATGGAATCCGAGGCGTTCCACAATCGGGGTGAACTGGATGTAGTGGCAATCTATTTCCTTGAAAAAGTGATAGAATTCCAGCGGATAATCCACGTTGTAGTCATTGACGACTGCCATCGCGTTATATTCCACGCCATGCTTTTTCATCAGCTCGATTCCTTTCATCACTTTATAGAAGGAGGGAAGTCCCTGTTTGTTGCGGCGATATTCGTCGTGAAACTCCTGTGGGCCGTCTATCGAGACTCCTACAAGGAAGTTGTTCTCCTTGAAGAAACGGCACCAGTCGTCGTTCAGCAGCGTCCCGTTTGTCTGGATACAGTTGTCGATCTGGCGTCCTCGGCCGTACTTGCGTTGCAATTCCAGCGCTTTCTTGTAGAAACTGATCGGACGCATCAGCGTTTCACCCCCGTGCCAGGTAAAGAGAACCTGCGGCATCGTCTGGCATTCCAGATATTCCTTGATGAATTTTTCCAGTAACTGTTCGCTCATGATATGATTCTTCACCTCCGGATAAAGTTTCCCTTTCTCAAGGTAATAGCAGTATTCGCACGCTAGGTTACAAACCGAACCGACGGGCTTCAACATGACATATACGGGTTTCGCGAACGGGGATATATATGGAGTACTCATGATATGCTTAAAACGATGTTCTATTTAGTTTCACATGCAAAAGTAGTCTTTTTAACGGATGAATGTTGTTTTTTACCGTGTTTTTTTCCTGTATCGGTTGTAATCGGTGACAAATCCTTCGCAAAGCCAGTTCGCGAGCGCCTGACGGTTATCGCTCAGGATGATTCGCTGTTGGTCGAAACTGTTCTGGATGTTGCCTAACTCGACGAAAACGGAGGCCGGTGTCGTATGCCTCAACACGTAGAGGTTCCGTCCGTCCACCGTCCCTGTAAATCCGCGTCCCGGCTGGTGCTTTTTATACTTATGGGTGAAAGTCGTCCGCATGGTTTTCGCCAGATGCTTGCTTTCGGAGTTCTTGTCCTGGTGGTAGAAAAAGACATCGGTCTGGTGCCCCTTGTTCCGGCTGTCCACATGCACGAAGATAGCCCGTTTGTAGGCGTGTTTATCCTGCTTGAACAGCGTGTTTATCTTGTCACTCCGTTGTTTCAGGCGGCGAACCTGGTTGAAAGGGATCGGACTGCCCATGCAGGTCTCCCGTTTGCTGTTCTTCAGGTATTTGTCGTTCCGTATTCCGTCTTTGGCATCTTGGATGATAATGTGGACTTTGGCTCCTTTCATCATCAGGTTGCGTGCCAGGCGAAGCACGATGTCGTAGGCATATTCGTCTTCGTGCAACTCGATTTTGCCAATCCGCCCGATTGCTCCGGGATCAGGGCCTCCATGCCCGCTGACCAGGTAGAAACAGGCGCCTTTCAGTTCGGACGATGTCACTTTATAGGAGGCCAGTTCTTTGCCGAACAACGGTTCATAGTCCGCCCGTTTGGCGGCGGCTGCGACAGCTTCTTTTCCCTGCAAGGGGGGAAGCGTATATTTGACTCCCATCCGAAGGGCGTTCCCTTTGCCTAACTTGTTTTTGTTCAGCTCGATGAACTGCTTCTGATAAGCGGCGCCTGTACGGTTGTGGCGTTTGAGGAACAGGGTGACGCCTTCCCCTTTCTTGGGAAATGCTTTCTCCTGGGCCTGTAACCGGTTGGCGCAAAGTATGGTAAAGAATAACGCGAATATGATACTAAGTTTGAACTTCATTGGTGATATGTTGCTAATGCGAACAAAAATAATGCTTTTTCGGGATTGTGCAATACATCGGTATGCAGAATCAAAAAAATATGACAATATCCCCCCTGGAAAACGTGGTTTTGACGCCTGTTGAGAATCAGCGTTATAGCATGTGTAAGATTATTAAAAAATATTACCCTTGCGGGAAATTCCATTTTCACGGGTATGAAAATCGATTTTCATGCCTATGGGTTTCGATTTGGACGAATGGGGATTTTTGGGAAAATGAACAATAAGGGTTTGAGCTGACCATTCATTTTTTTTGCACAAAAGCTTTTTGATGCATTCTTTTTATGGTTCATTTTCTTGGGGGAAAAAGAAAAATTGCCACCCATCCGTTGCTTTATTACCATCAAAGTAGAATGAACGAAGTACGTTAAAAGTTTGTTTTTCGTGTGCAAGTATATTACTTTTGTAATACGATATAATAGAACAACAATATGGATACAGTGATAAGAAAACAAACTTCGTTTCGTCTGCGTGAAGACTTGTTGCAACTTTTGCAGGAGCACGCTAAAAAAGCGAACAGAAGCTTGAATAATTTTGTAGAGAGCACTTTAATGGACGCTATGTACACCGAACCAAATGAGGAAACGATTGCAGCCATAAAGGAGGCACGTGCAGGTAAATTCGCCGGTACAATAAACACGAGCAGCATGGATGCCTTCATAAAGTCCTGTGAGTGATGAAAACATTGCGTTATTCAACACAATATAAAAAGGACTTCAAAAAGTATCGGAACGACCCCATCAAGCTGGCAAAGTTGTTAGAGGTGTTTCGAATGCTGGAGAATGAAATTGAATTGCCGGACGGGTATAGAGCCCACATGTTGAAAGGCGAATATAGGGGTTGTATGGAATGTCACATAGAGGGAGATTTTCTTCTTATCTGGATTGACGGAAATATAATTGATGTGCTTAGAATCGGCAGCCATTCTGAATTGTTCGGTAAAAAAAAATAACTTGATTCTGGAATGATGTTGCCGATTCGGTATTCTCAAATCAAATGATTCATCGCCATGTATTTCCAAAGCGGAGCGGCATGGAGCGCTTGTTTGATTTGGTCGTTCAGGAGTAATTCTTTTACTTCGTCGAGAGTCAGGAGATGGACGCTCAGGTCTTCCGTGTCTTCCAGATGTTGTGCCATGACCGGTTCTACATCTGTGGCGAGATAGCAGTACGTCAGGTTGGTATGGGTGCTCGGATTGACGCCCACCACCATCAGTTCGCTCCAGTTCCCGTTGCCGTAGCCGGTCTCTTCGAGCAATTCCCGCTGGGCGGAGACGAGCGGGGAGGCGTCTTCTTTTTCGCAGACACCGGCGCAAAGTTCGTAGGCCGTGATACCCAGGCCATGACGGTATTGGCTGACAAATACGAATTTCTGCTCTTTGGTGATTGCGATCACGTTGATCCATTCCGGATATTCGAATATATAATATTCAGGAATCCTGTTTCCGTTCGGCAGTTCCACCTCTTCCCGGCGTACGGTAAACCAGGGTTGGCGGGATAGATATTCACTTTTCAGTACTTTCCAGTTTTTGTTTTTCGGAGTTTCCATATTTGTAATTTGTTAATGTTACTTTTCCCTTGATGGAAAAGTAACCAAAAGATCAAGGCTGAACCGTCCGGTCTACTCCGGGCAAAGGTTCCGCTGTCGCCTGCGAAACTCGCTTCGCTCAGACAGCGCAGGCTCCTGCCGCTTCACCTTTGTCCTCCGCTTGACGCCCGTCCGCTTAGGCCTTTCCAAGAAAGCTCCGCTTTCTCTTGGGATGGCCGATACCGTCTGTCATATAGGTGTCGGTATCGGCCATCCCCCAAGAGCCGTCAGGCTCTACTTCCGGCCTAAGCTGGTGAGCGTTAAGCGCAGAGACCGTAGTGAGCGTCCGGAGCGTCTGCTGTTTGAGCGAAGCGAGTTTCAGACGCGACAGCGAACGAAGGGAACGGAGTAGCGAAGCAGGTTCGGCCTTGATCTTTTGGTTACTTTTGGATCAAGCCAAAAGTAACGGATATGTATATATGAAACGGCAGAGTTTGTAATAAATTGCGTTTGTTTCTTATCTTTGTGGCTTCGAAAGAGAGGACTTAGATGAATAAAGATAATAATTTCGGCAGGCTTTTGCTCCTGCTACTGATTGCGTTAGGTATCTGTTTGGGGCTTTATTACTTACCGGACCAGCTGTTCGGAATGAAAATAAAAAAGGTTGATTTGCTTTCCGATCTCAGGGTAAAGCCTGAATCCCTGTCTATGGATTCCTTGCGTATGCAACTGGAACAACCGGATACGGTCCGGATAGATTCGGCCGCCATGCGCGATTCGATCCTGAAAACGACCGGTATCGATTCCGTCGCCCTTGCACTGCGCGATTCGCTCTACAAGGTTATGTACGCGGACAAGGGAGCCGATTCGCTGGGAACGCGTATCGAGGATTACTCCGTCGGCCACATCGGCCTGAAACGGTTCTTTGCCGCTTTGAGGAATAGCAGGCAGGCGGGTCGCCCGGTGCGTGTCGCCTTTTTGGGCGATTCGTTTATCGAAGGCGATATCGTGGTGGCCGATTTCCGTTCGGGAATGCAGAAGCGGTTCGGAGGGCGCGGAGTCGGTTTCGTCCCGGTTACGTCGGTAGCCGCCCAGTTCCGTCCGACGGTCGAGCAAAAGGCGGAAGGCTGGACCACCCGGTCCATGCTGACGGACCACCGTCACCGGTTTACGCTTTCCGGGATGACGTTCGAACCGAAAGGCGAGAAGCCGACTATCTCGGTCAAGACGACAGACCGCTATCCGGAACTGAAAACGGTTTCTTCCCTCAAGCTCTTGTATGAAAAGAATACCCGCACCCGGATGACGTTGGTTTGCAACGGCACGCAGGACACGATCCGCGAAACATTGGAGCCGACATCCGTCATCACGCAATATGAACAAACAGGGACCTTTACGGAAGCCGCTTTCAGCTTTGCCGATACGGCAGGTTTCCGGGCTCTCGGAGTCGCGCTCGAAGATAATTCCGGGGTGATCGTGGACAATTATTCGTTGCGCGGCAATTCGGGGATGATCCTTTCGAGGCTGGACAGCGCCCGTTGCCGGGAGTTGAACGCGATACGCCCCTATGATCTGGTCGTTTTGCAGTACGGGTTGAATATCGTCAGCGACAGCATGCTCCAGTACGGCTGGTACGCCAAGCGGATGGAAGAAGCCGTACGCCACGTGCGCGTCTGCTTCCCCGATGCCGATATCCTGATGTTGGGCGTTTCGGACAGGAGCCGGCAGGTGGACGGGACATTCGAAACGATGCCCGCCGTATTGGCCTTGCTGCACGCACAGCGGCAGACAGCCCGCCGTTCGGGCGTCGCGTTCTGGAATGTCTTCGGGGCGATGGGAGGAGAGAACAGCATGGTCCGCTTCGTGGAGAACAACTGGGCCAGCAAAGATTATACGCATTTGAGTTTCAGGGGAGGTAAAGAGATCGCTTCTGCCTTGTTGAAAGCAATATTATTAGAAAAGGAGTTTTATGATGAAGCAGACAAAGTGGCTCGTTAGCCTATCGGCTTACCTGGTTTTGATAGGCATCAGCGCCGCCGGTGCCAAAGGAAAGCTACCCGGTTCTGCGTTAAACGTGGAATTGCAGGGGAACCGGCTTTATCAGGATAAAGATAGTTCTTTGGCGAATCCGCGCCAGGCGCGGGAACTGGCCGGTTTCGACACGATCCCGCTCCCTTCCCGCACTTATTCGATCGGGAAGGAGGTCGACTCGATCCTGTCGCCCTCGTCGTTGCAGCCCTTCTTTGCCGGACTGGATTCGCTCAGGGCGGGAAAGGACACCGTATTGACGATCGTCCATTTAGGCGATTCCCACATACAGGCCGGTTATTTTTCCGGCAAGATGATGCGTCTTTTGCAGGCGCAGTTCGGGAATGCCGGACGCGGATGGATCGCTCCGTTCAAATTGAGCAAGACGAATGAGCCGGACGACTATTTCATCTCTTCTTCCGTCCGCGAATGGGTGGCGGGACGTTGCATCCAGAGTAATAAAAAATGCCCGGTCGGGATCGGCGGGATCGGTATCCAGTCTGTTTCCCCCTCTATCAATTTGGATGTCCGGATAGCGCCTAACAACGGAGCCGGCTATTCCTTCAACCAGGCGATCCTCTACCGGGGGGAGAAAGCCATGCCGATGTTGCCGGCAGGCCCGCTCAAAGATTCCGTAAAGACCTCGTTGGCCACGGCTCCGGCTGTCGCGGGTGTCCTGGCCGATACGTTCCGTATCGCTTATCAGGTGGACACGTTGCAACTTCATAGTACCCGCCGGAAACAGGGAACGGATCAGCTGCTTCCGGCCTCTTCCTTCAAGAATGTCTATTACGGTTTCAGCCTGACAAACGGCCGTCCGGGCGTCCTCTATCATTCGGTCGGTGTGAACGGGGCGATGTATGTCAATTACACGGATGAATCCTACGTGCGCCAGTTGGCTTTGCTGAAGCCTTCCCTGCTGATCATCTCGATGGGAACGAACGAGACTTTCGGCCGCCGTTTTAACTCGGAAGAGTTTGGCGGCCAGGTACGCTCGTTTGTCTCTCTCGTCAAGAAATATATGCCTGGTACGGCCATCCTGCTCACCACTCCGCCGGAATGTTACAAACGGACATATGTCAACAAGAAACGGACGTATGTCCGCAACGCGAACACCCAGCTTGCCGCCAGGACAATCGTGAGAGCGGCCCGTGAGGAAGGCGTTGCCTGCTGGGATTTGTTTGCCGCCACAGGAGGGAAAAGCTCTTGTGCCAAATGGCAGAAAGAAAAGTTGATGGGCCGCGACCGCATCCATTTCACAAAGGAAGGCTATCGCGAGCAGGGAATCTTGTTATACCGTGCCCTGATGCAGGGCAAATTGAAAAGTGAGAATTGAGAATTGAAAATTGAAGAATAAAATGGACGGATTTATAAATATGTGGACGGGATTATTGGCAGATTGGAAAGTAATGGACATTCAATTTTCACTTTTCAATTCTCACTTTTCAGTTGATAAATTGAAAGACCTCTTAATTTATCAGCAAAATGCCCCGATATTATTCAGCAGCGGATTGTTTTTCTTTCTTTTCATCGGTTTCCTGATCATTTATATGTCGCTCAGGAAACATCTGTTGGCCCGCATCATCTATGTCACGTTGTTTTCCATCTACTTCTATTATAAGAGCAGCGGATTGTTTTTCTTTCTCCTGCTGTTTGTCGCGACATCCGATTTTTGCATTGCACGGTGCATGGCCGCGACGGCTTCCCGGTGGAGGCGCAAGGCGTGGGTCGTCCTGAGCCTGTGTATCGACCTGGGGTTATTAGGCTATTTCAAATATTTCAATTTCCTCCGTGAGATCGTGGCTGCCGCCGCCCACGAATTAGGATACCAGTTAGGAAATACATCGTTGCAGAGCATCACCTATCAACCGTTGGATATCTTCCTGCCGGTCGGCATCTCCTTCTTTACGTTCCAGACCATCAGTTATGTGATCGACGTCTATCGGGGAAGGATCGAACCCCTCCGGCGTTGGATCGACTATGTCTTCTATGTCTCCTTCTTCCCGCAACTGGTAGCCGGCCCGATTGTCCGGGCACGTGATTTCATCCCGCAGATTTACAAGACGCCGGTCGTCACGCGGGCGGAGTTCGGCGAAGGGCTTTTCCTCGTCTTGTGCGGGCTTTTCAAGAAGACGGTCATCTCCGATTATATCAGCCTGAACTTCGTCGACCGTATCTTCGATGCCCCTTTGCTCTACACCGGGGTGGAAAACCTGTTGGGCGTGTATGGCTATGCTTTGCAGATCTATTGCGACTTTTCCGGCTATTCGGATATGGCGATCGGGATCGCGTTGCTGTTGGGGTTCCGCTTTAACATGAACTTCGATTCGCCTTACCAGTCGGCGACCATCACGGAGTTCTGGCGGCGGTGGCATATCTCGCTTTCTTCGTGGTTGAAAGATTATTTGTATATATCGCTCGGAGGCAACAGGAAGGGGAAAATACGAACGTATCTGAACCTGCTGATTACGATGCTGCTGGGCGGTCTGTGGCACGGGGCTTCCGTCAGCTTCATCCTTTGGGGCGCCCTGCATGGGGTCGCGCTGGCCGTCCATAAGTTCATGATGAACCATTTCAGCAGCTTCAAGCCGTTGGGATCGGAAATGAAGCCCTGGAGAAGAGTGTTGGGCGTCCTGGTCACTTTCCATCTGGTTTGCTTCGGCTGGATCCTGTTCCGTGCCGACTCGATGCAGGCGGTAGGCGAGATGCTGACGCAGATTTTCACGAACTTCCATCCGGAGGTCTTCACGCAGTTCGTGATGGGCTATAAAGGCGTATTCGTTTTGATGGTGGTGGGGTATGTCCTGCATTTCATGCCGAAATCGGCGGAAAACGGCTTGCAGGCAGTCGTGACCCGTTCCCCTTTGCTTGTGCAGGCGGTGATGCTGGCGATTGCGATCTTTGTGGTCGTGCAGTTCAAGAGTGCCGGCGTGCAGCCGTTCATCTATTTCCAATTCTGAAAAGGGAGGATACCGATAGTTGGTTTTAAGGTGACGAAGGTGGGTTGGAAACATTCGGCATGAAAGAAAGACAGTACATTTGTTGTTAAGTTATATGATATGAAATTGAAATTTGTTTCATTCCTTTTGATCTCATTGTTGGCAACATCCGTCTGTGGGCAGGATAAAATGCCCGCAGATGATTGTTGTTGTGGCATGACGGAACAGACTGTTTCTGGTGTTTCGGATATCTCAGCGACGTTTGATCATCCTCAAATCCAACAGTCCGTCTATTGGAAAAGGCATAAAATCTTCAAGACCTTGGGATGGACCTCTTTGTTGGCCGGGGTTGGCGGAGTGGGGTATGGGCTTTTTTCAGATATGTCTCAGGACAAAGCGATAGGAGCGCTGATTGGTGGAGGCTGTCTGGTGTTAGCCAGTGTCCCGATGTTCGGTTTGGCCCGTTCCAACAAGCAGAAAGCCCGTTCGCTTTCTTTGCAAGGCCGGAGCCTCGTTTCGCCGTTGCCAAACGGTTCTGTTTCTTATCGTCCGGGACTTTCATTGTGCTTGAATTTTTAACGCGTCGTGTAAGAACGGCTGTAAGCATCCGTGCGCGTGAAACGGCAGCGGATTCAAAAAGTATATGATTTCCCTCTGTATTCCTGTGGCGTCATCCCTACATGTTGGCGGAAAAACTTATTAAAGAACGACAGGTTGCTGAACCCCAATCCGATCGCAATCTTTTTGATTTCGAGGTTCGTGCCTTTTAATTCGGCTTTGGCATCCGTGATGATGATTTGGACGATGATTTCCAACGGAGTCCTGCCAATCGCCTTTTTTACGGATGTACAGAAATAGGAAAGTGTCAGCCCTAACTTCTCCGCATAAAAAGAAACGTTATGCTGGGTGGTGTAAAATTTTAGCGCCAAGTCTAAAAAGTTCTGGAAGATCTCGGTATAACGGTTCAACTCATGTTCATCCAATGGCTCGTTTTTTTTGTATAGTCCCACGCTTCCCTGGCTGCAGATCATGAAAATTGCTTTTGTCATCTCTTTGTTGACCACCGTATGGAGACGGGTGGTATATCCTGATAGAACGTCATAAAAGTCTTTGAACAGACAAGCCGTGCTTGCAGGAACAGGCATGATCGGTTTCCGGTATATGTACGTTATGCAATTCATCGTGCTTCTTATGTAATTGACGCACCCCATGAAATCGGAAGAAAAAGCGACTAAATAGAGTTCGATATCCGGAGAAATCGTATGTACTTCTACAAAACTATTCGGCACAAGCGTTATGACATTGTATTGTTTGACGATACATTCGGATGAATTTACGGAGCATTCTATGGTGCCTCCCATGCAGAGGATAAAAACGGCGGATCTGATTTTAAAGAAGGAACCGATATAGGGTCTAAGCTCACTGGCGGAAGTGTACTTGCTAACCATAATATCCGTAGGTGAATCGAGCCAGGTAATGTGCTTATCCATATTTGAAATTTCTTTTTGGCGTCAAATATAGATATTATTTGATATCCCGGAAGTAAATGAAAAGAATGGAACATATAATGCCAAAAATGAATTTTGCATCTTATTGCCGATAATCCTTCCTTTGCAGAAGGATAAGAATCATAATTTCTTATGAGCTATTAATGGTGTGGTCAGAGGGATGTTCCCAAATACTTTATTAACTTATTTTATATGACAAGCGAATACAAACAAGAACTGGTCGGTGTGGGGGTCGATGTCGATAAAGCGTTAGATCGCTTTATGGGGAATGAAGCGTTATATGAAAAATTTCTGTTGAAATTTATTCAGGATCGTTCTTTTCAAAGAATGATCGGGTTTATAAATGCAGGAGATATTTCGCAAGCATTTATGCAGGCTCATACGATGAAAGGCATTGCTGCCAATCTTGAACTCGGATATTTATTGGAAGTCCTGGTCCCGATCACGGAACAGCTCAGGCATGGGGAATTGGGAAGGATACCGGAAGAACAAGAGGATTTGGAAATCCGTTATAACAAACTGTGTACTATAATCAGAAAATATCATTGAATCATGCAATCGGAAACAAATCTCGAATATAGCCTGCTGATGGGGCTCACAGGTGTCAGTGTCAGCAAGCATCTGTTGGACGAACACTTCACCCTTTTGTGGGCGAATGATTTTTATTATGATCTGATAAAGTATTCCAAAGAAGAATATGAAACTCTTTTTCACAACAGACCGGATTTATATTATAAGGAACATCAGGATCTCTGGAACGTATTAGCCGGAAAAGTTTATGAAACGATTGAAAATAAAGCGGAAGGCTATGAACTTGTCACCCGGATGCCGGTGAAGGGCGGACTGAGATGGATCAAATTGACTTCGACCTTCACCGATCAGCTTCAGGACGGTATCCCGATGTCCTATACGGTCATGACCGATGTGGAAGACATCATGCAGGCGCGGTTGGAACAAACGATTGCCTACGAGAATCTTCCCGGTTTCATAGCCAAGCATAGGATCAGAAAAGACGGTGGTTTTACGCTGATGGAAGCAAATGACAAGTATAAGCATTTTGCGGGTGTAGACGAGGGATCTTTCTCCTCCTTTACGCCTTTTTCGAGGTTGGATAGGAAAAGCCGTAAGTTGCTGAATGAGCATGTCCCGCGTATGCAGAAAGGTGAATCCGTCCACTTTGTCATCCGATCGGAAAGCTGTTGCGGGAATGATGTCTGGTTGCAATTGAACGGGGAGTGCATCGGGTGGGAAGGGGAAGAACCGGTGTATCTGATCGTGTATATCGATATCACGGATATCACCGAACAGCGTGAGCTGCAGAAAAAGCTGGAAGAGCAGTCGATGCAATTGAAAGAGGCGCTTATTGCGGCAGAAAAAGCCAATCAGGCTAAATCCGATTTCCTGGCGCGTATGAGCCATGATATCCGTACTCCGATGAATGCGATAGTGGGGATGACGGCAATATCCGCTGCTCATATCGATGATAAGGAGCGGGTTTTAGATTGTCTGAATAAGATCACGGGCGCTTCCAAACTGCTGCTTAGCCTGATCAACGAGGTGCTGGATATGTCTAAGATCGAAAGTGGAAGGTTAAATCTGTCTGCCGATGAGTTAAACATCGGGGAACTGCTGCAAGATCTGATTGTCATGATGCAACCGGAAATTAAAAGCAAGCGGCATAAACTGGATATTCATGTGATGGGAATACAACATGAGAATGTAATCGGTGACACGCAGCGGATTAAGCAGGTACTGATGAATATCCTCTCCAATGCTGTTAAGTACACTCCGGATGGAGGAAGGATCCTGATAAGCATCGACGAGCATCCTTCGCAAGATGGAACGGGGAACTATGAGTTTGTGTTTGAAGACAACGGGAGAGGGATGGAACCCGAATTCCTCGAAAAGATCTTCCAACCGTTTGAACGGGCCAATGACCGGTTGATCAAAGGCATACAAGGAACAGGACTTGGGATGTCTATCAGCCATAAGATCATACAATTGATGGGTGGGGAGATCCGGGTCGAAAGCGAATATGGAAAAGGTTCCCGTTTCACGGTCAAGATGCCTTTACGACTTCAGGAACAGGTTGCAGCCGAGACAATAAAGATTCGGGGATTGTCCGTTCTCGTGGTGGATGATGACCGGATCGCTTGCGAGAGCACTTGCAATTGTTTGGAGGAAATCGGTATAGATAGCGAATGGGTTTGTTCCGGCCGGGAGGCGATCGCTATGGCTGAGAAGCGGCAAAAGATGAACGACGAATACTTTATCGTTATCATGGACCTGAAGATGCCGGACATGAATGGCATTGAAGCCACTCGCCTGCTTAGAAGAGCGATAGGCCCGGACGTACCGATCATCATTTTGTCTGCTTATGACATAGAAGAATATGAGGCTGATGCCAGGGAAGCGGGAGCCGACGGTTTCATCTCCAAACCGCTGTTCAAATCAAAATTGCTTCAGGTGCTGAATAAGTTTACGAGGAATGAGGAGATGAAATCCGTGGCAAGCCCCAGGAAACTGTCTGTTGCCGACTACACCGGCAAACGGATCCTGCTGGTGGAAGACAACGAATTGAACCGGGAGATCGCAGTCGAAATAATCGGAAGCACAGGTGTCACAATCGATACGGCGGTAAACGGGCTTGAAGCCGTAAACAGCGTATCCCGATCGGCAGAAGGCTACTATCAAATGATTCTGATGGATATCCAGATGCCGGTCATGGATGGCTACGAGTCGACTCGCCGTATCCGGACGCTTGCCCGCTCGGATGTCGCTAACATGCCTATTGTTGCCATGACGGCGAATGCCTTCTCCGAAGATGTGGTGAACGCCATCGAAGCAGGGATGAATTACCATCTGGCTAAACCGATCGATATCGCAACTCTGATGAAGGTGCTGGATAAATACTTATGAACCTTCTTGGGGCTGAGGACCTTTTTATTCTCTTCATTGACCGGGTTCTTTTCCACCGACAAGCGTGGTTTTATGTCCTCGTACGTGTTCGTTGTGGTAAACAAACTGTATTTTATGTCCTCGTACGCGTTCGTTGTGGCAAACAGCGTGTGTTTAATGCCTTCGAACGTGTTCAGAGTGGCAAACAGCGTGTGTTTAATGCCTTCGAACGTGTTCGGAGTGACAAACAGCGTGTGTTTAATGCCTTCGAACGTGTTCGGAGTGACAAACGACGTGTGTTTTATGCCTCTGAACGTGTTCGGAGAGGCAAACGGCGTGTGTTTTATGCCTCTGAACGTGTTCGGCGTGGCAACCGGCATGCGGTTCATGCTCCGAACCCCGGTTCGAGGTTAACCCCGCTCGATTGTCCGAACTTTTTCTATCTCATCGAGGTAGCTGCAGGCCGCCTCCACCGTCGGTACGTTCTTGATCACGATACTGCGTTTTCCGTTTTGTTCGCGAAGCGTGCATTCACGCGGATGCTTCTGGATGAAGCCGAGCAGTTTGTCGAAAGCTTCGCTCTCATAATAGGGACTTTCGGGATTGGTGACGAGGAAGATGCTCATCTGCCCTTTTTTCAGAATGATTTTTTCCATGCCTAACGCTTTTGCCATGCGGCGGAGGCGAACGACACGGATCAGCTCTTTCCCTTCTCTCGGCACTTTCCCGAAACGGTCTTTCAGACGCTCGGTGAAAGCAAGGATATCACGTTCTTCTTCCATCTTGTCCAATTCGCGATAGAGGGAGACGCGCTCGGAATCGTTCGGGATATAGGTCGGCGGGAACATCAGTTCCAAATCGCTTTCAATATAGGTCTCGCGGACATATTCGCTACCGGTGTCGGGCCGCTTTTCGGTGGCATCGGAATACAGGTCGGCAAATTCTTCCGCTTTCAGTTCGTCAACGGCTTCTTCCAGGATCTTCTGGTACGTCTCGTAGCCCAGATCGGCGATGAAACCGCTTTGTTCGGCTCCTAACATATTGCCGGCTCCCCGGATGTCGAGGTCCTGCATGGCGATATGAATGCCGCTTCCCAATTCCGAGAAGTTCTCGATCGCCTGCAAACGGCGGCGGGCTTCCTGCGTCAGGCTTGACAGGGGCGGAGAGAGGAGGTAGCAGAAGGCTTTCCGGTTGCTTCGCCCGACACGGCCGCGTAATTGATGCAGGTCGCTGAGTCCGAACTGTTGCGCGTTATTGATGATGATCGTATTGGCATTCGGCACGTCGATGCCGCTCTCCACGATGCTCGTGGCGATCAGCACGTCGTATTCGTAATTCACGAAATCCAGAATGATCTTTTCCAGCTTGTCCGGCTCCATCTGCCCGTGCCCGACGGCGATGCGGGCATCCGGCACTTCGCGTTTGACAAGCGCCTCCATTTCATAGATATTCTGGATGCGGTTGTTGATGAAGAAAACCTGCCCGTTACGGCTCATCTCGAAGTTGATGGCTTCGCGGATGATGTCCGGGTTAAAACGTTCCACCTCCGTCTGGACCGGGTAGCGGTTGGGCGGGGGGGTCGTGATGCTCGACAGGTCACGGGCTCCCATCAGCGAGAATTGCAGGGTACGGGGAATCGGCGTGGCGGTCATGGTGAGCGTATCGACGTTGGCTTTCAGCTGGCGCAGTTTCTCTTTGACGGACACGCCGAACTTCTGCTCCTCGTCGATGATCAGCAGGCCGAGGTCTTTGAATGTGACGTCTTTGCCGACGATGCGATGGGTACCGATGATGATGTTGACCTCTCCCTCCTTCAGGCCTTTCAAGGTTTCCCTTATCTCTTTCGCCGTACGTGCCCGGCTGATATATTCGATCCGGCAGGGAAAATCTTTCAACCGTTCGGAGAAGGTCTGGTAATGCTGGAACGCCAGCACCGTAGTGGGGACCAGCACGGCCACTTGCTTGTTGTCCGAAACGGCTTTGAAAGCGGCGCGGATGGCTACCTCCGTTTTCCCGAAGCCCACGTCTCCGCAGATCAGGCGGTCCATCGGGCGGTCGTTCTCCATGTCGGTTTTGACATCGGCTGTCGCTTTCATCTGGTCCGGGGTGTCTTCGTAGATGAAGCTGGCTTCCAGTTCGTGTTGCATGAAGCTGTCCGGGCTGTAGGCGAACCCTTTCTCCTGTTTCCGTTTGGAGTAGAGGAGGATCAGGTCGCGGGCGATGTCCTTTACTTTCGACTTGGTGCGTTCCTTCATCTTCTCCCAGGCTCCCGTTCCGAGCTTGCTCAGCTTGGGCGGTTCCCCGCTGTCCTTGCCTTTATACTTGGACAGCTTATGGAGGGAGTGGATGCTGACGAATATGATGTCGTTGTTCTGATAGATCAGCTTGATGGCTTCCTGCATCTTGCCGTTCACTTCGGTGCGGACCAATCCGCCGAACTGTCCGACGCCATGGTCGATATGTACGATGTAATCGCCGGTCGTGAATTGGTTCAACTCTTTCAACGACAGGGAAAGCTTCCCGCTTCTTGCCTTGTCGCTTTTCAGGTTGAATTTATGGAAGCGGTCGAACAACTGGTGATCCGTGAAAAGGCAGACGCGCAAAGTCTCGTCGGCGAAGCCTTCATGGATGGTCTTGTTGACAGAGGTAAAGGGGAGATCGTCTCCCCGGTCCTCGAAGATGGCCCGGATGCGGGCGGCTTGCTTTTCTACGTCACTCAGTATATATAGTGTATAGCCGTCTTCTAAATATTTGTGGAAAGATTCGCTTACCAAGTCGAAGTTTTTGTGATAGATCGGTTGTGCCTCCATTGAGAAAGCCAGGGTGGCATCGGCTACTCCCGTTGGCCGCGTACCGAAATGGAGCCGGCGGAAACCGAGCGCCGCACGCAGGAAATCTTCTCCGGTAATCAACTTGGCCCGTAGTTGTTCGATGTCGGCAAACGATTCTTCGTCCCCGATGATCGGCTCTTCATTCCAGATACTGCCGATACGCTCTTTTACCCATGCCAGGTCTTTGCCGGCGAGCAGTGTCTCGGACGGCAATGAATCCAGCAGGGACGAGTTGGTCCGGTTCCCTTTTGTCATTTCGGGCACGATATGGATACTGTCCAGTTTTTCTTTGGATAGCTGCGTCTCCACATCGAACGAACGGATCGTCTCTACCTCGTTTCCGAAGAAGTCGATACGGTAGGGAAATTCATACGAGAACGAGAACACGTCCAAGATACTGCCGCGCATCGCGTATTGCCCCGGTTCATAAACGTAATCTACCTGCTCGAAGCCGTATTCGTCCAGTACGTCGGAAACAAACATATTGTCCAACTTCTCGCCGACACTGATCTTCAGCGTGTTTTCTTTCAAGACCTCCCGTGAAATCACTTTCTCCGCCAATGCTTCCGGATAGGTGACAATGACGAAGGGGACAGTCGGATCCTGCAATGTGCTGAGAACTTCCGTCCGCAGGATCTCGTTGGCCGGGTCCACATGCCCGTACTTGATGGCACGCCGGTAGGCAGAGGGGAAGAAATAGATTCCGTCGCCTCCGGTGAGCTGCACCAGATCATGATAAAAGTAGCCGGCTTCCTCCAGGTCGTTCAACACGCACACATAGCTCCCCCTTCTTTTTGAAAAAAGAGAAGCTATTGTCATTGCGGCCCCTGAACCGTTCAGTCCTTTCAGAAATATATTGCGGGACGTTTCGCTTTTTAACAGGGTATTCAATGCCGCCACCTGCGGATGAGCGGCATATTGTTTTAGTAAATCTTGTACCTCCAATGTGATATGTTCTTTTCGCAAAGGTAGAGTTTTTGTTTAAAATAGTAGATATGTGCAGTCTTAAATCGATTAAAATATGCACTTCACCCAAGATACTGTGTCGGCACTTCGCACTCCGCCTGCAACGGATTGACGTGGCGAAATGAAAAAATATCAGAGGTCGGTGAACAATATAAAAAACAAGACTGTTTATCTGGGTATATCAAGTAATGTAAATTCGAATAATCTAAAAAAACATGAAAAGTATGATATCGTACACAGACGCTGAAAACGGAAAGGTTGCTTTGATACAGGAGATATTGGGTGTTAAAGACATACAGGATATTGATTTGCTCTACGAATTGCATCAGGAGTTTATGGAGGCGCAAAAGAAGGCGGGAAATAGTGAAGAGCAGAATGAACTTTCATGATGCCTCAAAAAACAAGAAAAGAGAATGCTAATTGATAACATTCTCTTTTTTTTGTGACCGCGACAGGATTCAAACCTGTAACCGGCTGATCCGTAGTCAGCTACTCTATTCAGTTGAGCTACGCGGCCAATCTTTATATTTTCGTTTAAACTTCATCTGAATGGTGACCGCGACAGGATTCAAACCTGTAACCGGCTGATCCGTAGTCAGCTACTCTATTCAGTTGAGCTACGCGGCCAATCTTCATTTTTGTTTAAACTTCATCTTGAAATGGTGACCGCGACAGGATTCAAACCTGTAACCGGCTGATCCGTAGTCAGCTACTCTATTCAGTTGAGCTACGCGGCCATTATTTCGTGATTGCGAGTGCAAAGGTAGCACTTTCTTTTATATTTGCAAGCCTTTTTGATATCTTTTTTTTAACTAATCAAGCATCTTCGGGTTAAATATCAGATAACCAATATTCAAGCCGAAATTGAAATTTTTCGCCGGATAACTGTATCCGTTTGCGTACAGGCTGATGCTGGCGAAAGGCAATTGCAAAACAAGGGCTGCTTCTCCCATATACTTAAAAGAATGAAGGAATTTCCCGTAATAGGGGATGGCCGTGTATGTGCTGTTGTTCCATACTTCTTCTTTCTTTATCTCGTATAACGGCGCGAAACCGTACATGTCGAGGCGGAAGTGCAGCAGTTTGCTGAATTTCCAGATCGGCGATAATCCGAATGCCACGTACTGGTTGGCACGGAACGCTTCGTTGAAGACAATCCGGCTATGCGGCGTCGGCGTGAAGGCGGGCGCTTGCAAAACGGAAGCCGTGTAGTTGTTCATCAGATTCTTGCTGGAGAGCACGAGCTCACTCATAAAGCCGAGGTTGAAATGCGGGCTGATCGTCTTGTACTGTTCCCATTCGCCTTTCATTTGCAGCCAGCTATGGACTTTCCGGTCGAATGAGCCCATATCCGTAATGGGGGACGGCATATACTTTTCTGTGCCGGTTACATATTGCGCCACTAAGAATTGTTTTCGCCCGGAGATCGGATATTGTTTGTAGTCCAACGAGTTACGTTCGATGCTGAGAGAGCCGGCAAACAGATCATACCAGCTGTGATCGGTGGTCGCGTTTGGAAATGTCATGTTGGAAGTCTGAAAATAGTAATCGTTCAGCCGACCGTATGCAAAACCGATCTCCGCTTTGGCACGGTTCAGGAACGGGAATCCTAACTTGACCTTCGTGTACAATTCTTTCTGGTGGATGAAAGCCGGCAACACGTCTTCGTAGAACAAAGACTGGCTTTCGGAGTATTTCTTGTCCGAGAATACGCCTTGCCAGTTCAGGTAGGTCGGTATTCTCGTCTGTAAATAGATACGGCCGTTCAGCATCACGCCGCTGAAAGAATTGCCGACCTGGAAATTGGCGTTCACATCGGCTGCATACCGTCTCAAATACTGGTATCCCAGTCCGAGGAACAGCTGGTTGGCCTGATAGGAGGAGATGTTGCCTCCGAATCCGACTGTGATCTCTTCCTTCATCTTGACATCGAGATACAGGTCGAACTTCTTTTCCTTCCGGTTATAAACGGCGTGGGGCAATATCTCTTTGATCTTTGAATAGGTCAGCATCTTGAAATAGGCCCGCTTGAATTCTTCCATCGAGAACTCATGGTTGATGTCGCGATGTAGTTGGGATTCAATGTACTTCTTCTGCGATTCATTCACCCCCGTCACATATATATTCTGGAAAATCAGCGGAGGGAGGCCTTGCTTATAAGCCTCGCGGCGTTTGTTGACTTCGTTTAGTTCCACACGCCGGGGGACACGCGCTTTGATGGAGTCGATCATCGCCATCGTCCGCTTGTAGCCGATATCCATCAAATCCCGCGCTTTTTGGAAATCGAGCAGGGAGACGGTAGGGAAGCTGAATTTGATCATCATCCCTTCGTCTTCCGGAACGTCGTATTCCGTCTTCTGCATGATCATCGTTTCAAGCTGGTTATAAGGATTGGACGAAGGTTTGTTGTCGCCGCCTGCCACTGTCGAACCGAAGATGAAGTCCGGGTGGAAAGCCTCCTTCATCGGGCCGACCGGGAAGTTGTCGTAGATGCCGCCGTCGAAAATGGGGACGCTGTCTTTCCAGATCGGCTGGAAAAAGAAAGGGAATGTCATCGATGCACGGACGGCGTCTCCGAGGTCTCCATTCTTGAAGATAATGGCTTTTTTGCTGTAAATATCCGAGGCCACGCAACGGAACGGGACGAAAAGATTGTCGAAATTCCAGCCGGCTTTTGCCGTAGCCTGCGAGAACAGGGCCATAAACGCCTGGTTCATCTGGATCGGGTTGATCAGGCTTTGCGGGAAGAAACTGGCTTTTACTTGCAACGAGTCGGTCATGTCGATGGAGAAATGTCCGAATTCAGGTGTCGGGTCGGGGCGTTTGAAATAGTATTTGTATTCGTTTTCCACCGTACCGGTCTGCCAGTAGCTGAACTCCTCGGAGAGCATCAGGTCTACCATTTCTTCGGGGGTATATCCCATCGCATAGAGGCTGCCGACGATCGCACCGGCAGATGTCCCCGTTATGTAATCAATTGGTATTCCGTTTTCTTCCAGTGCTTTGATCACTCCGATATGGGCGGCTCCTTTCGCACCGCCGCCGCTCAGAACCAATCCCACTTTCTGGGCATATCCTATTTGTAAGGCCGCA
The DNA here is from genome assembly GCF_977054455.1 of Parabacteroides sp. Taxonomy (NCBI): domain Bacteria; kingdom Pseudomonadati; phylum Bacteroidota; class Bacteroidia; order Bacteroidales; family Tannerellaceae; genus Parabacteroides; species Parabacteroides sp. The sequence goes on along the minus strand of NZ_CDRTCT010000016.1, from coordinate 67,143 downwards.
AACAACAGGGCTGTCAGTACAGCTATTCTTTTCATACTTGTATCTTCTCTGCTTAATGAATTCAAATGTAGTCGTTATTTCTCAGACTACAAGAGTTTGAGATATATAAAATACAACATAAAATGGGTCCGTTTTGTTAATCATGCGGATAAACTTGATTCCGGTTGCCGGCCGGAATAAAAAAGGGTGTCCGACTTCCCCTTCCCATATCAAGTGCGGAAATGGGGATTTTGACACCCTTTTGTTATTATATTCCGGCTTCGGTTTAACCGATCATCTGAACGCTGCGTTTGATGAACCGGCTCAATGCCTCGCCTTTCAACATGCCGTTTGCCAACAAGGCAAGGTCGATCAACTGGCTGACCAGTTTATTTTCGCCGGCATATTCGGACAGGATGCTGTTGCGTTGTTCTACCAGTTCGTCGATCTTTTTGTTCGTATTCGTCATGTCTTCCTTTTCTTCGGAAGTGATTTCTTCTTCTTTCTTTTTGCTTTGAGCCTCACGCAGGTCGGACTGACGTGTCTTCCAGCCTTTCAGGTCGGAAAGAATCGGGTTCAGTTTTTCGGCACAGGCCGCTTCTTCTTCGGTCAGGATTTTCTTAACCAGTTCATGGTCTGTGTTCACTACCAAGTTGTAGTTGTCCGGCAATTCGCCATAGAACGACATGCCGGGTTGCATGGCTGACATTTCACGCATACGGCGCATATACTCGCTTTGCGTCAGCATGACCGGGTTGGAACTTTCGCCCAACGCTTCGAATGTGACAATAAAGTCCGTCTTCTCGATCTTCGGCAGCTGGCTCTTGAACATCTCTTGCAGGGCGTTCTTTTCGTCCTCGTTCAGCGTTACCTTGTTGACATCGTCCTTGCGGATCAGATTGTCGATCGTGTCACTGTCCACACGGACGAAGCGTGTCTTTTCGAACTTCTGTTCCATCTGGCTGATGGCATGGACATCCAGCTGACCGTCCATGATCAGCACGCTGTAGGCTTTGTCTTTTGCAGCCTGGATATAGCTGTACTGGTCATTGGCATTCGTTGTGTACAGGTAGATCAGGTTGCCTTCCTTGTCTGTCTGGTTGGCTTCCGTCAGCGCTTTGTACTCTTCGAATGTATAGTATTTGCCGTCTACATCCTTCAAGAGGGCGAATTTGGCTGCGCGATCGTAGAATTTTTCTTCGCTCAACATTCCGTACTGGATGAAGAGTTTCAGGCTGTCCCACTTTTCTTCGAATTGCGGACGGTCGTTCTTGAACATTTCTTCCAGGCGATCTGCCACCTTTTTCATTATGTGGTTGGAGATCTTTTTCACGTTCTGATCGCTCTGCAGGTAAGAACGGGACACGTTCAGCGGGATATCCGGAGAATCGAGCACGCCGTGCAGCAATGTCAGGAATTCAGGGACGATGCCTTCAACCGAATCGGTGACGAACACTTGATTGCTGTATAACTGGATTTTGTTGCGATGCAGGTCGATGTTGCTCTTGATGCGCGGGAAATACAGGATACCGGTCAGGTGGAACGGATAATCCACGTTCAAGTGAATCCAGAACAAAGGTTCATCGGACATCGGATACAGGTCCTGATAGAATTTCTTATAGTCTTCATCCGTCATATCCGTCGGCTTGCGAACCCATGCCGGCTGGATATCGTTGATGATATTGTCTTCGTCGGTATCGACATATTTGCCGTCTTTCCATTCCTGCTTCTTTCCGAATGCGATGGGAACCGGCAGGTAACGGCAGTATTTGGTCAAGAGGCTGTTGATCTTGTCTTTGTTCAGGAAATCTTTGTTCTCGTCGTCGATATACAGGATGATATCCGTTCCGCGATCTTCTTTTTCCGTCTCTTCCAATGTATATTCGGGTGTGCCGTCGCAACTCCATTTCATAGGAACGGCTCCTTCTTTATACGATTTGGTGACGATCTCCACTTTCTTGGCAACCATGAAAGAAGAATAGAAACCAAGTCCGAAGTGGCCGATGATGGCGGCTGCGTCGTTCTTGTATTTTTCAACGAACTCTTCAGCGCCGGAGAAGGCGATCTGGTTGATATATTTGTCGATCTCTTCGGCAGTCATACCGATACCGCGGTCGGAGATTTTGATCGTATCGCTATCGAAGCTGACATGTACAGTCAAATCTCCCAGTTCTCCTTTGAACTCGCCGACAGAAGCCAGTGTCTTCAACTTCTGCGTTGCATCAACTGCGTTAGATACCAGTTCACGAAGAAAAATTTCGTGATCACTATACAAAAACTTTTTGATGATGGGGAAGATGTTCTCACTCGTAACACCGATGTTTCCTTGTTTTGCCATAATCCGATATAAAATATTTTGATGTTATACTTATTGTTACCTATAACTATAATTGTTCACGCAATGTTTAGTTACAAAAACAATGCCAAACGAACAAAATGACATTTTGACTGACAAGTTATCAGGGGTGGAGGGGAAAAGGGAAGGCATGTATATAAAAAATTAAAGGCTGTCTCACGACAACCCCTAACCAACTTTGTTAACCTTAAATCTAATACTATTATGAAAAAACCACATTGCAAATGTACGGATACTCCTGTCATTGTCAATAGATAAAGTATTAAATTTTGTTCTTCCGATTTTAATAAAATCTAATATCTTCAAATATCTTGCTTTTTATATGTTATCAGGCTTACGAGAACCATCGCAAGGGTGGATAAAGGCAATGCGAACAGGATCGGATCGATGGCGAACCAGGGATAAACGTCGATCAGGACATCACGCCCAAACAGCATATTGCATAAACCGACCGCCCCGGCTTCCGCCTTGTGGAGGAACAACATGGCGAACAAACTTGCCAGCGCCCCCGTCCATAAACTTGCCAGCGCTCCTTCCTTGGTCGCTTTCTTCCAGAAAAGGGAACAGAAGTAGGCCGGGAGGAAAGTGGCGGCGCAAATCCCCATGAACAGGGCCGTTCCGCGTGCTATGACTCCTGCGCTCAGCGTATAGCAGATTATGTAGCTGACAAGGATGGAGCAAAGCACTCCGATACGTACGCCTATCGTCGAGTTGGCATTCTTCCGATGTCCCAGCTTGGGGAATATGTCTGCCCCGAAAGAGGCCCCCATCGTGTGGAACTGGGCGCTGAGCGTGGACATACTTGCCGACAGGATGCAGAGCATGAAAACGGCGCTGAACCATTCCGGCATTGCCCGGTCGATGAACAGCGGGATGATTTTATCCATATCCTTGATGGCTTCCGATGCAACCACGCCTTCCGTTTTCAGGAAAAAGAGGTTCGATAAGGCTCCGACATGATAAATGGCTCCGACGGTCACGATCAGGAAAACACAGCCGATCAGAACGCCCCGGTTCAATTGCTTGGTACTTTCCACCATCATGAAACGTACGACCAACTGCGGTTGGGCGAGGCAGCCGATGCCGACTCCCAAGATCAGCGAGGTTACGAGGGTGTACCATTGCGGAGACCCGGTCACCGGCATGGCTGTCCATCCCTGGTGTCCTACCTCCTTGAACCGTTCAGGGACAAGCGGGGCGATTTCCGTCAGTTTCCGGTTGGCTTCGATAAAGCCCATATCCATCACCCGATAGAACCAGAATAGCAGGAACAGCATGCAGGCGAACATGATGACGGCTTGCAAAGCATCCGTATATAACACGCCTTTAATACCTCCCGTGATGACATAGGCCGCTACTATAAGCGTGAAAATAAGCAGTGCCAGATGCAGGTCTATATGGAACATCTGTTCGATGAACACTGCACCTCCTTTCATCACGACTGCTGCATACAGCGGCATGCCGATAAAGATGATGGCGGCAATGAATATCTGTATGGCACGCGAATTGTAGTGCAATCCCAATAATTGCGGGAATGTGCGGGCATTGTACTTTTCGCCTAACTTACGGGTGTTCCGCCCGAATATGATAAAAGCGATGACGACGCCCATAAACATATTCAATAAGCAAAGCCATTGGATTCCCATACCGAACGTGGCCGCAACCCCTCCGAAACCGACAATGGCCGATGCGGAGATAAAGGTCGCCCCGTAGGAAAGGGCCATGATGATGGGATTCACTTTCCGTCCCCCCAGCAGATAGTCGCTGGCATTTTTCGTCTGTTTGTATCCGATGTATCCCAGCCAGGCCAGGATGAACATATAGATGATTACTACGATACCTAAAGTCAGTGTGTTCATTTTTCCGGCTGTTGTGGGTTAGTACTATCCTCGTCGCCTTTATTCCAATGGGTTACACCGAACCAAATGGAATAGAACAGGCAGACGAGGGCTAACAGGTAGGCCAGCCATATGCCGGGATCGCTTATTCCGAACATGTATTGTTGCTTTTTATAATTTGATCAAATCACTTTCATTAATATATTCCAGATTCTGACGACGGATCACTTCGCGGGCGGCTTCCCGGTTGTTCGTCCGTAAGATCAGGATCGATTTCTCATTGGCTGAGAAGCAATACATATATTCGATACTGACGCCGGCTTTCGTGAAACAGGACAATGTCTGGGCAAAACTGCCTGCACAGGAGTTTGTGACGATTGCCAGCACATCGGTCAGGTTCGCGCTGACATTGTTGCTCTTCAGGATTTTATAAGCCTTTTGCGGATCGCTGACTATAATGCGCAGGATTCCGTATTCGGACGTGTCTGCTACCGTTGCGGCAATAATCCGTATCTTCTCTTCGGCCAGTAAAGCGAGGATTTCGCTTAACTTACCGTATTTGTTTTCCAGAAAAATGGAGATCTGATTGACTGTCATGTTGATTTATGATTTTATTAGATGTATGATGTATGAGTTCAGCAAAGTTTACGCAAGTCTTTTACCCGGACGGCTTTTCCTTCCTGTACCGGCAGGGACCCTTTGGCCACCAGTTTGAGATGGGGAGTCAGAAGCAGCTCGTCTTTCAACTGGCGGGTGATTTCCTTTGTCAGACGTTGCAAAACGCTGTAATCGTCGGTAAACAGGTCGCTCAATTCCACTTCGATCAGCATCTCGTCATTGTTTCCTACCGTTTCGATTGTAATCAGATAATTGCTGCCCAGTTCTTTAAACTGCATCAGTATCTTTTCGATCTGGATAGGGAAGAGGTTGACCCCTTTCAATATGATCATATCGTCGCTGCGGCCTTTGAAACGTGCCAGGCGTTTGTGCGTCCGTCCGCAGGGGCATTCGCCCGGAAGGACACAGGTCAGGTCGCGGGTACGGTAGCGGAGCAAAGGCATAGCCTCGCGATTGATGGTCGTCAGGACCATTTCGCCGACTTCACCTTCTTTTACCGGTTGCAGTGTGACCGGATCGATAATTTCTACGATTACATTATCTTCCCAGATATGGAGTCCGTTCTGTTCCGTACATTCGAATGCGACGCCGGGACCGTTCATCTCCGACATCCCGAAACAGTTGTATGCTTTTACGCCTAACAACTGCTCGATCCGGCGGCGTTGTTCTTCCGAGTGGGGCTCGGCGCCGATACAAACGGTGTGCAGTTTGGTGTCGCGTCGGGGATCGAGGCCCATTTCATACATCACTTCCGCCAGGCGGGTAGCGTAGCTGGGAATGATGTGGAGGCAGGTCGTCCCGAAATCCGTGATGAACTTGATCTGCCGTTTGGTATTTCCCGCTGCTGCCGGTACGGTCAGGCAGCCTAATTTTTCAGCTCCGTATTGAAACCCTAATCCGCCGGTGAACATTCCGTAGCCGGAAGTGTTCTGGAATACGTCCGTGTCGCGAATGCCTACCATATACATACAGCGTGCCACCTGATTGGCCCATTGGTCCAGGTCTTTGGCCGAATGCAACACGACTGTCGGGTTCCCGGTCGTGCCACTCGACGAGTGGATGCGGACGCAGTCCTTGATAGGAATAGCCGCCATGCCGTACGGATAATTGTTGCGAAGGTCGTCTTTCGTCGTGAAAGGGATCTTCTGCAAATCGTCCAGTGATTGGATACTGTCGGCTGTTATGCCGTTTTCTTTGAATACTTTGTTGTAGAAAGGAGAATTTCCGGCCGCTTCAATTGTCTTTTTCAATCGCTCCAACTGCAGTTTCTCCAAGTCTTCGCGATTCATGGTTTCAATATCTTTCTGCCAATATTCCATCGTTTTTTGCATTATAATGTGTTTGATTCATGTTATTAGGATGCAAATATATTGTTAATTTCGGAGAAAATCCATATTATTGGGATAATAGTTGAAGGAAGTTTGAAATATGAAACGTAAGCTTAACAAAAGCGACATCAAAATTTGTCAAACTTACGTTTCTACAAAAAGCTCTCTTGTTAATTGTCAAATCTCTTCACCATTGTCTGATGCCAATGTTGTGCATTTACGACTCCGCAAACCAATATCATCGTGATAAACAGTATTCCTGTTTTCTATTTTCTCGTTGTACACATAGTTATTGTTATTTCGTTATACATTCATGTTCCACGAACCTTTTTATGAACTCATTCGTATGGGCGTTCTATATAAAAGACCTTGCAAAGGAATAAAAGTAAAATGGAATAAATGATTTTTTTCAATTCACTCTATGAAAATTATCATCACATGAAGTTTTTCTTTTTGACATATTATTTTTTTAGAATGTCAGGCTACTTTCACTGTCTCTGAAAGAATTTCCATCCTCTACCTACAATTTTATTCCCCTATTCTCCATGATTCTCAAATTACAAACTTTCCAGCAGTTCTATCATTTTATAGATGGTAGTTGACGGATTATTATATGTCTCCAACACCTTGGCTCTTGCCGTTGCTTCTGATGTTTTTTCGGACAGTTGCTGTTTCTCATTTAATGCCAAAATTCCCTTTACATAGTGTTCAAGATGTCTTTTCAGTTTCTTGATGCAAGCGTTTTGAGTTAGTTCGGCATGACACTCCTCAAAGTGTAGCAAATACCACAACTCAATACATGGATTCGACACCAGCAATACTGCATCTGGAATACTTTGCAGGTGTTCCAGCATCCTGTCCACATCAAGGTCATACATTAGAAATGTTTTATCATTTTCGGTTACAATATATTCCCGCTTGCAATTCTCTATATACCGAACGGATATGTTTGAATCGCTCTTTCTTGGGATAATCTGAATAGGTGCACGGTATTGTGAACGGAGGTGACTGATATAAGCAACCTCAGACTCTCCTTCACAGAAAACAAAGAAGTTTGGCTTCATTGTTTTGCCTTTGGATTTTCTTATTTGTCGTCCCATATCAGTTTCTATTTTATAAAACTATCCGTCTGTTCGTCAATATACGGGATGGCATCGAAACGACCTTGCAGATATGCCTTCTCTGCATCCAGCCCGTCGCGGAAATCTTTGTAATCAAACAGCGAATACAAATCCGAGGACCCGTCATCCCGTTTGTTGACAAAATATATCTGATCCTTGCGCAACTTGTTGGTATTAAGCAGGTATGTATTGTGTGTAGTATATATCAGCTGCGCCGATTCGCTTTTATTGAACAAACCGATAATATACTCTACCAATTTTATATGCAGCTGCGTTTCGATTTCATCTATCAATAATATTTTATTATTCTTTACGATATCCAGAATTGTCAGCATCATACTGAATAAACGCTGTGTTCCATCAGACTCTTCTGCAAAAAAGTTGAAAGGAACATCTGGGTTATTCCTGTGATAGGTCGTAATGAGCAGCTGTGGTTTCTGAATATCTTCTACTGACAATATTTGATTATCTGCAGGGTCAATCACTGCAGTAGACAGGACTTTATTCTCGTGCCGGCTGTCGATTTTGACAATGTCGCTGTCGGCAATTCGCAGCACATTAAGGAACTGCTCTTTGTTCTCATTCAACAAGCGCTCGACAGAGAACGAATTATATCCGAAATAATTCAAAATAAAACGCTCATTGAAATATCGAAAAACATCTTTTGCAACATCACGATCCATCTGGCTGGCACGCGATACGAAAAGCGTTTTCTTGGACGTATTGGCAGCAACATCCAAAGGGCGGCGAATCACTGAACGGAATTCATAGATATCCTTTTTGGCGGGTCCCTTTGTCTCATCACGAGAAAATACCAGCGAACGCCGGCCATTCGGATAATAGTACAGTGCCTCTTTCAGTATCTCAACTTTATTGAGTTCAAAAGAATATTCATATTCGATACCGTCAAGAAGGAATCGAATGAAGAATGTACTTGGCTTCCAAATACCCCCGAATTTGAACGGAGTAAAGGCAAATATCGTATTCTCGTTGTAATTGTGAGATGAGAATATCATTCCCACGCAAGCGCGAATAGCCTTGATAACACTGCTCTTTCCGGAGGCATTTGCACCATAAATGGCAACAGTTTTAAGCAACCGCTCACCACCGCATACAAATGTATTATCTTCAAGTTCCTTTGCCTTTTTAGTCTGGATGCTTGCTGCCTGCATATCCAGCACCACCTCATCTTTAATTGAGAAGAAGTTGCTCAAACGAATTTCAAGTACCATTTTATTCTCAAAATTTGTAATTCATTTGCAAATATAACAAATTAAATGACAAAATCATAATTTGGACAACTTTTTTATGGATTAAAGGTAGCCTGCATAAAGTATTGTTATATAGGGATCGTTCGACAACCCAAAGAATGATGTTTCTATATCTGTGTGTCTATTCACTGCTTGCAACTCATAAACCTTTGAATTGGCTGACGCAATTTGACACACTTACAGTAGTTTATTATCTGCCATTTGCATGGTCGATACACGCTTGTCCGCTATACAGCCCGATAGCCTTTGGGGTAGCTAATACCCTGACTGTCATTTGTCATAGAGAGTAATGTCCATACAAGCAGCAGGCTGAAACATGAAAGATTGTCCGAAACGATACAAAATAGTATGCCAAATAGAAACACTTTAAATGCGACCAAGTGCAATGGATGAAACTAAGTGAAATGTGAAAAGCGGAGATTCGCCTAAAATATTGATTTTGTTCCTGTTTTCGTACTCGGTTTGTTCTTCACTTTTGTAGCTTTTGCCGAATCTTAAAACAAATTGTTAAAAAGTACAATATCCCCTATTGGGACATCTTTCTAATTTGAATGAAATTTTGAATGATTTATGTATGACGTTTTTATTTTCTTTATAGAAATTCGTTGGCAATTAGTAGAATAAGATCGGCAAGAAATTGAAAAACAAAAAATATTTGTTACAGAAAAGCAAGGACTGCTAACATTGTGAAAAAGCTAAACTTCCGGAGAATCGTCTGTAGCAAACAAAAGGTGGGCATGAGCCTGAATATCCAAAAAGCGATGTACCGCTTTTTTTGCCACGAAGACCGTCTTCATGCCTATGACGACCGTTCTTATCGCCGTGACGACCGTCTTCGTGGTACATGGTCTCGGCATCTCACGGCAACGACGACCGTCTTCAAGGTGAAAAACTGCGCAACTCATGGCAAAAAATCCTTTCTGTTGCAGAAAAAACCGGAAATGATGGCTATTCCTAAATAATATGTTTCGTTGTTAAAGAAACGATAATATACAATAAGGCCATCCGGATTAGTCACGAAGATAGCCACTCTGACAGTTTTGGACAGAGGGTATCACTCCTGTACTTTCGCTCCCCGCATACGGAAAATAACGGGAAGGGAGAAACCGGTTCGTACCGCTTTTTTGTCAATAGTTCCCGGATGCCATTTCGGGAAAGAACTGATGACACGAATCGCCTCCTTGTCCAAAGAAGGGTAGAGGCTGTCTCTTTCTTGAATATGGATATCGGATAAGCGGCCGTCTTTTTCAACCACGAACCGACAAATCACTTTTCCTTGTTTCTCGATCTTCCACGCATCTTTTGGATATCGGATGTTGTCGGATATGAATTTCATGATTGCTTCTACATCTTTAGCGTAATTTTCCTCCGATCCTCCGTATAGATAATAAGGCATGTGATCCACGCGAAGATACACTTTGTCATCTCCTTCCGTATCGCCTTTTTGAGCAAACAAATTCAGAAGGGTAACGAAAGAAAAGATAAACAGGCCGAATGAAATTTGCCAACACGACTTTCTTGCTTTTTTTGTTTCCATGCGATTTCTATTTTTTATTGTTTTTTCTTTCTGCAAAGGATGATCAGTTCATTGGTTCCGTAATTGAAATATTCGAACTGTTTGGCAAGTGCCGGAGACAACGATGGGTAAAGTCCCTTTTTCACGTCTTCGGACAATTCCGTCCACTCACACGTCCATATATAATAATCCTGTGTGATGAAACGGGGCCAGATCGATGATCCGCCCAAGAGATCATCTTTCAGCATCTTTCCGTGATTGCCTTTTACGGTGAACTCGGTTTTCGTGGTTTTGTCATATACAAGGTAACGCTTGTCATCGTCATCAAAATCATGTTTCCCCCTTCGTTTGGCCAGAAAAAACACATAACGGTCATCTTCCGCCACTGATACAATACCCCAGTAATTCCCCCCATACCGATCGTTGTCTTCCGCGGAATACCAATACTCATATTCCAAAGGCAATTTGTATTTTCCCATGTCGAATGCCATATAAGGCGTTTTTTTCACTCCATCCAGACGAAATACGGTATCGTTCGATATTCTGTTTTTCAGATAAAGATTGCCATTGTAATGATAAAATTCCTTCTCCCAACGGGAATGGGAGAAATACACACCGTCAGTGTTTTTTATTTTTATCCCATAATTGGGATTCAGGTACACCGATAAGGTGTCATTGTGGCGATTAAAAGCATGTGCCAGATACTTTTCTTGATGGATACCCAAAGCTGTTGTCCAAAACACCGTGTCGGAAACTGCGATGTTGTAAAAGAATTCATCCTCAATCTTAATGCTGCGCAGATAATTGCCATTCAGGTCATAAAACAAAATCTGATGCCAATCGGCAATAAGGACCTCTTTATGAATCGGGTCATAGTCGAACCCGTGAAGTGATATATATTCTCCCGGTCCTTGTCCCTTTTTGCCGATCTGCATGATCCATTCCCCATCTAAAGTAAACTTGCTGATTCCCGATATCGAGCGTACAAGCCAGCAATCTTCTGCCTGGACGACATCCCAAATACGACTGATTATCAAATCTTCAGGTGTTTTCAACTCTAAGTATTCCACTGTATCTGCAACTTCGGATATATTCATTCCTTGCTCTTTGCTGAAGCCGGATTCTATATCGACCGTAAACAGACGATCCGTTTTTTGTGTTTTTTCAGAACAAGAAAAAAGAGCCAGACACAAACAAATTGATAAAAGACAGTTCATAGAAGTCGCGCACATCTCATAAAGGTATTATTCTTCAAATATACGTTTTTTTCTTTATTACCCATAAATATCATTTTGAAAACTCCTTATTCGAGTAGTGCAAGTTGTCTTATCTCTTGTTCCGGCTGTATTTGCGAGGATAATTGAACGCGATGGCTAATAAAGCTCCGGCACCCAACAAATAAGGATAATACAGATACTGCATGATCTCGATGGGAGAGACGTGCCCTAAGCCTGCCGCCATCAACAATTGTGCGCCGTAAGGTATGATGCCTTGTACGAAGCAGGAAAAAATGTCCAACAGGCTGGCGCTGCGGCGCGGATCTATCTTGAAACGGTCGGCGATGTCTTTGGCGATCGGGCCGGCCATGATCAAGGCGATAGTATTGTTTGCGGTACAGAGATTGGCGAAACTGATTAATGCGGCAATGCTTAATTCGGCTCCTTTGGAGGAACGGATGCGGGACGTGAGTTTCAGGATGATCCAGTCGATGCCTCCGTTATACCGTATCATTTCCAGCATTCCGCCGGCCAGCAAAGTTACGATGATCAGTTCGCCCATATTCGTGATACCCAGTCCCATCGAGGCATTCCATCCCCAGATATCGAACCCGCCTGTCAGCAATCCGACGATACCGGAAAGGATAATCCCGACTATCAGGACCATCATGACATTCACGCCGCAAATAGCTGTTACGAGGACAACCAGATAGGGCAGGACCTTGACCCATTCGATCGGCCCTGTTTCATATCCGCTCCCGACTCCGCTTCCGATCAACACATAGATAATGCCGGTTAACAGGGCGATCGGAAGGGCGATTCGAATATTCACCTTGAACTTGTCATTCATATTACAACCTTGCGTGCGGGTAGCGACGATAGTGGTATCCGATATGAAAGACAGGTTGTCCCCGAACATGGCCCCGCTTACGACAACGCCCAACATGAGTGCATCGGGCATTCCGGTTTTGCCGGCGATCCCTACGGCAACAGGAGCCAGGGCAACGATTGTCCCGACCGATGTCCCGACCGAAATGGAAATGAAACAGGCGGCAAGGAAGATTCCGGCTGCCAACAAATTGCCCGGCAGGATGGACATGGCCAGATTCACGGTCGCATCGACAGCCCCCATCGCTTTGGCTGTTTGGGCAAAAGCTCCTGCAAGAATGAAGATCAATACCATCAGCATAATATTGCTGTTGGCCGCTCCCCGGCAGAATTGTTCGATCCGGTTGCTGAGTTTGCCCCCTTTGGACATGGCGATGGCAACTACCGAGGCGATAACAAAGGCCACGGTAATAGGCATCTTGTAGAAATCGCCTGCGATAATGGACACTACAAGGTAAGATAATAAAAAAACAACCAGAGGTGTCAGCGCCCAGGGGTTAGGGGCATGATGTAAACGTGAACTATTCGGATCTGTCATTTTTAATTAAGCCACATGTTAGAACGTGAATCTCAACGCAATACGGATGCCTCCCTTTTTGATATCAGGATGATTCAGATAGGTTAAGCGTCTGTAGTAATCGATGCGCAGGATCTTGAATATATTTTCCAAACCGACGCTGCATTCCATATATGGAGTGTTGCCCAACGGCTGTGTCCCTTCCGGTAACAGGAAAAGTCCCGGCGTCAAGGTCGGATTGTTTTTATCCGTCAGTCCGCCATAAATCATATTAAAGGAAAGAACTTCACGCAGACGCAGCCATTTGATGCCCGGAATGCGGTTCAGGATCCAGCCCTTCATATAATAAGTAGCATTGAACGATACATATTGGTCGGTCACAAACTCCAACGCGTTCATCATGTGGAAGGCTTCCGGCTGGATCGTGATGGATTGGTTCGTATTCGGCAAAATCAACAGGGGGAAAGGCACTTTGTCCCAAACCTTGCCCGCTTTAACCTGTGCATCGATATGCCCGAACGAGGAAAGCCAGATACGTTTCTCGGCACTGATCTCCGTATGGTTATAATTGTAGTCACCGCCTAACACGCCTTTGATGCCTAATTGATGGGAGAGCTTGAATACGGGTGCGTCTTTGGACAGGTTGAATACGGATTCTTTCCCCGAACGTCCGTTGTAGGCGCGTTCACCCGGAGCGAAACGCAGCTGCGTCCCGATTTCGGATGTCGTAAAATCTTTTATAAGGTACAAATTCCCGGATTCGTCCCGCTTGATGTATTGAAGCGTCCCTGCCGCCTCGTTGTTCTGGTTCATCATCCAGGACTTCCATGTCAGGCCGTTCAACCATTCTTTTTCGTATTGCAATACGCTTTTGCGGATGTACTGCATCTTGGTCACCGGTTCACCGACTTTCCAGGCAACGAAAATGTTATCCTTGCTTGTGAAAAGGAAATCCTGGCCTGGGGTGTACACGTCATATTCCTGGATAAACGACAGGTTATTGACCGGATTTTCACCTTCGTGGTATTCTTTTTTGGTGAAGCTGTGCGTCAATTTCAGGTTGTATTTGATCTTGCGGTCGTTCGTGCCGTAAGCCAGATAGCCGCTTGCAAACCAATACGGATTGAGGTTGGCGGTCGTCATTCCTCCCACACGCATACGGAAACCTTCCAGATGGTTCGCGCTGAAGGTCGTATTCATCGGACCGAAGTCGAATTTGGTCACTTTCTTGTCGTTTGCTGTCGGGATATAGCCCGTTATCAGGATTTCCGCGGTTTTGATAATGGCATTGAAGGCCGGAACTTTCCGCAGCTGCCCCAATAAATCTTTTAGCGCATCTTCCTTCTCTTTCAGTGGAATAGGGCGGTTGTGCATCCAGAACGTATCCGGCTGTACCGTCGCTTCCGGCAAGACATGCAACGCCCCTAAGAGGCCGAAAACGGAGTCTGCATTTTGCACGTTGAAATTATAATTGTCGTAATTCCTGAGCTGGTGCGCATAGAGTTGTTGCGCTCCCTTTACCACATAGAAATTGACAAAGGTATTCTCTTGGTCGAGTACCCAGGTACTATCCGGCATCTGCTTGAATTCCTGTTCGATACGGAGCTTGTCCACCCAGTTCAGGTTGATATTCGCGGGTGTGTTCAACAATACTTTCTTGACCGCATAATTACCGTCAAGCGTTATATAAAGCCGTCCCGTAAACCCGTAGCTTTCACTGTTTGCCGGAACGAAAGCCAGATCCACACATTTATCTCCTCCCACATCGAGCGTATCCATGATGTAGTAATGGTAATATGTGGTCGCCAGTGTCGATGATAACGGGCTGACGAACCGGTTCAATAGAATAGGGATATTGTTGTCGAAAATATTGATGCTCTTGAATATCTCTTCCAGGTTGGAGGTTATGCCTCCACCGTCGTCCAACGTCTTATCGATCCCCTGCATGCGTTTGGCCCTGACAATTGTCTTTTCCGCTTTGGGGCTTTTCCGGTAGTAGAAGTCCGATAGGTTTTCGCGCACGGAAACGGTCAGGATCGGTTTGCCGTTAAATTCGGACGTGTCCAGATAGTTTTTGATGAATTTGAACTTTTTCAGAAATTTGTTCTTGTCGAGATTCGGATTGAAATTATCCAGCGACAAGCTTAGTTTTTCGTATATTTCCGTTTGATATTCCGGCTTTGCCTCGATCCGGTTGTCATTCTTGTGTGCAATTACTTTTTTAATAAGCTCCACAGCCGGATTATCCTTGCGGGTATATTTTTCTCTTTTGGGTTTGACCACGACTTCCGAAATCTCGAATGCGGTCGGTTTCAACAGCAATTCCAGATTGTCATTCTTTTTACCGGGCTTGAGGTCGATGAATTTGGTATCGTAGCCCAAGGAGGCGGCGGCCAGTTTGGTGTAGCCTTGGTTGTTTTGGAGGGTGAATGCTCCATTGTCGTCTGTCATAGCCCCGATAGTCGATCCGTCAAAATAGACGGATACAAACGGAAGCGGTTCACCGGTAATCGAGTCTTTGACTATACCGGATGCCGAGGTGAAATTCTGAGCGTATGATAGAAAAGTTCCTGCTACTGATTGCAGCAGAGCTATTAATATTATATAACGAATAAATCTTACCATGTATTTAACGTTGTTCCTTCTCGGATATAGACAACAAAGGTAAGATTTTTATTGGTTACAGTCCTACAGGCGATATTAATAATCTTTAATCGAAAGATAGTCTGCCGCTTAAATAGGGCTTGCTCTTTTGCATACAGTTAAAATGTTTTTTTATTGACGGACAGAAATAGGAAAGTGCATTCGTGTATGTTTCGACTTTTCTATTGCACGTATAATTTCCCATTTCTTTGTTCTTGCTTCAATAGAATGTTCTTTGATAGCAAAATGTTGATGCCGTAAAGAATACAGCAATCTGTCAAACTTTTCCAAAACAAGATACTATTTCTTTATTACTTCATAAAAGAAATCTGCCATTTCACTATAAGTATGTTCACGTCCTTCCTTTAATTTAGATAATATAGATTTCTCGGAATTTTCAATTGCGATATCAAAATTTCCTCCATTGGCAAGCAAAAAATTATGTAATCCTTTGCATTTTCTACTAAAAAAATCCTCGGTCTTTTCATAATTACAAATACGCTCCAATTCCTTGGCTAATTCATTAGAGCTATTAAATTGTTGTGTTGTATATTTAAAATGATACAAGAACCATATTTCCAAACAGCGATCGTTCTCAAAAAAACGTATTAGACTTTCTGTTCCTTGCTGCTTCTTGATGATCGTTTTTTGATGATATTTTGTTTTTAGCCTTAAATAGTTCTCTCGATTACGCCCTTCTTTCTTATTATCCATATCAATTAGACAGAATATCATATTATAACCATCATCGATGCATTGTTCTATTCGGCGTTCCAATTCAGCCATGCTGGTGGCATGGTTCGGAACAACAGGTTTCACTTGTGCATGAATAACACCTTCTAAAGACTTCAAATAATACTTTTCAGTCGGTCCTTCACCAATAACAGCTATTGTCGTTTTTGTTTTCCGCGTTTTCATATCACTTCCTTAAAAAATGGAGCCTAATTCCGGTTTTGCACCAAGTTTTCCTGTTCTATATGCCTTATAAAGAGATAGATTTTTGTGCAATCCAAATTCAGAAGCACAATAAAGTTCAGTAGAAGCATCTTCCTTTGATTTCTCAGTAAACCAAACCATATCCCGACGTATAAATTCTTCATCCAATAACTGCTGGTCTTGTGTCGTGAACAATATTTGCGAATTGACTGTATTCATCATAAAAGTCGTCAGAAAATGGAGCAAAAGATCATAATGCAAATTACTTTCTATTTCATCAAAACTATATATATGATCTTCACGCAACATATTGAACATACATTCCTGTAACTGAAAATAGCGTAATGTCCCCAATGATTGGTCAATAGAAGATAAAGTAAAATCAGATCCGTCTATGGTGTGATGTGTAAAAAACACATCTTTGCCACTTTGCATTCTTGCTTCATTGTCAATACTTATATTAGAAATATTAAAATCAGCCTTTCGCATAGCCGATATAAAATAATTTTTCTTCTCTTTATTATCGATCAACTGCTGGGCAATATCCAAAAGAGTATTTCCCTTCATGCCATGCACATACCGAACAATCCAGTTATAGGTATCACGGAATATCTTTGCATCTTCATTTAAAGATACTTTTGCAAAAGTAGACAGTACAGTATGGTTATTCAAAGTATTGTCTACAATTGTTTTCTTACTTTTCAAATGCAAACCGACTGTACGACCAAATTCAATATCCGGTACTACATCTTCATGGACAAACTTCCTACTATAAAATAAAGATAATACTCCATTAGGAGCATATTCCATCTTCTCAGAAATGATATAGCGGTTATTATACTCCACTGAATAGTCGTATCGTACTCGCCCTATATAAAAAGACACGGACAATCGGGTATTTTTATCCTTATCCAAAGCAAACGGATAAAAAGGTATGGCCTGCTGCTTATTAGTATATGGAGAAACCAACATTCTCCATATTGTCTCATAGGCATAGAGAATATTACTCTTCCCGGAAGCATTAGCCCCATAAAGTATAAGCATACGATTTAACCGCATCCCCGGTTTGATTTCGACGGTCAATAACTCATGAGAGGTCTTGTCTTTGGTAGCCTCGAAAGATAATACCTGTTCTTTTCGTATTGACATGAAATTTTCTATACTAAGTTCTCTAATCATGCATTCATCCTTTTATTTTGTAACTTTCCTACAAAAATAACAAATCATCTGCACAAAAGATACTTTTCTTGGTATTATTTCACTTTTTTATCTTTTGGGGTAATTTCTTATCATCATCAGTTGGTTAATTCCATTCTTTATGAAAAGAGCTGACTTTCTGTGACAGATTTTCTATAAGCTGGAAGATGTAGAGGCATTATCAATGTCGTCAAACGAAATGCAGTAAGGAAGAACGGCGTGCTATCAACGTTGTGTGAAAAAGCCATCTGGATTTACCCTAAATAAAAGTAATAGATTATTAAAAAATATTACCCTTGCTACTAATTTGCGCTAAATGGGGTAGAAAATCGAATTAGATGCAGAAGTTGTTTCGAATTGGACCAATGTTTTTTGCTATCGTGAGATTTTTGTTTCATCCGGATGAAACTTTTTATACTTTTGCGTCGTTCTTAAAAATGAAATAAAAAATGGAACACACTCCTAAGATTAACAAAGTAGAGGTCCGTACTTTGCAGATGGCGGACTACCGACAATTATCCCAATCTTTTACAAGAGTTTATTCAGACGGCTCGGATGTGTTTTGGACACGTGAGCAAATCAAGAAGTTAATCACCATTTTCCCGGAAGGGCAGGTGGTTACGGTTGTGGACGATAAGATCGTGGGCTGCGCCTTGTCTATCATCGTCGATTACGACAAGGTGAAGAACGACCATACCTACGCTTTCGTCACCGGAAACGAGACTTTCAATACGCATAACCCGAAAGGCAATATCCTCTATGGCATCGAAGTTTTTATCCATCCCGATTACCGGGGGTTGCGCCTGGCGCGGCGTATGTATGATTACCGGAAGGAATTGTGCGAAAGCTTGAACTTGAAAGCGATTATGTTTGGCGGACGTATTCCGAATTATCATAAATATGCGGATACGATGCGCCCGAAGGAATATATCGATCAGGTTCGTAAAAGAGAAATTTATGATCCGGTACTGACTTTCCAGATATCGAACGATTTTCACGTTCGCAAGGTGATGACGAATTACTTGCCGAACGATGAGGAATCCAAACATTATGCAACCCTGCTGCAATGGGACAATATCTATTACCAGCCGACTCCGGAAATCGTTTCGACCAAGACGACCGTCCGCGTCGGTCTTGTCCAGTGGCAGATGCGACCTTACAAGGGGCTCGACGACGTGTTCGAGCAGGTGGAGTTTTTCGTGGATGCCGTGTCTGACTATAAGAGTGACTTCATCCTTTTCCCCGAATACTTCAATGCCCCTCTGATGGCCAAGTTCAACCACATGAGCGAGTCGGAGGCGATCCGCGAGCTGGCGAAATATACGGACGAGATGCTGAACCGCTTCATCAACCTGGCGATCAGCTACAACATCAATATCATTACCGGGAGCATGCCGTTGATCAAGGACGACGGGTTGTACAACGTCGGTTTCCTTTGTCGCCGCGACGGTAGTTATGAGACGTACGAGAAAGTGCATATCACGCCCGATGAAGCGAAGAGCTGGGGACTTTCCGGCGGCAAGATGGTGCAGACTTTCGAAACGGACTGTGCCAAGATCGGTGTCCTGATCTGCTACGATGTCGAATTTCCGGAACTGTCGCGTATCATGGCGGACCAGGGAATGCAGATCCTGTTTGTGCCCTTCCTGACCGATACGCAGAACGCCTATTCGCGTGTCCGTGTTTGTGCGCAGGCACGTGCGATCGAAAACGAATGCTTTGTCGTCATAGCCGGTAGTGTCGGCAACTTGCCCCGCGTCCATAACATGGATATCCAGTATGCGCAGTCCGGTGTCTTCACCCCGTGTGATTTTGCTTTCCCGACAGACGGGAAAAGGGCGGAGGCGACCCCGAATACGGAAATGATCTTGGTGTCGGATGTGGATCTCGATTTGCTGAACGAATTGCATACGTACGGAAGTGTCCGCAACTTGAAAGACCGCCGGCATGACCTGTATGAAGTGAAGATGAAGCGGAAGTAGCAGAAAGGTGGCGAATAGGTGCCGCTCTTGTCATTTTGTTGTGATTCGCAAGACTTTTAAGATGTTTTATAAGTAGCACGCTTTTGATGGTGGGAGAAAAATGTTATATTTGTAGACAAATGATTTCAAAATAACATTCTATAATCCTTCCTAAAAAGTATTTGCTTATGATTAAAAGAAGATTACTATCGTACGACATTCCGCAATTGACAAAAGCATTTAAAAAAGATTTTCCCCAACTGGCAATGATGGCGGAAGAGAGTGAGAGCGCAGCGCTTTTTAAAGAAGCCTTGCGCTCTTTCGTTTCTTCCCGCATCGACAGGACGGTTGGCGGGAGCAATATGGGAAATGCCGTGGCGAAGCGTATTCTTTTGTTGATCGAACATGACGGCGCGACGGTCTCCGAGCTTTCGACAGGTGAGGAGATACCGGTACGGACGATTACCTGCCTGTGGCAGTTCCTGGCCGGGAAGCTGGAGGAAGATGTTTCGCCGGACTTCTTTATCGACCTGTACCGGCAATTCGAATTGCTGGAGAAGCCGGAGGAGATCGTTCCGGACCGTTCGCTTGTCAAACGGCAGATGAACCGTTGGCCGACCGGACTGGACGAGGAGGTGATGGCGATCCGCCGTTCCAACAAGGAGCGGATCATTGCCGGGCTGATACGCAAGATCGAACGGCGCCACGCCCCGACCTCCCGCTTCCAGTTTACGGAAGGGATGAGCTATTCCGAGAAATACATCAAAGTGCAGGAATGGTGGAATACCGGCCGTTTCCATCTTGCGATGGCTTTCAAAAGCCCGACGGAACTGAACTATTTCCTTGGCGGTTCCCTGTCGGCTGGAACGATGGATCTGTTGGCACGTGCCCGTAAGAAAGGCATGCCGTTCTTTGTGACTCCTTACTACCTTTCCCTGCTGAACACGAATACAAGCGGATATGACGACGCTGCCATCCGCTCTTATATCCTTTATTCGGAAGAACTGGTCGATACATACGGCTGGATCAAGGCGTGGGAAAAGGAAGACATCGTCGTGGCCGGACAGCCGAATGCCGCCGGGTGGTTGTTGCCGGAAGGGCACAACATACACCGCCGGTATCCGGAGGTGGCGATCCTGATCCCCGATTCGATGGGGCGTGCCTGTGGCGGGCTATGCGCTTCTTGCCAACGGATGTACGATTTCCAGAGCGAACGCTTGAATTTTGATTTCGAATCCCTGAAACCGAAGGAAACATGGGATAAGAAACTGCGCCGGTTGATGCGCTATTTCGAGGAGGACGCCCAGCTCAGGGATATCCTGATCACCGGTGGCGACGCGTTGATGAGCCAGAACGCGACGCTCCGCAACATACTCGATGCCGTCTACAAGATGGCGGTACGGAAACGGAAAGCCAACGAGGGCCGGCCCGAAGGAGAGAAGTACGCCGAACTGCAACGGGTCCGCCTGGGCTCGCGCCTGCTTGCCTACCTGCCTCTGAGGGTCACGGACGAGCTGGTTGGCATTTTGAGGGACTTCAAAGACAAAGCCTCGCGCATCGGTGTCACGCAATTTATCGTCCAGACCCATTTCCAATCTCCGTTGGAGGTCACGCCGGAAGCGAAAAGGGCGATCGAGGCGATCCTCTCCGCCGGATGGATCATCACCAACCAGTTGGTCTACACCGTTGCCGCTTCCCGGCGCGGGCATACGGCAAAGCTTCGGCAGACGTTGAATGCGATGGGAGTGGTGTGCTATTATACTTTTTCGGTCAAGGGTTTCCACGAGAACTATGCCGTGTTCACCCCCAACAGCCGCTCCTTGCAGGAACGGCGGGAGGAGAAAGTCTTCGGCCTTATTCCCAAAGAGAAGCAGAAGGAATTGTACCGGCTGATCCGCTATGAGCGGCCCTTAGGAAAGAAACTGTCCGGTTTCCTGAAAGAGAACCATCTCCTTTTTGCCGCCACTGACCGCAGCGTGCTGAATCTTCCGGCTATCGGCAAAAGCATGACGTTCCGGACAATCGGTTTGACGGCCGAGGGAAAGCGTATCCTGAAATTCGACCATGACGCCGGACGCCGCCACAGCCCGATTATCGACCGGATGGGGGAAGTCTACATCGTCGAGAACAAATCCGTCGCCGCCTACCTGCGCCAGTTGCAGGATATGGGCGAGGACGTGCGGGAGTATATCAGCATCTGGAACTATTCCGAAGGTGTGACCGAACCCCGTTTCAGTATTTACGAATATCCCGTTTATCCGTTTGATGTTACAGAAAAGATGACAAATCTTGAGCTATAAAACGAGTAATTATTATCTTTGTTCGTGCTAAACCAATATTAAAATGATACAGAACGAAAGAGAAATACGACACGAGCATGTGTTACAGGCTGTTCGTCAGATGATGACAGCCGCCCGGACAGCCCCGAAAGGAAAAGGGATCGATATTATAGAAGTGGCGATGGTGACGGACGAAGATATCAAACGCCTTTCCGAGGAGCTTGTCGTCCTGTCCGGCGAAACCGGTTTGAAGTTTTTCCTGCGCGATGCCGACAATATCCTTCAGGCCGAAGCCGTCATGATTGCCGGCACGCGTCAGCAGGTGCAGGGTTTGAATTGTGCGCATTGCGGGTTCCCGACCTGCGTGGAGAAGCCGGAAGCCGTTCCATGCGCGATCAATTCGGTGGACTTGGGCATTGCGATCGGTTCGGCCTGTGCCACGGCATCGGATTGGCGTCTGGATACGCGCGTGATGTTCAGCGCCGGTCTGGCTGCTCAGCGTTTGGGGATGCTGGGCGACTGCAAATGCGTGATGGCGATTCCGGTGAGCGCGTCCTCGAAAAACCCGTTCTTCGATCGAAAACCCAAAACAGAGTAAGTCATGATAAAGTTTGATAACAAACTCGAACTGCGATACTACTTCAATGATAAGTCCAACTACATGGATGCCCTGATCAAACACCGTTCGGAGAAGGAGGTGCTCTCGCTTCTCAGGACCTTGGCAGACATGCTGGACATCAAGATGACTATTTACTGCGAGTCGTTTGCCCAGCAGGAGGGATTCCGTGAAATCTGGTCGGTGGCAGGTGAGAACAGCCGCCTGATCTCCGTCCTTCTCAACCTGTTTATGCAAGTGTGGACGCGTCCGTCCCTTTTGGTCGGCGGACAGCCGGTAGTGGACCGTTCGGCGGCCGACGAGGAAAAGATGCAGCGCGAAATCGCCTTGTTGCGCAGTAACCTGAGAAAGAAAATGCCCGGCATTACGGTGACGCGTGAATTGGTGGGACTGCTCAGCGCCTCGCCCCGTTTCTGCAAATGCAAATCGAATTTCTACGAAGCCGTGCGCGGCTATCCGAAGGTGACGAAGTTTACCCTCCGCGAACTGAACGCCGGCAACCGCAGCCGTTCCGGATCGTTGGAAGTCAAGCGTGAACAGTTCGACTATTATATCCTCCGTTCCGACGAGTTACCCCCTGTCAAGGATCAGAAAGCGACGATAGAGATCATCTCGCCCGTGCTGAAAGACGCCCGTTACCGTTGGAAGGGCATCTACAACAAAGGGGGCGAGACGATTGACTTTTACATGTGCGACGAAGACTTCAAGAAAGATATGTTCGATGAAAAGATCGTTTTCAAGAGCGGCATGTGCATCGATTGTGTACTGGAGATTCAACGGAAGATGAGCGAACTGGGTGAAGTGGTCAACATCAGCTATACGGTCGAAACCGTGATCCGTACCCGTTTCGACAAGATGGAAATCATCACGTCGCAAGGCAAACGCCATCTGCGAAAGTTGGAAGCAGAGAAAAAGCAGTTGACGCTCGATCTTTTCGGGTGATAAATATTCGTTGACACATACACCGAAAGGCTCTTTTGAGAGCTTTACGGCTCCATTGTGTTGAGACAATTAATAAAAAGAGAGGTATGGCTAAGACAAAAACAGTATATGTCTGCTCCAACTGTGGGGCCGATTCCCCGAAATGGATCGGGAAATGTCCTTCGTGCGGGGAGTGGAACACGTATGTCGAAGAGGTCGTGGCAAAGGAATCGGCGGGAAAGCGTGCCGCAGCGGGATTTATCCGTCCTGACGGGGCAGGCCCTGTGCGCCCCGTCCTGCTTCGTGACATTACTTCCGAAGAGGAGACGCGTATCGACCTCGGCGACCAGGAGCTGAACCGTGTCCTCGGTGGCGGCCTGGTGAAAGGATCGTTGGTCCTGATCGGCGGCGAGCCGGGAATCGGGAAGTCTACTCTTGTCCTGCAAACCGTCTTGGGGTTGAAAGGACTTCGTACGCTTTACGTCTCCGGCGAAGAGAGCAGCCGCCAGTTGAAACTCCGTGCCGACCGCATCGCGCATGAGAACCCGGACTGCTTCATCCTCTGCGAAACCAATCTCGAACAGATATTTGTCCAGACCAAGAACGTACAACCCAACCTCCTGATCATCGACTCGATACAAACTATTTATACCGAGCTTGTCGAGTCTTCCCCCGGAAGTGTCTCGCAGGTGCGCGAGTGCAGTGCGGCTATCCTGAAATATGCGAAGGAGAGCGGCACGCCCGTCCTCCTGATCGGCCATATCAATAAGGAAGGGAGCATTGCCGGGCCGAAGGTGCTCGAACATATCGTCGATACCGTTCTCCAGTTCGAAGGCGACCAACATTATATGTACCGTATCCTCCGAAGCATCAAGAACCGTTTCGGAAGTACGGCTGAATTGGGTATCTACGAGATGCGCCAGGACGGCCTCCGCGAAGTCAGCAACCCTTCCGAACTGCTGTTGACGCAGAACCATGAGGGATTGAGCGGCGTGGCGATCGCGGCGGCGATCGAGGGTATCCGTCCTTTCCTGATCGAGACACAGGCGCTGGTAAGTTCCGCCGTCTACGGGACGCCCCAGCGCAGCGCGACGGGTTTCGACCTGAGGCGTATGAACATGCTGCTGGCGGTGCTCGAAAAGCGTGCCGGGTTCAAGCTGGTCCAGAAAGATGTCTTTTTGAATATTGCCGGCGGACTGAAGGTGAACGATCCGGCGATCGATCTGGCGGTGATCAGTGCGGTTCTTTCTTCGAGCCTCGACATTTCGATCGAGCCGGGTATCTGCATGTGCGGCGAGGTGGGGCTTTCGGGCGAGATCCGTCCGGTGAACCGCATCGAGCAGCGCATCCTGGAAGCGGAAAAATTAGGTTTCTCGCGCATTATCATCCCGCACAATAACCTGAAAGGCTTCGACACGTCCAAGTGCAAGATGCAAATCGTGCAAGTGCGCAAGGTGGAAGAGGCTTTCCGGCAATTGTTCGGATAAGTTTATATGTATATGAAAAAAAGTGTTGTTTATCTATTTGTGAGTGTCTTCTTCCTGTTTACAAGCTGTGAGTACCGGCTGGGGGAGAATTTTGTGGAAATGGAAAGGCATCCGGCCGATTCGGTTTTGATGGATGTGTATTTGAATCTTTCCGAAGAATATGGAGGCGGGTATTATGTCGACAAAACCTGTCTGGCAAGTTTCACGGTTTATCCTTTTCCGGGATATAAAGTGGAGAAATGTGTGATCCGACTTGGCAAGATGGAGTGGGAGAGCGATGATTCCAGAGGTGATTTCTTCATAGATGTAGACCGGATCCCGAATGGGACCTATGAGTTGACCTGTGAAGTGCAGGCCAGTACGAACAATGGTACTGTCGCCGGGCAGGTGGGAGCCGGACATTATGTGGAAACGCGTGGCTGGCCTGTCAAGGTGAAAGCACGCAACGAGAGCGATCATCTTTTGGAATGCCGGATGACTGAAGAAGGCTATCCTGAAATATTCTGGGAAGTGGACGAGTCGCTTCGTGCCGGGTTTGACCATTATACGATAGAACATAATTACGATCATATGACTTATATCCGGAGAAGCCTGGATTTCGACCAACGTTCTTTTGTGGACAAGACTTACGACGGTGTCGGTGGCACGTACACGGTCTATATTTATTTCAAAGATGAAACGATCCGCCCTTATTCCCTCGGCAAGGTCGTCTTGGAAGTTCCCGATACGTTTAACCCTGAAAATAACCCGGAGAAATGAAACGGACCTTTTTCTTAATCTGTCTCCTGTTCGCTTTCGTCCGGGTAGGACAGGCCCAGTCGTTGACAATCGAGTATAACATCGGTCACGGCGCATACCGGATGTCCGATATGAAAGACCTGTTGAAAGCGGCAATACTTCCTGTGACCAATGCGCAGGTCACGGATAACTTTCCCGGTTATATGACAGAGGAAACCCGTGTCGGGATCGAATGGCGCAGCCATCAGGCAGGCGCTCTTTTCAACTATATGAATACGGCGGGGAAAAGAGGCGTGGCCGATTATTCCGGCTCATGCTACTACGAACTGCGTAATAAAGGATATAAACTCGGAGCTTTTTATCGTTTCCGTCTGGTGAAAGAAGAAATTAGTATCTTTACATTCGAACCGTATGTAGGGCTCTCGACGGGTGTCGTGCTGAACAAGGTGAACGAGGCGGACCGCCTGCTCGTCGAATCTGATCCGGAAGCCGGATATCGGAAGGAAAATGCTTTTTCCGGCAGGAATTTCTTCGTGGAGCCTGCTTTCGGCATCAAGTTCGGCCTGTGCCGTTATGCCGCGTTGAACCTGAGCATCGCGTATGAATGGGATGCCGTGAAACAAGAACATTCGATTGAAAAGGCAGGGTCCCCGTCGACTTTCAAAGTGGACTGGAGCGGGTACAGGGCGCAAGCCGGTTTGATTTTTTATTTGAATTTAAAGAAGTAACGATGATACAAGAATTACAACTCCGTATATTGCCCGAAGAGGCAGCCAGCGAACAGACGTTGAAGCAGGTGGTAGCCCGCGAGACAGGGACATCCGTCCCGCATATTCACACCGTCCGGGTGCTGAAACGTTCCATCGATGCGCGTCAGCGTACGATCTATCTGAATGTCAAGTTGCGTGCTTTCATCGATGAGGAACCGGACGAACCGGAATTCCAGTCGGTCGAATATAAAGATGTGTCGGCCGGGAAGCCTGTCGTGGTGGTAGGAGCGGGGCCGGGCGGGTTGTTTGCCGCCCTTCGCCTGATAGAGCTCGGCCTGCGTCCGATCGTGATCGAACGTGGGAAGAACGTGCGCGAACGTAAAAAGGATATCGCCCTGATCAGCCGCGAACATAAGGTGGACGAAGAATCCAACTACAGCTTCGGCGAAGGGGGAGCCGGCGCCTATTCCGACGGCAAACTTTACACCCGCAGCAAGAAACGGGGGTCGGTCGATAAGATTCTGAATGTCTTTTGCCAGTTCGGGGCGAGCACTTCGATCTTGGCGGACGCCCATCCGCACATCGGTACGGACAAGCTGCCGCGCGTGATCGAGAATATCCGCGAACAGATCATCCGTTGTGGCGGGGAAGTCCGTTTCGAGACACGAATGAACGCCTTGGTCATCCGGGGCGGGGAAGTCATAGGTGTCGAAACGAATACCGGCGAGCACTTTCTGGGGCCGGTCATCCTGGCAACAGGCCATTCCGCCCGCGATGTGTATCGCTATCTCCATGACCGGCAAATCCCGATCGAAGCCAAAGGCATTGCTGTCGGTGTCCGCCTGGAACATCCGCAGATGCTGATCGACCAGATACAATATCACCGCAAGGAGGGCAGAGGCAACTATCTGCCGGCAGCCGAATATAGCTTTGTGGCGCAGGCCGGCGGACGGGGAGTCTATTCTTTTTGCATGTGTCCAGGTGGTTTCGTCGTCCCGGCGGCAAGCGGTCCCCGTCAGGTGGTGGTCAACGGGATGTCTCCTTCCAACCGTGGTTCCCGATGGGCGAACTCCGGCATGGTGGTGGAGGTACGCCCGGAAGACTATGCTTCGCTAATGAATAATGAAGAATTAAGAATGAATAATGGAGAGAGGGTGGAGCCGGATTCTCCATTAGCGTTGATGGCTTTCCAGGAACGGCTGGAAGAACTCTGCTGGCTGAACGGCGGGATGAAGCAAACCGCCCCTGCACAGCGGATGGTTGATTTCGTGAATAAGAAAAACTCTTTCGATCTTCCCGAATCCTCTTATACGCCCGGTTTGCTGGCTTCCCCGTTGCATTTCTGGATGCCGGAGTTCGTCACCGGCCGCCTGCGTGAGGGCTTCCGCCATTTCGGTAAAGTCTCCAGAGGCTTCCTGACCAACGACGCGGTGATGATCGGGGTGGAAACCCGGACCTCTTCGCCCGTCCGTATCCTGCGCGACAAGGAAAGTTACCAGCATATAACCCTGAAAGGCCTTTTCCCTTGCGGCGAAGGAGCCGGCTATGCAGGCGGAATCGTCTCTGCCGCTATCGACGGGGAGCGGTGTGCGGAAGGGGTGGCCGGATATTTATCCCTCGTTTAAAACAGATATGCTTTGAAATGGTTGCCTGCCGCCGTTATCCAAGCCGTATTAACGGTAGGCAACCACTCCAATCTCCCCATTTTTCAAATAAAACCGTTCGTCCTGCTCGACCAGGAAGCGGATGGCGGTGACGATTTTCTCTTCAGGAAAAGGCAAAGAAGGCATCAAGGAGGTGACAGGGAGCGGTTGCCGACCCGACAGCAGTCTGAGCAACAGGTCGCGTATGGCGTTGAAATCCCGGTTGTTCAGGCCGGAATTGTTCTTGGAGAGGCAGATGTCGCAACACCCGCAATCTTCTGCATCCTTTTCTCCGAAATAAGAGAGTAGCAGACGGCTCCGGCAGATATGTTCCCCGTCCATGTATTCCACCACTTTCGAGATGCGCTTTTTCATCCTTTCGCGACGCTCCTCATAAGCGGAGGGAGGGAGAATAAGAGTCTCCTTTTCCATCCGTGGATGCGTATAGGTAATTCGGGAGGCTGTTGGAGAAGATGATTCATCCACCGCTTCGGAATATTCGATGTAACCGGACAGTTCCAGCAGTTTCAGCGCATGATGCACCTGTAACGGGGGAAGCTGGCAGGCGGAACAGAAATCAGCCAATGCAAATCCGTGTATGATGTCCTTCCCGTGCCCTTCCTGTATTTGGTAGTAATCTCCCAATGCCTCGTACACTTGCCCGATCAGTCTTTTTTCCGGAAACTCGTCATCTATCCGTTTTTTTAGCTGGAAGCTGTCCGTATCCGTACAGAGAGACACCGCAAAGGCTTTCCGGCTGTCCCGTCCGGCACGGCCTGCCTCCTGGAAATATTCTTCCAATGATCCCGGCATATCCAGATGGACAACCAACCGCACGTCCGGCTTGTCGATCCCCATCCCGAAAGCGTTTGTCGCAACTATAACCCGGCATTCGTTGTTTTTCCAGCGGTGCTGCCGGATCGCCTTTTCTTCCCGGTTCAGCCCGGCATGAAAGAAATCGGCAGATATTCCGGCTTGTTGCAGGAAGAGAGCCGCCTCTTTTGTCTGTTTCCGGCTCCGGGTATAGACGATAGCCGTGCCGGGCACTTTTCCGAGTATGTAGGCCAGTGTGCTCAGCTTGTCTTCCGTACGGCGCACGATGTAGGCAAGGTTCGGACGGACAAAGCTTGTCCGGAACACATTCTTCTCCTTGAAAAGCAATCGTTCCTGTATGTCGTCCACGACTTCGGGCGTGGCAGTCGCCGTCAGTGCCAGTACCGGCACGCCGGGCAGTTGCTCCCGAATGTCGGCGATATGGAGATAGGAAGGGCGGAAGTCATAGCCCCATTGCGAGATACAATGGCTTTCATCCACCACTAACAGGCAGACGTTCATGGCCTGCAGCTTTTCCCTGAATAATCCGGTGGCAAGCCGTTCGGGCGAAACGTACAGGAACTTGTATTGTCCGGAAACGCAATCCTCCAATTCCGCAACGATTTCCTGCCGGCCCATGCCCGAATATACAGCCGTAGCTTTGATCCCGACCCGGCGCAGATTGTCGACCTGGTCGCACATCAAAGCGATCAGCGGGGTAATGACAAGGCAAATCCCTTCCATTGCCAATGCCGGAACCTGGAAGGTGACCGATTTGCCGCCTCCCGTCGGCATCAGGCCGAGCGTGTCTCTTCCGGCACAGGCGGAATGGATAATATCCTCCTGTAGGGGACGGAAAGCAGGGTATCCCCAATACTTCCCTAAGATCTTATGGTAGACATCCACCGCATCCCTTCATATATCGTTCTCCTTGATGTCCTTCACCATCAGTTGCAACGACGTGTTGCCGTTGTAGGTGTTCTCCTCGATGGTGTAGCAGATATTGAAAGGCTTCATGTTCTTGATATGCGTATTGTGCTGGTGCATGCCGAAAGCAATGCCGTGTATCGGTGTGTTCGACTTGTCGTCGATCAATTCCAGTTTGATATGTTCCAAGTCTTTCCCTACCAGCTTGCTGGTCCCGTAATCCTTGACTCCGAGCGAGCAGAACACGGGTTTCTGGTTGTCCGGGCCGAACGGATTCATCTTTTTCAACTCGCTCATGAACTTGGCGTTGATATCTTGCAGGTCCAGCACGGCATCTATATCGATCTGCGGCGTCATCTGTTCGGGGATGATCTCGTCGGCGGCCAGCTTGAGGAACCGCTGGGTGAAAGCGTCCAGGTTTTCCTCTTTCAGGGAGAGGCCGGCGGCATACGTGTGCCCGCCGAAGTTTTCCAACAGGTCGCGGCAGCTTTCGATCGCTTTGTATATGTCGAATCCCGTGACCGAGCGGGCGGAACCGGTGATCAGTTCGGACGATTTCGTCAGGACGACTGCCGGGCGGTAGTATTTTTCCGTCAGGCGGGAAGCGACGATGCCGATCACCCCCTTGTGCCATCCCGGATTGTAGACGATGATCGCCTTGCGGTCTTCCATGTTCTGGAATTCGTCGATGATGGCGTTCGCCTCGTCTGTGATCTTCTTGTCCAGTTCGCGGCGTTCTTCGTTATACTGGTTGATGCTCTCGCTCTTTTCGCGGGCCACGTCGACATCCTTCGCCAGGAGCAGTTCGACCGCTTCCTTTCCGTTCATCATACGGCCGGAAGCGTTGATGCGCGGTCCGATCTTGAAGACGATGTCGCTGATCGTGATCTCTTTGCCCGACAGGCCGCAGATATCGATGATCCCTTTCAGGCCGAGGCTCGGATTGCTGTTAAGCTGCTTCAGGCCGTAGTAAGCCAATATGCGGTTTTCGCCGGTGATGGGGACGATGTCCGAGGCGATGCTGACCGCCGTCAGCTCCAGCAGCTTCTCCAGGTCGGCGAACGGGAAGTTGTTGCTTTTGGCGAATGCCTGCATGAACTTGAACCCGACGCCGCATCCCGACAGATGTTCGTACGGATAGACCGAGTCCACCCGCTTGGCATCCAGCACGGCGACGGCATCGGGCAATGTGTCGTCCGGCATGTGATGGTCGCAGATAATAAAATCGATCCCCAACTGCTTGGCATATTCGATCTTTTCGATGGCCTTGATGCCGCAGTCGAGCGAGATCACCAGCGTGATCCCGTTTTCCAGGGCGTAATTGATCCCTTTGTACGAAATCCCGTATCCTTCGTCATACCGGTCCGGAATATAATAATCCAATGCCGATGAATAAGGACGCAAATACTTGTAGACCAATGAGACGGCAGTCGTACCGTCTACATCGTAGTCTCCGTAAATCAAAATCTTTTCTTTATTACCTAGTGCTTTATTCAAGCGTTTGACCGCCTTCTCCATATCCGGCATGAGGAATGGATCATGCAGGTCGTTCAAGCTGGGTTTAAAGAATTTCTTCACCTCTTCAACAGTGGTGAGTCCTCGCTGAACGAGCAAAAGACATACGACCGGACTGAGTCCCAGTTGGCTTGCCAGCCTGTCTCTCTTATGTAACTCTTCTTCTGTTGGGGTTTGAAAGTTCCATTTTGTAATCATTATATATTGTTTTTTCTTTTTTTTCGTCTCTGATATATCGGATATGCAGGTTTATGGTAATAAAACCTCCAATATATTTGAATCCGTAAAGTTAGATAATATAAATGGATATTTTTGTTTGGCCGCTTGCTTTTTTGTTAATTTATAATTTCCGGGGAATTTGCCCTCGTTTCTTCGGCATGGTAATCGATCTCTCTCCTCTTGAATCCGCAATCGGATGCAAGTGTAATTTGTTTTCGACAATGTCGTGTATATAAATGACGTTGTCAAGAATATATCCGGCATTGTCGAAAACATCTTTGACAATGTCGTGCATAAATTACATCGGCATTTAATTTTTATTTCATTTGTTTCCAAGTCCGCGAATCATTTGTACATTTGTGACATTATTTAAAAAACGATGACAGAAGATATTCAAAAAGCCTGCGAGATCATGCAGGCGGGAGGCATAATACTCTATCCTACAGATACGATCTGGGGGATCGGTTGTGATGCGACCAACGAGAAAGCCGTACAGAAAGTGTACGCGCTGAAAAAGAGAATGGACAATAAGGCTATGCTGGTATTGACCGACAGTTCGGCAAAACTGAGCATGTACGTGTCGGATATGCCCGATATAGCCTGGGATCTGATAGAGGTGGCCGATAAACCGCTCACGATTATCTATCCTCATGCGAAGAACCTGGCGGGCAATCTCTTGGGTGAAGACGGAAGTGTCGGTATCCGGGTGACGAACGAAGAGTTTTCCCGTAGACTGTGCGAACGTTTCCGCAAGCCGTTGGTCTCTACCTCTGCGAATGTGAGCGGCGAACCTGCTCCGGGCAATTTCAGCGAGGTGTCGGACAGCATTAAGAACGGGGTCGATTATATTGTGAAATATCGCCAGGACGATATGGGCAAAGCCAAGCCTTCCAATATCATCAAATTAGGAGACGGTGGCGTTATCCAGGTAATCAGATAAAAATGAAGAAGAGCAAGCAGGCAGGTAAATATATATTGTCGGATTTCATATCGGCTTCGGTTGCGTGGTTGCTATTCAATATCCTTCGTTATGAGGTGTTTGCCATCAATGAGGGAGCGTATAGCCTGCTTGATTATTTGCAATATCCGGGTGTGGTTACCGGCCAGGTGGTGATTCCTTTTTTCTGGCTGGTGCTTTACTATTTTTCGGGATATTATAACAAGCCGTTCGGGAAGTCTCGTCTTACCGAACTTTTCTCGACATTCATTACCGTGCTGATCGGGACGGTTTTCGTCTTCTTTGTTTTGCTGCTCGACGATATTCCCCGTTCGATCAATATCTATTATAAACTGTTCTTCGGAATGCTCGGATTGCAGTTTTTCATTACCTATATCCCGCGTTTGCTGATTACGCAGAGCGGGGTAAGGAAAATAAAGAACCGGGAATGGGCGATGAACGTGCTGATTATCGGTGCGGGAGGGAAGGCCGTCCGTATCGCTCACGATTTGTATTGCCTGGGTTATGGCATTTGCGGGTTTGTCTCGGAAGACGAGAGGACGCCGGTCAAGGTCGATCGGAATCAGGTGCTGGGGACGGTGGAAGATATCCCGGTTTTGATGGAAAAGGAGAATGTGGATGAGATCGTCCTGGCCGTCGAGTCGGAGAATAACAAGGTGCTCCTGGGAGTGCTCTATTCGCTTTACCGGTATAAGCGTCCGATAAAAGTGCTGGCGGACCGGTTCAATATGCTTTCGAAAATCCAGCTCCGGACGATACGGGGGATCCCGTTGGTCGATGTGACGGATAACAACTTTTCACCGGCCGAACAGAACATAAAGCTTTTTCTTGATAAGGTCTGTTCGGCTGTTGCATTGCTGCTGCTTTCTCCTTTATTCGTCTATATGGCATGGCGGGTGAAGAAAGACTCTCCGGGACCTGTGTTTTTCCGCCAGGAGCGGATCGGCTATCTCGGACAGCCGTTTTGGATGTACAAGTTCCGTACCATGTATGTCAATGCCGAAGAGAAGGGGCCGTCGCTCTCTTCGGAAGACGATCCGCGTGTAACGCCGTTCGGACGTATCATGCGGAAATACCGGCTGGACGAATTGCCGCAGTTCTGGAACGTGCTGAAAGGGGATATGTCGCTCGTCGGGCCGCGCCCCGAACGGAAATATTTTATCGACGAGATCGTGAAGGCGGCTCCCTACTACTATCTGTTGCACAATGTCCGTCCGGGCATTACCTCGTTGGGGATGGTGAAGTACGGCTATGCGGCAAGCGTGGACAAAATGGTGGAGCGCATGGAATATGATATATTGTATTACGAAAATATGTCGTTGACACTGGATCTGACAATCCTGATCTATACAGTTAAGACAGTACTTACAGGTAAAGGCGTTTGAGGAATTAAAAATTAAGAATTAAGAATTAAAAAATAGAGGTGTTGATTATGAAGGATAATTTTCAATTTTCAATTTTCAATTTTCAACTTTTCTATCGGTTCCTGTTGTGGCGGGACAAGCATATAAAAGAGAAGCATTTCATACTGATCGTCAGTTTTCTGGTCGGTATTTGTACGGCGACGGCAGCTATTATCCTGAAGTCGATCATTCATTTTATACAACATCTTCTGACCGGCAATTTCAATCAGGATGGGGCGAATTACCTGTATCTGCTTTATCCGGTGATCGGTATCCTGCTTGCCGGTTTGTTTGTGAAATATATCGTACGGGATGATATCAGCCACGGGGTGACGAAGATACTCTATGCCATTTCCCAGCGGAAGAGCCGCATCAAGCCTCATAATACCTGGACTTCCATTGTTGCCAGTTCCGTCACCATCGGTTTCGGCGGATCGGTCGGGGCGGAGGCGCCTATCGTGTTGACGGGGGCGGCGATCGGGTCCAACTTGGGCCGCCTGTTCCGCATGGAGCAAAAGACTTTGATGTTGCTGGTCGGCTGTGGGGCTGCCGGGGCGATTGCCGGTATTTTCAAAGCTCCGATCGCCGGGGTGGTGTTTGTGGTGGAAGTGCTGTTGCTGGACTTGACGATGACATCGGTACTGCCTTTGCTTATCACTTCGGTGACGGCCGCGACCGTTTCCTATATCTTTACGGGTACGGAAGCGATGTTCCCGTTTTCGCAGACTGAGGTGTTTGTGATCGAGCGTATTCCATACGTGTTGCTGCTCGGTGTCTTCTGTGGTCTGGTGTCACTCTATTTTACCAAAGTCATGAACCGGGTCGAGGGAATGTACCGGAACTTGAATAATTACTGGAAGAAATTCGTTGTCGGGGGGATCATGTTGAGTGTGCTGATCTTCATATTCCCGCCGCTCTACGGTGAAGGCTACGATACGATTTCGTCTTTGTTGAACGGGCAGTTTACCCATATCATGGATAAGAGTATGTTCTATAGCCTGAACGATACCTATTGGGGATTGCAGATCTTCCTTACGCTGATCCTGTTGTTTAAGGTCTTTGCTTCGAGCGCGACGAATGCAGGAGGCGGTTGCGGTGGTATATTTGCTCCCAGTTTGTATTTAGGATGCATTGCCGGATTCGTGTTTGCGCACGCGTCCAACTATTTTCCCTTTACGATGTATCTGTCGGAGAAGAATTTCGCCTTGTTGGGAATGGCGGGTATCATGTCCGGTGTCATGCATGCGCCGCTGACCGGCGTCTTCCTGATTGCCGAGCTGACCGGGGGATACGCCCTTTTCCTTCCGCTGATGATCGTATCCGTGAGCTCTTATATCACGATCAAGATGTTTCTTCCGCACAGTATCTATTCGATGCGCCTGGCCCAGAAAGGAGAGTTGCTTACCCATCATAAGGATCGTGCCGTGCTGACGTTGCTGAATACCGACAGTGTGATCGAGCGCGACTTCCTGACCGTCTCTCCCGAAATGTCCTTGGGAGATATGGTGAAGGTGATTGCCAAGAGCGGGCGAAATACGTTCCCCGTTATCGACGAACGGGGCATCCTGTTGGGGCTTGTTCTGTTGGACAATATCCGGAACATCATGTTCCGCCCTGAGTTATATAACCGGTTCCACGTCTCCAAGTTCATGGTTTCGGCGCCTGCCAAGATCCAGGTAGGGACGCCGATGGAGCAGATCATGCGTATCTTTGACGATACGAAGGCCTGGAACCTGCCGGTCGTAGACGAGGAAGGGCGGTATATCGGCTTTATGTCCAAATCGAAGATATTTAATTCATACCGCGAAGTGCTGGTTGAAAACTTTTCAGGAGATTAAAAAATGAAGAAAGAAGATTTACGAATCGTTTATATGGGCACTCCCGATTTTGCGGTGGAGAGCCTGCGTGCCTTGGTTGAAGGCGGATACAATATAGTAGGGGTGATTACGATGCCGGACAAGCCGGTCGGCCGTCATGGCAGCGTCTTGCAGGCAAGCCCGGTGAAGCAATATGCCCTGTCGAAGGGATTGCCGGTACTCCAGCCCGAAAAGTTGAAAGATGAGGCTTTCCTTTCCGAGCTGCGGGCTTTGAAAGCGGACTTGCAGATCGTCGTCGCTTTCCGTATGCTGCCGGAGGTGGTCTGGAATATGCCGCGTCTGGGAACGTTTAACCTCCATGCCTCTTTGCTTCCCCAATACAGGGGGGCGGCACCTATCAACTGGGCGGTGATCAACGGAGATACGGAAACCGGTGCGACCACCTTTTTCCTGACTCACGAGATCGACACAGGCAAGATCATCCGCCAGAAGCATTTGCCTATAGCCGATACGGATGATGTGGGGATCGTCCACGACGGCTTGATGACGATGGGAGCCGGGCTGGTGCTGGAAACCGTCGATTTGCTGTTGGAAGGAAAAACAGATGCCGTCCCCCAGGAAGAATTTTATAAAGATCCTTCCGAACTCCGTCCCGCCCCGAAGATTTTCAAAGAAACTTGCCGTATCGACTGGCATCAGCCGGTGAAAAGGATTTATGACTTCATCCGCGGCCTGTCTCCTTATCCGGCTGCCTGGACTGAAATCGTTTCTCCGGAGGGCGTGCGCACCGCGCTGAAAATCTATCAGACAGAGAAGCGCCCTGCCGCACATGAACTTCCCGTCGGAACCATCCGGACCGACCGTAAAAGCTATATCGATATCGCGGTGGAAGACGGGTATCTGCGTCTGTTGTCGGTTCAGTTGGCAGGTAAGAAACGTTTGTCTATAGCCGATTTTTTGAATGGCTTCAAGCAAATAGGGGAATATAAAGTCGATTGATAAAAGAAGGGAGATGTGTCGAAAGCCCCTTTATTCCCGCGCTTGACGGCTATGCCCTCAATGTGGGAACAAAGGGTGAATTCGACACATCTCCCTCTGTTCGGTGTTACCTGTATCCCGGTTTATTTCTGTTTCCGGCTGAATTTGTCCAATACCTTTTCCTGGAATAATTGCATCAACTCGTAGAAGCTGGGGATAAACATCGTGGCAAAAATGGTGTTTACCGCCATGCCGAATACGACCGCCGCTCCTAAGGATAGACGGCTTCCCGCTCCGGCTCCTGTTGCAAACAGCAGAGGCATGACCCCTAAGACGAATGCGAATGAAGTCATCAGGATCGGACGCAGACGGACATGGCCGGCTTCGAGTGCGGATTCGCGTATCGGATTGCCGGCCTTATGGTAGTCACGGGCAAATTCGACAATCAGGATACCGTTCTTCGCAGAGAGGGCGATCAGCAGGATGATACCGATTTGCGTATAGATGCTGACCGGCACGCCCATGACGAAACAACCCAAAATGGCCCCTAACAGGGCGATCGGAAGTCCCATGATGGCGGCGATCGGGCTTGTCCAACTTTCATACTGGGCGGAGAGAACCAGGAAGGCGACCAAAAGAGCCATTGCAAAGACGAGCATGGTGGTGGAGCCTGCTTTCGTTTCCTGGTAAGCGACGGATGTCCATTCATATCCGAAATTACCGCCTAACTGCTCCTGTACGAGTTCTTCCATAGCCTGGATCGCTTCGCCGGAACTATATTTCGGATTGGCTATGCAGGTGATGGATGCCGACTTATACATATTGTACAGGTTGATCTGGTCCAGTCCCAACTGCTCCTTCACCTCCGTAAAGGCGGAGAAAGGAACCATTTTGCCGGAATTGTTTTCGAGGCTCAGGTGCAACACGTCGTCTATGACTTTTTGAGCCTGGTCGTTGGCTTCGATCTTGACCTGGTAGATACGCCCGAACTCGACGAAATCGTTTACATAGGCGGCTCCCATATAGTAGCTTAGAGTCGCGAAAACCTGGTTGAGCTGAAGGCCGAGCAATTGCACCTTGTCGCGGTCGATTTCCAGTTTGTATTGAGGGACGTTGGCTTGGTACATGCTGGAAAGGCTGAGCAGTTGCGGTTTGCTCCGGTACGTGGCTTGCAATGTTTCGATGGCATGCTGCATCTCCGTCGGTCCCAGATTCTTACGATCTTCCAATTGGAGTTGCAGGCCTCCCGAAGCTCCCAATCCGGGGATGGCAGGGGGGACCATGGCGAATATCTGTGCTTCCTGGATGCCGTAGGCTTCGCGGTTGAAACGGTTTACGACGGCCGAGGCGGTATGCTCTTTGCCTTTTCGTTCGTTCCAGTTTTTCAGGATCACGAAATAGGTCCCTGCGTTCGAGAGTTCGCCGCCCCCCATGATCGAGAAACCGTTTACCCCGATATAGGTCTTGATTTCGGGATAGCTGTCGAGGATCTTGTCGATCTGTTTTCCGACCGCTTCCGTACGGTTCAGGCTGGCTGCCGGCGGGAGCTGGGTGGATACCAGGAAATAGCCGTCATCCTCTTCCGGGATGAAAGTAGTCGGCCAGCGCATAAACATGACGATGGCAATGACCGTTATGATCCCGAATATCGCCATCGTGACAAACGGGCTTTTCAGCATGCGGCCGACAATGTCGTCATATATTTTCTGGGTTTTGCCGAACACCTTGTTGAAGGCTTTGAATACAAAGAATTTCGGTTCTTTGTTCGCTTGCAGGAACAGGGCGCACAGGGCCGGCGTAAGCGTCAGCGAGTTGAATCCGCTTAAGACGGTGGCGGCTGCGATTGTCAGGGCAAATTGTTTGTATAACTGGCCGGAGATACCGCTGATGAAGGTTGTCGGGATAAAGACCGCCAGCAACACCAGCACGACGCCTACGATCGGGCCGACAATTTCACCCATCGCTTCCGTCACGGCCTCACGGGCGGTATATTTCCCCGTATCCATCAGCCGAGACGAGTTTTCCACCACCACGATCGCATCATCCACCACGATCGCGATGGCCAGGATCAACCCGAACAAGGTCAACGTATTGATCGAGAAGCCCAAAGCCGACATGACCGCCAGTGTTCCGATCAGGGAGACGGGGATGGTGATGCAGGGGATGATGACGGCACGGAAGTTCTGGAGGAACAGGAAGATGACCAGTATGACGAGGGCCGTCGTCTCCAGGAAAGTGACGAGCACTTCGTCGATGGAGGCATTGATTACCTGTGTCGTGTCCAGCGTCACATCATAGACGACTCCTTCCGGCAGGTTCGCGGCCAGCTGTTCCATTTTGGCCCGTACCCCTTTGGCCACTTCCAGCGAATTGGAACCGGGAAGCTGGTAAATGGCTATGGCGGCACTCGGCCGGCCTTTCAGTTTGGAGGTGACATTGTAGGAAGAACTGCCCAGTTCGATATGGGCGACATCCTTCAAGCGGAGAATCTTGCCGCCCTCTTCCGTACGGAGGATGATGTCTCCGAATTCTTCCGGAGTCGTCAGACGGCCTTTAAC
Source organism: Parabacteroides sp. (assembly GCF_977054455.1). Lineage (NCBI taxonomy): Bacteria > Pseudomonadati > Bacteroidota > Bacteroidia > Bacteroidales > Tannerellaceae > Parabacteroides > Parabacteroides sp. The sequence goes on along the minus strand of NZ_CDRTCT010000016.1, from coordinate 28,175 downwards.
CGTCAGTGTGTACTGGAACGGGTTGTCCGCTTTGGCTATCGGTTGCCCGACGTAACCGGCCGAAACCTGTGTGTTCTGTGTCGAGATCGCCTGGAAGATCATATCCGGCGTGAGGTTGCGGATGCGCATGGCATTCGGGTCGAGCCATATACGCATGCTGTAGCTTCCGGCTCCCATGACACTGACGGAGCCGACACCCGGCAGACGCGTCAGCTCGTCCGTCATATTGAGGCTGGCGTAGTTGCTCAGGTATAGCCCGCTGTAAGTGGAGTCGCGGGCGCTTAGCGTCAGCATCATGACGATGTTGGACGACTGCTTCTTGGTCGTGATGCCTTGTACGATCACGGCTTCCGGCAGGCTGCTTTGTGCAATGCTGACACGGTTCTGCACCATGACGGTCGCCATGTCGATATCGGTCCCGACTGCGAACGTGATGGTTAGGGAATAGGCTCCCGAACTGGATGAATTGGAACTCATATAAAGCATTCCATCCACACCGTTTACCTGTTGTTCGATGGGCAATCCCACGGTCTGCGCCACGGTTTCCGCGTCCGCACCCGGGTAGAAAGCCGATACCTGTACGGTCGGCGGCGTGATTTCCGGATATTGCGCGATGGGAAGTATGTGTAGCGTGACCAATCCGGCTACCACCAGGATCAGGGCGAGGACAGTAGCGAATATCGGTCTGTTTATGAAGAATTTTACCATAGCTTTTTATTTTATAGGCTGAATACTCATACCATCCCTGACTTTCAGCAGGGCGGTTGTCACATACCGTTCGTCGGGGCGGATACCGCTGATGACCTGCCGGAGCGTATCGTCCACCAACTGCCCGGGTTCGATATGGCGGTATCGTACGACATCCGAGTCGTTCACGATATACAGGTATTTCCCCAACTGGTCGGTCCCGATAGAGGCGTCGCGCACGAGGACTGCGTCTTTCTGTTCGCTGTAGGGCAAGGTGATCGTAACATACAACCCGCTTTTCAACTCGCCGTCCTTGTTTTCGAGATTGGCACGGACGTTCAGCGTACCGGTCGACAGGTCGACGTTGGGAGAGAGGTAGTCGAGTGTCCCGGTATAACTTTGCCGTCCGTCCTGTCCGAGGCGTATGGAAACATGGGTAGGCATCTTGACGTTCGGATCGTTCTGGGCGGCAATCATTTTCATCCGCATGAACTGGTTGTCTTCGATATTGAAATTGGCGTACATGATGTCGTCTTTATATAAGGTTGCCAAAGTGACGGGTTGGACGGCACCGTTGATATAGTTGCCCACATCATAGCTTGCACGGGTGACACGCCCGTCGTAGGGAGCCCGGATATAGCAATAGCCCAGATTGGTCCGGGCTGTTTTCAAAGCCGCTTCGGCGTTGCGTACGGATGCTTCCATTTCCGCTGCGGTCGATTCGGCCTGCAAGACCTGTATTTGGCTGACGGCTCCGCTCTTGGCGGCTTCTTTCATGCGTTCGTAGTTGCTGCGGGCATATTCGACCTGGGCCTTTGCCGTGTTTAGCGCGGCTTCCGCCTGGGTGACATTGTTTTGGTAGACTTCCGGTTCGATCACGAATATCAGGTCGCCTTTCTTCACTTTGGCGCCCGGCACGAGTTGCGAGGATTGCAGATATCCGTTCACGCGTGCTACCAGGTTGACCATGCGGTCGGAACTCAAATAGCCCGGATAGTCTTTTGTCAGCGTGATATCTCGCACGACCGGCATCGCGACGCTTATGGAAGGAGCCGGCATCTCCGTCTGGTGACTTTTCTCTTTACACCCGGCAAGCAGGACGATGGACAATCCCATCATCCCTATTTTAATAGCAGTCTTCATCTCTCTTATTTTTTAATTCTTAATTCTTAATTTTTAATTCTCAATCTCCCAACCGCCGCCTAAAGCCTGGTAAAGCTGGATCAGGCTCAAGAGGGACGATCCTCTGGCTTGTGTCAGTTCGTTCTCGTAGGAGAGGAGAGAACGTTGTGCGTCCAGGACATTTTGGAAAGGCGTAAGCCCCTGTTTATAGAGGTCGAGCGAAAGTTCCAACGTTTGTTTCCCCTGGTTGACGACTTCCCGGAGCGCGACGATCTGCTTGATCGAGTTCTTATAGGAATTCATGGCATTGTCCACTTCCTGGACGGCAGTCAGTACATCCTGGTTGAATTGCCGGATCGACTCGTCGAGCTGGGCTTTAGCCAGCCGAGTCGCCTGTGCCAACTTCGTCCCCTGGAAGAAGTTCCAGGAGATGGCCGGGGCGATCTCGTAGGTCAAACTGTTATGGTTTACCAGTTTGTCCAAATCATGAGAAGCGAAGCCCACCGATCCTTTTACGAAAACCTTCGGCCACCAGTCTGATTTGGAGGCTCCGAGCGATGCGGCCTGTGCATTCACCAGGCGTTCGGCTGCCCGGATGTCCGGACGGCGTAGCAGCAGGTTGGCGGGAATGCCGATACCGACAGGCTCGATATATTCCGGCAGCGGTTTTCGCGTTTCCATGATTTTCCGTACGTCCCAGGGATAGAGTCCCATCAGTACGCCCAAAGCGTTCGTGTACTGGATGATCCCGGCTTCCAGCATGGGGAGGGAGGCTTTTGTGTCGTAGTAGACGGATAAGGCCTGCGCGACATCCAATTTCGAGACAAGCCCTGTCTCGTATCTTTTTTCCGTGATCTTGACGACCGCTTGTTGCGACAGGCAGTTCTTTTTGACGACTTCCACTTCCTGTTGCAGTTCCCGCAGGTTGATATAGGCGGATGCCACCTGTGCGCAAAGGGAGACCATCACGGCGTTATAGTCCTCTTTGGAAGCTGCAAAGTTCTCCTTTTGGGCCTTTACGCGGTTGCGGATGCTTCCGAACACATCGATCTCCCAGTTCATGGACAGGGCGGCATCGCCGTATTGGGTCGTTGTCTGCGGCAGGCTGCTCGTATGGCCGCTGCTTTGTTGCCGGGTCCAGCCGGCAGCGAGTCCCAGGGTCGGCGAATAGCTACCCTGTTGTATGCGCAGATTGGCTTTTGCCATAGCGATACGGTCTGCTGCCATCAGTACGGAGTAATTTTGCTTTACGGCTACTTCTATCAGCGAGTCCAGTGTGGGATCGTTGAAGTTTTTCCACCACTGGTCGTCTACCGGTAATGTCTGTTGAAAATCACTGTCGTTTTCCTGCCACGCTTCCGGTAATGCGTGATCCAGGTATTTGTGCTCTTTCTGTGCAGGCAACGTTATCGGCAAGGACAGGCAAAGCACAGCATAACACCATGTACGTATATGCATAACTTTTTTGTTTAGATTTAGCCATTAAAGAACAGACTTGCCGTATAATTGTTTGCCTCTTTTTATTTCTTTCTGTTTATTTTAATAGGTGGGATGCATTGCTGCTTCGTTCTCTCCGTTCGCTGTCGCGTCTGAAACTCGCTTCGCTTGGGACAGCAGACGCTCCGTTCGCTCGCTGCGGTCTCTGCGCTTGACGCTCACCAGCTTAGGCCGGAGATAGAGCCTGACGGCAAAAGAGAGGCTGAGGGGCTTTGGGGATTGCCTAATTCCCCTCAAGGCTCTTTTTCAGTTTCCGATAGACATATATGAATGCCGGGACGAGGAACAGGTCGGCTGCTATCCAGGCGGTCGGATCGCCATAGCAAACGGCCAAGAATCCGAATACCGGGACGGCATAGATACTGACCAGCGTGCGTGCGATCATTTCGGAAACTCCGGAAAGCATCGCCAGATTGGTGTACCCTGCGCCTTGTATGGTATAGCGCAGGATGCAGAGCAGTCCTAAGATCGGAAAGAAATAGCAGGAAACATGGAGGAAAAGCACCGTGTTCCCAAGTATTTCCGTTTCCGAAGCGTCGACGAACAACAGCGATATCTTGTCGGAGACCGACATCAGGATCGTAAATGTGAAGACGGCGTAGACCATCATCATCAGCGAGCTGGCCTTGATGCCCTGCCAGATGCGTTCGGGCTTTCCGGCTCCGTAGTTTTGTCCCGTATAGGTCGCCATCGCTATCCCTAAGCTCTCGAAGGCGCAGATAAAGAACATCTTGATTCGCATGGCGGCTGTGAAAGCGGCTACGCAAGCCGTTCCCAAGGCGTTATTGGCACTTTGGAGCAGGATGCTGCCGATCGCCGTAATGGAGAATTGAAGTCCCATAGGCACCCCGATATACAAAAGGTTTTTAGCCAGTGGGAAGCGGAATTTCCGGTCGTCGGCCGTCCCTTTCAGAATGGGGAAATGCTTGTACATATAGAAATAGCACAAAAGCGCCGACACGCCTTGCGAGACGACGGTGGCGATGCCGGCCCCTAACACGCCCCAGCCCAACACGAGGATGCAGAACAGGTCGAGCACGATGTTCAGCACGGTAGAGAACAGCAGGAACCAGAAAGGCGTTTTGCTGTCGCCGAGTGCGCGTATGATGCTGGACAGCAAGTTATAGAAGAACGTACAGGGTACTCCTATAAACGTTACGAGCAGATAATAGTAAGCTCCGTGGAAAATAGTTTCCGGCGTCTGCATATTTCGCAGGATATCGGCGCAATATAGGCTGGTCAGAACCGCAATGACGACCGACATCAGGGTGGCCAGCTGTAAACTGACCGTCACGTACCGCCGCATTGTCTTGTAGTCCCTTGCCCCGAATTTCTGTGCCACCGGGATCCCGAACCCGCAACAGCACCCGTTGCAAAACCCTAAGATCAGAAACACGACGGAAGTGCTTGCCCCGATCGCCGCCAGATCATTGATCCCTAAGAATTTCCCGACGATGGCGGCATCGACAAGCGAGTAGGTTTGTTGCAATATATTTCCCAGCAACAGGGGAAAAGTGAAACTGAGAATAAGCGGCAGGGGAGCCCCTGCCGTCATTTCTTTGGTAGTAGTTGCCATAAATGTGATACCTAAACGATCCGGGGCGTTATTCCCCTTTCTCGATCTGTTCCTGTACGATCGCATCCACGACAGCGACAGTCGTCAGGTTCAGGATGTCGCGCGTAGAGCTTTCCACGTCGGTGAAATGGATCGGTTTGTTCAAGCCCATCTGGATCGGGCCGATCGTTTCGCTGATGCCGAGCGTGTCGAGCAGCTTGTAGGCGCTATTGGCGGAACTCAGGTTCGGGAAGATCAGCGTGTTGACATCTTTTCCTTTCAGCTTATTGAACGGATACATTTCGTCACGCAGCTTCTTGTCCAGGGCGAAGTTGACCTGCATCTCGCCGTCTACCATCATATCCGGATAGTTCTTGTGCAGGTAGTTGATCGCGTCGTGGACTTTCAGCGGGCTGCCCTGCTTGTCGGAGCCGAAGTTGGAGTAGGACAACATCGCCATAACCGGTTCATGTGCGAAGAACTTCACGGCATCCTGGGTCAGGCGGGCGATATCGATCAATACTTCCGTCGACGGGTGGCGGTTGATCAGCGTGTCGGCGATGAAGAACGTGCCTTTCTTGCAAGTCAGGATATTCAGGGCGCCGAAATGCGTGTAAGACGGACGGATGCCGATGATCTGCTCAGCCATCTTGGTCACTTCGGAGTAGCGGCTGTAAACGCCTGTCACGAAAGCGTCGGCATCGCCTGTCGCGACCATCATCATACCGAAGGCATTGCGGTCGACCATCTTTTCGCAAGCTTCCGAATAGGTGACACCTTCGCGGGCTTTCTTATCGGACAGGATCTTGGCATACCGGTGGCGGCGTTCCGTCTCGCGGTCGTGGCGAAGGTTGACGATTTCGATCCCTTCGAGGCTGATGTTTTCTTCTGCCGCGATCTTTGCCAGGCGTTCTTCGTTGCCTAAGAGGATAGGGATGCAGATACCTTCGGCTTTTGCTTCGGCAGCGGCTTTCAGCATATTGACATGGTTGGCTTCGGCAAATACCACCCGTTTCGGATTGGCCTTGGCCATATCGGTGAACGAGCGGAGCAGCTTGTTGTCATATCCCATCATTTCGCGCAAGTGGTTGGCATAACCTTCCCAGTCGGTGATCGTCCGGCGGGATACGCCCGATTCGATGGCTGCTTTGGCAACGGCACAGGAAACACGGGTCAGGAGCCGCGGGTCGAGCGCTTTCGGCAGGATGTAATCACGTCCGAAAGTCGTCCGTTTCAGTTTGTAGGCTGCGTTCACCACGTCGGGAACCGGTTCTTTGGCAAGTCCGGCGATCGCGTAGACGGCCGCCAATTTCATCTCTTCGTTGATCGCTTTGGCATGCGTGTCCAATGCGCCGCGGAAGATATAGGGGAATCCCAATACATTGTTGATCTGGTTCGGATAGTCGGAGCGGCCTGTGGCGAAAATGATATCGTCGCGTGAAGCCATTGCATCGGCATACGAGATTTCCGGATTCGGGTTGGCCAAAGCGAACACGATCGGGTTCGTGTTCATGGAACGGACCATCTCCTTTGTCAATACATTGGCGACCGATAATCCCAAGAACACGTCGGCTCCGACGACGGCTTCCGCCAATGTCTTGATGTCGCGGTCGGTAGCGAAGAATTTCTTGGATTCGTTCAGGTCCGTGCGATGCGTGGAGATAACGCCCTTGCTGTCGCACATGATGATGTTTTCCTTCTTTGCCCCTAACATTATATATAGTTTCGTGCAAGAGATGGAAGCGGCTCCGGCGCCGTTCACCACGATCTTCACGTCCTCGATCTTCTTCCCGGCGATCTCCAGCGCGTTGATCAAGCCTGCACCGGAGATAATGGCGGTCCCGTGCTGGTCGTCATGCATGACCGGAATATCCAGCTCTTCTTTCAGGCGTGTTTCGATCTTGAAACATTCGGGAGCTTTGATATCTTCGAGGTTGATGCCGCCGAAAGTGGGGGCGATGGCCTTTACGGTCTCGATAAACTTGTCGGGGTCTTTCTCGTTCACTTCGATGTCGAACACATCGATACCGGCAAATATCTTGAACAACAGTCCTTTCCCTTCCATCACCGGTTTGCCGGCCAACGGGCCGATATCTCCTAATCCCAATACGGCTGTGCCGTTTGAAATGACCGCTACCAGGTTCCCTTTAGAAGTATATTTGTAAGCATCCAACGGATTCTTTTCGATTTCCAGGCAGGGTTCGGCAACGCCGGGCGAATAAGCCAGCGACAAATCCATCTGGGTACTATAGGGCTTGGTGGGAACGACTTCTATCTTTCCCGGCTTGCCTTGCGCATGATAGCGGAGTGCTTCTTCTTTCGTGATCTTAGCCATAGACTGTATAGTTTTTAATTGTTGTTTTGTCTTTCGAAAATTGCGCACAAAAGTAACAAATTATTATGAATATGGCATCAAACGCTTACATTTAGTTGCTTGAATTTTGTGTATTTGCAGGTTTCGGCTATTTGTGTTATCTTCGTACCCTCGATTTGACAAGGACGGAATGTGAAACAGACAATCGCGAAATATATGAAATGGTTGCTGCCTGCACTTTTTATAGTGTACTACAGCAGCGTTTCTTTGTTTATGCACGTCCATGTCGAGCATGGCACGACGATAGTCCATTCGCACCCGTTCAGGAAGGCGGCAGACGGTACTTACCACCGTCACTCGTCTCTTGCGGAAATCCAGCTGTTCCATTTGCTGACGACTGTCCATGTGGAGGACGGGGCGATCCATTCGCTGCTTCTGCAATTTTATGCTACACCGAATTATAAGATAATCGAAAATCCGGTCTTCCCGGATCATCTGCTCCCTGTCTTGGGGAAACTGTTCCTTCGCGCTCCTCCCTTTGTCTGATCAAGATAGCATCTGCCGTTGGTAGGAAATCAAAAAAGTTTCACCTTTTGCGAGAGGGTGAAACAAAAGTTTCAGTTTGTTCCGTGCCGGTGAAAATTTATTTTCACTTGCGGGAAACTTTATTTTCACCGGCGTGAAACAAAAGTTTCATGCAAAGGAAACTGTTATTGCCTGCAAGCCTTTCTTGCGGCGGATGCACAGCCATGTGAATTTTTATGCAAGTCTTTATTTTATCAGAACAAACGAAATGAATAAGATTATTATACTTATACTATGCCTGTGCTGTGCCTTTACGGTCGCGCGGGCGGAGGAGGGTCCTGCCTTGAATCCATCGGACGCGAACATTGTCGGTCATGTGGTGGACCGGAAAACCGGCGAACATTTGTCTTTCATTACCATCTTCTTGAAAGGAACGACTATCGGGACTTCGACCGATGCCACGGGCCATTATTATCTGAAGAACCTGCCGGAAGGGAAATTCACGGTCGTGATGAAGACGATGGGCTATAAAACCATCGAGACACCCGTAACGCTGAAAAAAGGGAAGACGCTGGAAATCAATTTCGAGGCGGAAGAAGAAGCCTTGTCTTTGGATGGAGTCGTGGTTTCGGCCAACCGGAACGAGACGACCCGGCGTATGGCTCCGTCGCTTGTGAACGTGCTGGATTCGAAAATGTTCGAGACGACGCATGCCACTTCGCTTGCCGACGGGCTGAACTTCCAGCCGGGCGTGCGGGTGGAAAACAATTGCCAGAACTGCGGTTTCCAGCAGGTGCGTATCAACGGGCTGGAAGGTCCGTACACGCAGATATTGGTGGACAGCCGTCCCATATTCAGTGCGCTGACGGGCGTGTACGGCCTCGAACAGATTCCGGCCAATATGATCGAGCGTGTCGAGATCATGCGCGGCGGCGGTTCCGCCCTTTTCGGTTCGTCGGCAATTGCGGGCACGATCAATATCATTACGAAAGAACCTTTGCGCAACTCGGCCCAGATCGCCCATTCGCTGACGATGATCGGAGGAAGCCGCCCGGACAATAATACGACCTTGAATGCTTCCTTGGTGACGGACGACCACAAGGCAGGCGTCTATCTTTTCGGGCAGAGCCGCCATCGTTCGGCTTACGATCATGACGGGGACGGCTTTTCCGAACTTGGGCAGTTGGAAGCCCGGACGGTCGGTTTCCGTTCCTATCTGAAGACGAGCACCTATTCCAAACTGGGTTTCGAATACCATAATATAAGCGAGTACCGTCGTGGCGGCGACCAGATCCACCGGCCGCCCCATGAAGCGTGGGTGGCGGAACAGACGGACCACAGCATCAATGGCGGCGGCCTGAAGTTCGACCTGTTCTCCAAAGACTATAAACATCGCCTGAACGTCTATACTTCCGCGCAGCATACGAACCGGAAGAGTTATTACGGGACCAACCGGAATCCGGATGCGTACGGGCATACGACGGACATGACGGTTGTCGCCGGTTCGCAGTATTCCTATTCGGCCGATAAATGCTTGTTCATGCCGGCGGAGTTTACCGGCGGCATGGAATATAACTTCGACGAGCTGAAGGACGAGATGTTGGGGTATAACCGTATCGTGGACCAGACGGTCCATATCGGTAGTCTGTTCCTGCAGAACGAGTGGAAGAATGAGAAATGGAGTTTCCTGGTCGGCGGTCGTTTCGACAAGCATAACCTGATCGATCATCTGATCTTCAGTCCGCGTGCGAATGTCCGTTTCAATCCGACCGAAGACATCAATCTCCGTTTGTCCTATTCGAGCGGTTTCCGTGCCCCGCAGGCATTTGACGAGGACCTGCATGTGGCGGCCGTCGGTGGCGAAGTGGCGATCATCCGGCTTGCCGAGGACCTGAAAGAGGAGAAGTCCAGGAGCATCAGCGCTTCGGCGGATTTCTATCATCGTTTCGGTCCGGTCCAGTTGAACTTGTTGGTGGAAGGTTTCTATACGGATCTGAGCGATGTGTTCTTCCTGCAAGAGAAAGGGCATGACGATCAGGGCAACCTGATTATGGAACGGCGCAATAAGGACGGCGCCCGCGTGATGGGGGTCAATTTGGAAGGAAAGATGGCGTATGCCTGGCTGCAACTTCAGGCGGGCGCGACCATCCAGCGCAGCCGTTACAAGGAGGCAGTGACCTGGAGCGAGACGAACCCGGATCTGCCGGCACAGAAAAAGATGTTCCGTACGCCGGATGTGTACGGTTATTTTACTTCCACCTTTACACCGGTCAAACGTCTGGCCGTTTCACTGACGGGGACCTATACGGGAACCATGTTGGTGCAACACCTGGCCGGCTATATTCCGGAGGACCGGGAGGTGCAGACGCCTGATTTCTTTGATCTGAACATGAAGGTCGCGTACGACTTTCCTTTGTATAAGTCGGTGACTTTGCAGTTGAACGCCGGCGTGCAAAACATATTCGAGGCTTATCAGAGCGATTTCGATCAGGGCAAGGACCGCGACTCCAAATATATCTACGGTCCCGGAACTCCGCGCAGTTATTTTGTGGGGTGTAAAATCAGCTATTAAGCCGTGGAAAAGGAAAGAAGGTGTGTCAAAATATAAAATAGAGCGCAGATGACACACCCCCCTTTTTTATTTCAATCGTTTGTCGATGTCTTCCGGGTTTTGGCTGTTTGGCCAGATATCGGCAATGTAGATTGTGTCTTTCTCTACATAATAGATAATCTTATGATTGCGGTGTTCAACGAAGGAACGATAGTTTTTCTTGTATGCCTTAAGTTCTGGTTCCTCTTTTCCCATATAAGGATTCTGTTCCAATAAAGCAACTACATCATTAATGCCTTGCACAAATTTACTTGCGGCAGAAAATCCCATTTTCTTTTTGTACCAGAGTGTAATGCTTTTATATTTTGCTAAGGCTTTGCGTTTCCAGTGTGTTTTCATTTGAGCCATTCTAATGACATTTTTTTCACATCTTCATGCTTATAATAAACTGGATCAGCTTCGGAGACTTTTAATCTTTCCATTTTCTCTTCATGCGTATAAGGGCGCATTGCATCCTCAATTTCTTCATCACTGATGAGATCGACATCTTTAAGATTCTTTTTCTCGATTTTAACTTGATGATGATCGTGGATAACCCTTTTGACATACTTTTTTACCCTGGCAAAGCTTTCATTGTCAAGGCTGGCAATTTGGTTGAACAGTTCGAGCCGTTCTCCTTGCAAATTCAATGTATTCATGTTTTTACTTATTTTGGTTTTTGTAATATTCGCAAATGTAGTTCTTTTCCGGCAGGAAAGAAATTATTTCATGGGAAATTGGCCGGTGGGACTGTTAAAGCGCGAAGATAGTAGTACGGTGGCTGGTCAACTGTACTCGGCGGGGTGTTGCCCCCTCGAAGCCGGTGCAGTCGTGCCGGCTTCGGTAAAGTTGTTGGCGATTCCCATACCACCCGTACCTCTTATCACCCCAAGTTGCGATCGAGCGTTCTGGCTTTTATAGACTTTTATTGATCTCGTCGATGTAATTAAGGATCTCATCCCTTCCTTCTTTCTTCTCGGAGGAGGAGAGGAGGATGGGAGGAAGTTCTTCCCATGATTCCAATAACTTCGCTTGGTAGGCTTTCAGGTTCTCCTGCAAGCGCCCTCTGCTGATTTTGTCGATCTTAGTGAAGATGAGGGAAAAGGGGATTCCGTTTTCTCCAAGCCATTCCATAAATTCCAAGTCGATCTTTTGCGGTTCGTGACGGCAGTCGATCAGGACAAACAAGTTCGTGAGCTGTTCACGTTCCAGGATATAGTCTTCGATGATCCGCTGGATATTTTCGCGTCCCTCTTTTCCCCGCTGGGCAAAACCATAGCCGGGGAGATCGACCAGATACCATTGCCCGTTGATAAGGAAATGATTGATAAGCATCGTCTTTCCCGGTTTCTGGGAGGTCATGGCAAGCCCCTTTTTGCCGGTCAGCATATTGATAAGGGAGGATTTGCCAACATTGCTTCGCCCGATAAAAGCGTATTCCGGCAGATCACCTGCGGGACATTTCTTTACGTTTGTGTTACTGATAACAAATTCTGCGCTTTTGATTTCCATTCTATCTGTTGTTTATTGATTTATACTCTTCAAACCGAATCCGGGCCTAAAGATAATTGAAATTTCCCATTTTTAATCGAACAAAGCCATAATCCCCAGAAAGTAATAGCTCCGTTCAGCATCAACATCTCATAGCCGAAAACATATCCCGTATGCCGTTTCACCAAATAATCGGTCAGGAAACAGATCAAAGGGGACAGGATGCATATATAAGGAACAAATTTGTCACGGGGAAGTTTTTTCGTAAATAACCCGAACACAAAGAGGCCGAGTAGCGGACCGTATGTATAGGACGCGATCATGTAAATGGCATCGATCACACTCCGGCTATTGATCGCCTTGAACGCGAGTATGATAATGGCAAACAGGACGGAGATCATTAAATGGACCGCCAGGCGGGTGCGTTTGGCGGATTGTGCCTTTTCTTTTTCGACCCCTAAAATATCGATGCAGAAAGAGGTCGTAAGGGCTGTCAAGGCGGAATCGGCACTGCTGAATGCCGCCGCGATGATACCGATCGTGAAGAAGAGCAGGATCGAATGTCCCAATATGCCGGAGGTACAGAACATCGGGAGAATATCGTCGCTCAACGCGGGCAGTTCGATATGCTGCTGCGAGGCGAGCGTCAGCAGAAGGACGCCAAGCGAAAGGAACAGGAAATTGACCGGTGTGAAGGCAAAGCCGTAGGTGTACATATTCTTTTGGGCGTCTTTCAGATTCTTGCAGGAAAGGTTTTTCTGCATCATGTCCTGATCGAGGCCGGTCATTACGATGGTGATGAAGATTCCGCTGAAAAACTGTTTCACGAAATGTTGCGTACTGTGCCAGTCGCCGAACTCGAAGATGCGGAAATGCGGACTGGCCTGCAAAGTCTGTACCATGTCTGCAAAATCCAGTTGCATCTTGTCTTTCACCTGCCAGATAATGACGATCAGCATGGCGACCAGGCATAATGCTTGCAGCGTGTCTGTCCAGATGATGGTTTTGATGCCGCTCCGATAGGTGTAGAGCCAGACCAGGAAAATACTGATAACGACCGTTACGGCGAACGGTATGTCCCAAGCGCTGAATACATAATGTTGCAGGATCAGCACGACCAAATAGAGCCGTGCCGCCGCCCCTACGATCTTGGACAGAAGGAAAAAGGAGGCCCCTGTTTTATAACTATGCCGTCCGATCCGGTCGTCTAAGTACGAATAGATGGTGGTTAGCTGTAGTTTATAATAAAGCGGCAACAACACTTTGGCGATCAGGATATATCCGAAAAAGAACCCTAAGACCGTCTGCATATAGGTCATGTCTATGCTGCGTACCATCCCCGGAACAGAAACGAAAGTGACACCGGAAAGCGATGTCCCGACCATTCCGATCGATACGATGTACCAGGGAGATTTACGGTTGCCGAGGAAAAACGCTTCATTGCTCGAACTTTTCCGCCCCGTGATCCAGGCGATCAGCAGAAGGATTCCGAAATAGGCGGCTATGATAAAGAGGATGATATAGCTATTCATGACTTGTCGTTAATTTGCCGTAAAGATAAGGGTGATTTATGATTTGGACAAACGATCGCAATATTCGGAGGGAGTAAGCCCTTCCAGCTTCTTGAACATGCGGCTGAGATGTTGGGGATATTCGAATCCGAGCTCGTCGGCAACCTGCGTGATACTGGCCCCGGATGCGAGTTCGTTTTTCACCCGTTGGATGACATATTGGCGGATATAATTGCTTGCGGTATCACCTGTCGCCTTTTTGATCATATCTCCGAAATAGTTGGACGACATGCATAATTTGTCGGCACAGTATTGTACGGTCGGTATGCCGAGTGTCAACTGCTTCTTTTCTTCGAAATAATCTCTCAGCAAGGTGTCGAACTTCATGAGTATGTCCGAGTTTTCCAGCTTTCGGGTAATGAATTGCCGGTTATAGAAGCGTTGGCAGAAGTTCAGAACCAGCCCGATATATCCTACTATAATGGTGTTTTGCAGTTCATCGTGCCTTTTTTGCAGTTCGTCCCTTATCTGTTGCATCAAAGAGACGAATATGTCGTGTTCTTCGTCGGTCATGTGTAGGGCTTCATTGACACGGTAATCGAAAAAGGAATAGTCCTTTATGGTCTTTTCCAAAGGGGTGCCGTGCAGTATGTCGGGATGGAAAAGCAACGCCCACCCCGTCAGCATAACCTGTTCGCCGTTATCTTCCTTTCCTCCGATCTGACCGGGGGCCACGCAGATGACGGTTCCTTTCTTGTAATCGTATTTGCCGCATCCGTAAGCCAGGTCTATATCCGATTCATCATGAAAGAAAATGCCATAGACACCGTAATTGTTCAGGCTATGGCGGATGGGTGACACCTTTGCATAGTCGATGACACTGACCAACGGATGCCGGTCTGCGTGTCCGAGATAGTGACTGTAGTCGCTCACGTTTCTTATTTTCAAAATCTTGCTCATAGCATCATGCGGGATTCGATAGATATGTACAAATATATATTATATCAAATGAATAAAATAATATTGATCCATTAAAATCAGTAAAAACGGTACAAACTCCCCACTTATCGTTACATCCGTTTTTTGCGTGGCATGGTAACTTTGCAATACTGAAAAAATAGAAAAAGATGAACGAACTAATAGACATTCCTACAGCATTGTATAACGATGAAGCCGTATGCTTCATTGCAGACCGCTATCATACCACCCCTCAGAAAGTAATGCGATGTTTTCTTGTGCAAGCCGGCTTGGTTCCCGATACGGAAGAGGAAGCCATTGCCTTTCATTTGGAAAACAACGAGATAGAAATATTGCGGGGATTGACTTATTGCAGTCATACATGAAATTAAAAATCGACCTGGTGGGCCATCGGGCCGACCCGTTCACCGAAAGTCAAATAGATAAATAAGCTGATTTATGAAAATGTTATCATTGATTCCCTTGATGTTGCTGGCTGTATTGTCAATGTCAGCTTGCCTGAATCTGGATAAGCAACCCGGTATGTGTGCCAAACTGCCTATGGCAGCCGACGGCATTGTGCGGCTATCGAAAATAGAGGTTTATCCGGAGTATCTTGAAGAATATATAAACTATGCGACCGAAGTTGGCGAGGTCTCCCTGCGTACCGAGCCGGGAGTGCTGACCATGTATGCCGTCAGTGAAAAGGAGAATCCCTGCATGGTTACCATCCTCGAAACGTATGCAAACCAGGAGGCTTATAAATCTCATATCGCATCGGAACATTTTCAAAAGTACAAACAGGGGACGCTGCATATGGTCAAGACGCTTGTCTTATCCGACCAGGTTCCACTCAACCCTGCAAGCCGAATCAATAATTTTATTCAATAAACGCAACGATTATGAATAGATTCTTTTTATTATTAATGTTCAGTATTTTAACATTCAACGTTATGGCACAGGAAAAAATAGTACAGACGGCAGGACGCGACCAGTTGGGAACGTTCGCCCCTAAATTTGCGGAACTCAACGACGACGTCCTCTTCGGCGAGGTATGGAGCCGCACCGACAAGCTCGGTCTGCGTGACCGCAGTTTAGTGACGATCACCTCTCTTATCAGTCAAGGTATAACGGACAATTCGCTCGTTTACCATCTTCAGTCTGCCAAGAAGAACGGCATCACCCGCACGGAGATTGCCGAGATCATTACCCATATCGCTTTCTATGCCGGTTGGCCTAAGGCGTGGGCTGCATTCAACCTCGCAAAAGGCGTGTGGGCCGAAGATACGGCCGGAGAAGATGCTAAAGCCGCTTTCCAGCGCGAGATGATCTTCTCCATTGGCGAACCTAATACGGCCTATGCGCAGTATTTCACCGGTAACAGTTACCTCGCGCCGGTTTCGCGCGAGCAGGTAAATATCTCCAATGTCACTTTCGAGCCGCGTTGCCGCAACAACTGGCATATCCATCGTGCAACGAGTGGCGGCGGACAAATGCTCATCGGCGTAGCCGGCCGCGGCTGGTATCAGGAAGAGGGCAAGCCGGCGGTGGCGATTCTGCCTGGAACGGTCATCCATATCCCGGCAAATGTCAAGCATTGGCATGGTGCTGCCGCCGACAGTTGGTTCGCACATCTTGCGTTCGAGATTTCCGGCGAGAACACCTCCAATGAGTGGCTTGAACCGGTTACGGATGAAGAGTATGGCCTGATTCATCGGTAAAATATTCGTTTTCGTAGGAAAATTTGGGCTTTTTGTCTATTTTGTTTTGCGTATGTTATTAATTTCTTGTTCCTTTGTATCAGCTGGAGCTCGGGAGAGTCAAGGCAACCGGTTCAAAAGACCGGAGACAAATAGGTAAACACAATAAAGAAAAGGCTGCGATCTTCGGATACGCAGCCTTTTTGATTTATGATTTATCACCGACGCATAAATCATAAATTCCTCAATACCTTTTTTCAATAGAAGCTCCGGAAAAGTAGTGGGAGAGAATCTGCCGGTAATCATATCCCTCGTCCGCCATCATGGCGGCCCCGATCTGGCACAACCCTACACCGTGTCCCCAGCCGGCGCCGGTCAGGACGAACCGTCCGGGAATGCCGGATTGCACATCTTCTTTGTCCACGACAAAGGCCGAACTGTACAGATGTGTTTCGGATAAGGTCCGGCGTATCTCCAACTCCTTGCCGATGGTAAAGGTCCGGTGCGTCCCGACAATCTTCAGCATTTCGATACGGCCGGATGTGCCGCGGCTGAGCGGTATCAAATCCAGGATCCGGCCGAAATCGATCCCGCTCTTGCGATGGATCAATCCGGCTAATTCTTCCTGCTTGTAGGATACTTTCCACCGATAAAAGTCTGTCGTTTCCTGATCATAGTTGTTCAGCACCTGGCTGAGAACCTCTTTGTCGGATGTATTGCAAAAAGCGTCGGGAGCGGAGCGAATCCATTTCCGGGCCTCTTCTTCCTGGGTGAGGTCAGGGAAAGTCTTCTCCCGGCTGTCCCGTAGTGCGGTCAGATAGGAGTGGGGGACCGGTTCCCAGCAATGTTCGAACTGTTCCGTCACGCCTCCGCAGCATTTGGAAAAGCGGGCATCGCAGATCGTTTCGCCATCCGTCAGTATCTCGCCTCTTGTCTCGTGGATCACCTTTTGGACGACCGGGTTGGAGGCGCGGGTGATTCCCTGGTAACGCTGGCAATGGTCGTCGGCACAGACATCGAAGATATCATGGTCTTCGCGGTCATACCAGCGCACCAGTTGTTCGTTGTCACGGTAACAGCTTTGCTGCTTCTCCTCTTTGCCGTCCAGACGGAAGTTCTTTTCGATCTGCGCGAGCAGCCAGCTGCGGGAGATGACGGCATGTGCCTTCAGCAGCTCCTTCGAAGCCTGTGCGCTCATTTCCGAGGAGATGACGCTGGTCAGGTATTCTTCGACGTCCACCTGGTTGATGACGACAATGCCATTCCCGCCCGCCACCAGGTTGAAAGCCCCTTTGAAGCATTGGTCTTCCTGCCGTTGCCAGTGGAAGTCATGACCTATAGTGACTGCCTTCAATTCGAAGGACGAGGCGGGGGAGGCGGGTTCAAAGAAGATCTCTTTGAACAACTTGCCATTGAAAACGATATTGCCGTTTACAAATAAAGCGCGCTGTTCCCCCGTCAGGAACTTTCCGGTTTCCGTATGTACATATTCTCCGTGGAATACAAACGAAACGGCCTTTTCCGTCATAATGCCGACATTCACTACAGGTGCTTCCATGGTTTAAATTAAAAATTAAGAATTAAAAAATAAGAAGTGATGATTTTTTTCATTCTTTCTTGGCTTTCAATGAACTTATTGCCAGATAAGCGATTAGCAGGATGTACATCACGACGGCCAGTGCTCCGGCTAAATTGCTTTCCATCCATTCGATGTCAACCAGGTTGATACCGGCGAAACGCATGGCTGCGCTGACGACTCCCATCAAGGCTCCGCCTGCGATGAAACCGGATGCTAACAAAGTCCCTTTTTCCAGACGTGCACTGTTCAGGGCCTGGTCCTTGCTGCGGCTGCCTACATACCAGCTGATGGCGCCTCCGATCAAGAGCGGCGTGTTCAGCTCCAGCGGAATGAACATGCCCAATGCAAATGCCAGCGCCGGAATCTTGCAGAAGTTTAGGACGATGGCCAGTACGGCTCCGATGGCATACAGCGCCCAGGGAGCACCCGAACCGCTCATCAACGGCTCGATGACGGCCGCCATCGCATTGGCTTGCGGAGCGGCCAGTTGTCCGCTTGTGAAACCGTATGTCTGGTTCAGGATCAGGATCACGCCGCCTACGGTTGCTGCCGATACTAAGGTTCCGAGGAACTTCCAGCTTTCCTGCTTGGCAGGTGTGCTGCCGATCCAATATCCGATCTTCAGGTCCGTGATAAAACCGCCTGCCATAGAAAGCGCCGTGCAGACCACACCCCCGATGATCAGTGCCGATACCATGCCGGCTGTCCCTTTCAACCCGACGGCAACCAGAATGATGGAGGCCAGGATCAAGGTCATCAGCGTCATCCCGGATACGGGGTTGGTCCCGACGATGGCAATCGCATTGGCTGCAACGGTTGTGAAGAGGAAAGCGATTATACCGACGATCAACAATCCGATCAGCGCGTAATACCAGTTATCCAGCACGCCGAAGTGGAAGAACAGGTACGTCACGATCAGTGTTGCAAAGATGCCGATGGCGATCACTTTCATCGACAGGTCTTTCTGCGTACGGATCTCTTCCGTCTGCGCAGCCCCCGTTTTCCCTTTCAGCTCTTTGGCGGCCAATCCCACGGCTCCTTTGATGATTCCCCATGACTTGATGATACCGATCACGCCGGCGGTCGCAATGCCTCCGATGCCGATGTGGCGGGCGTAGGTGGTGAAGATCTGTTCCGCACTCATGCTTCCTACCGTCTGCGTAATGGCGTCATTGCCGAATGTCAGGACATCGGCGCCGAAAACGACAGACATCAACGGAATGATTACCAACCACACTAAGAATGATCCGGCACAGATGATGGCCGAATATTTTAATCCGATGATATATCCCAAACCCAACACGGCGGCGCCGGTATTCACCTTGAACACGACTTTCGCCTTGTCGGCCATCATCTCGCCGACACCGACGATGCGCGTGCTGACCGTCTCGCTCCACCAGCCGAAGGTCGCGATGATGAAGTCGTACAGACCTCCGACCAGGCCCGCATAGATAAGCGGCTTCGCCTGGTTGCCTCCCTTCTCGCCGGACACCAATACCTGCGTGGTGGCAGTCGCTTCCGGGAACGGATATTTACCGTGCATGGTCGATACGAAATACTTCCGGAACGGGATCAGGAGCAGGATGCCGAGGATACCGCCCAGGAGGGAGCTCATGAATACTTCGAAGAAGTTGATCGTGATCTCCGGATACTTATCCTGCAAGATGTAGAGGGCGGGCAGCGTAAATATGGCGCCTGCCACGATCACGCCGCTGTTCGCCCCGATAGACTGGATAATGACGTTTTCGCCTAACGCGTTTTTACGTTTGAACCCGCTGGACAATCCTACAGCTATGATCGCGATCGGGATGGCGGCCTCGAATACCTGTCCGACTTTCAGTCCGAGGAAAGCAGCCGCCGCACTGAACAGGACGGCCATGACAAGTCCCCAGAATACGGACCAGGGAGTTACTTCCCGATACTGTTTGTCGGGCGACAGGATGGGTTTATATACCTCACCTTCTTTCAGTTCTCTGTAGGCGTTTTCCGGTAGCCCGCTCACCTTTTCTTCATCTTCTTTCTTCACGGTGTTTATTTATTTAGTTAGATTTAATCAGAATCTGCTTATCGTATGTCGGCTAAGCATCGCAAAGCTACATTATTTCTCTTTAAGAAACAAATGAACCTGATCGTAGCATCTATTCTTGGCTGTATGCCTTATTATTTTGGAATCGGCAAATTTTGTTTGCCTAAAGGCAGAAGAAATCTTCGCCCCTTTCCGGCTTTTATGATTTAGTTGTCCCTGATCGCTCTTGAATTTCATTTTTATATTACCTTTGTACTTAAAGAAGATCAGATTGCGAATGAATCAAAAATATCCATCAGTCTTATTGGAAAACGCCGTGAACGAATTGTCGTCATTGCCGGGAGTGGGGCGGAAGACGGCGCTCAGGCTGGCGCTCTATATGCTTCGCCGGGATGCCGGCTACACGGAAGGGTTTGCGTCCGCGCTGTTGGCGCTTCGCCGGGATGTCAAATATTGTAAGGTCTGCCATAATATATGCGACGACGACGTGTGCTCTATTTGCGCCGACCGCCAGCGTGACCATTCGACGGTCTGCGTGGTCGAGAATATCAAGGAAGTGATGGCGATCGAAAACACGGGGCAGTTCCGTGGCGTTTATCATGTCCTGGGCGGCATTATCTCGCCGATGGACGGGATCGGTCCGGGCGACTTGCAGATCGACAGCCTGGTACAACGGATTGCCGAAGGGGAAGTGAAGGAAGTGGTCCTGGCGCTCAGTACGACGATGGAGGGCGACACGACGAACTTTTTTATCTACCGCAAGCTCTCCTCATACGATGTGAAAATATCGGTCATCGCCCGTGGCGTCTCCATTGGCGACGAAATCGAATATGCCGATGAAATAACGTTGGGGCGTTCCATCGTGAACCGCACCAGCTTCAACGACTCCATCAAACTATAAATCATAAATCCCCATGAAACTCTCAATCATAATTGTCAACTACAATGTAAAGTATTTTCTCGAACAGTGCCTCTGTTCCGTCCGTGCCGCCACCCAGGGGATGGAAGCGGAAGTGCTGGTTGTCGATAATCATTCGACCGACGGTTCGGTCGAATACCTTCGCCCGCGTTTCCCGGAAGTCACTTTCATCGAGAATGAAGATAATCCGGGATTTGCCAAAGCGAACAACCAGGCGATCCGGATCAGCAGCGGAGAGTATGTCCTCCTGCTGAACCCCGACACCCTGATAGGCGAAGATAGCATGCGCTCCCTTTGTTTCTTTATGGACGAACATCCGCAGGCGGGCGGAATCGGGGTGAAGATGCTGGACGGGCACGGCGCTTTCCTGGCGGAGAGCAAGCGGAGTTTCCCTTCTCCCTGGGTCTCTTTCTGCAAGCTGTTCGGGTTGTCGAAGCTGTTCCCTTCTTCCCGCCTGTTTGCCCGCTACAGCCTGCCGTACTTGGATAAGGAGAGGCAGCATAAGGTCGAGGTATTGGCGGGCGCTTTCATGTTCCTTCGCCGTGAAGCGCTGGATAAAGTGGGGCTGTTGGACGAGTCTTTCTTTATGTACGGCGAAGACATCGACCTGTCTTACCGGATTGTGCAGGGAGGCTATGCGAATTATTATATCCCTGAACGTATCCTTCATTATAAAGGAGAAAGCACGAAGCATGGTGATATCAAATATGTAAAAGCCTTTTATGGAGCCATGCTGATATTCTACCGGAAATATTATCCGCATTCCGGTTGGCTGATGGGCATGCTGATCCGTTTGGCCGTTCTGCTGAAAGCGTCCCTTTCTGCCGTCGCCGGTATGTTGGGGCTGAAACGGAAACCCCGGACGAAACATCGCCGCCTGCTGGTGCTTTGCCGGGAGGAAGAGTTTGAGGAGGTGAAAGCAGCCTGTGTGGAACGGATGCCGGATCTGGAATATGTCAATCTCTGGAATCTGAGTGAAGAGCGTGTGATGGATGCTATCTGCCGCCGTAACCAGATGAAGCGCTTTACCGATTTGGCATTCTGCTACCCGGATGCCCGTTTCGAACAGATGCTTTTATTGATGGACAAGATGG
Source organism: Parabacteroides sp. (assembly GCF_977054455.1). Taxonomy (NCBI): domain Bacteria; kingdom Pseudomonadati; phylum Bacteroidota; class Bacteroidia; order Bacteroidales; family Tannerellaceae; genus Parabacteroides; species Parabacteroides sp. The sequence continues at coordinate 6,608 of NZ_CDRTCT010000016.1, read as the reverse complement.
TCGATAAAAAGATCAGCTATCATATATATAATAAAGGAAGCAAGCAACTGATCTGATGAAAATGGAATTACTTCAAAACGAAACTGTCCGCCTTCGCGCCCCGGAACCGGAAGATTTGGAACTGCTCTATGCCTGGGAAAACAATCCCGAATGGTGGGAGCTCGGGAATACGTTGGCGCCTTATTCCCGCTACCTTTTGAAAGAATATATAGCGGAATCTCACCGGGATATATTCGATTTGAAGCAATTGCGCCTGATGATCGACCTTTGCTCCACGGGCGCAACGGTCGGCATGCTGGATTTGTACGATTTCGACCCGCATCATCGCAGGGCTGGAGTCGGCATACTGGTCGATCCGCTTTACCAGAAGAACGGACTGGCTACAGAAGCGTTGAACCTATTGATCGAATATGCTTTTTCTTATTTGAAACTACACCAGCTCTTCGTACATATCCCGATAGGGAACGAACCCAGTAAAGCCCTTTTTACCCGTTGCGGCTTTACCGTGACAGGCATACTGACGGACTGGATAACGACTAAAGACGGTTATTCGGATGTCTTGACGATGCAGAAAATCGATGATTAAATTAAAAATTAAGAATTAAAAATTAAAAAATAATACTTGACTCTCATTTTTTAATTCTTAATTTTTAATTTTTAATTTCAATTGAGCGATGGCTCTTTCGGATACTTCGTCCATGTCTCATATTGGCTGCCGAGCGATTCGAGCGATTTTTTCCAGAAGTCTTCCCCTTCGGCGAGCAACACGTTCCGGTTGGAGGCATGGCTTACGACCCATGAATTTTGGTCTATTTCATTGTGCAGTTGTCCTTTCTGCCATCCGGAGTAACCTAAGAAGAATTTTACTTTCCCGTCGACAGGATGCCCGTTCTGGATATAACGTATCAGTGCGTTGAAATCGCCGTCGAAATAGAGGTGATCGTTTATCTTGAGGGAGTTCGGGATAATCAACTCTCCTAAGGAATGAATAAAGAACAGGCGGTTGGCGCTGACCGGGCCGCCTAAATAGATCGGCATTTCCGGAAATTCCTGCAAATCGGCAAAGAAAGTGTTGACCGCTAACTCTGTTTTCTTGTTTAATACAAAGCCCATCGAACCCTCTTGCGTGTGTTCTACCAATAGTACGACGGAACGTTGGAAGTAGGCATCTTGTAAGAAAGGTTCTGATATCAGGATGCTTCCTTGGGCCGGAAGCACGTCATTATGAGTTATTTTGAATATGTTGTTATACATTGCCATGACAGAGTTATGCTTGCTGATTAATAAAACAGCGACAATATATAGCTTTTGGTTTAAAGAAACAAACGAAAAGCCGGACTTTCATGTTAATGAACCATAAATAAAAGCCCGGCTCGTGTTAATTATGCGGTGTGATTCTCTTTGAACAGCTTCAGACGTTCTTCGAGCAAGGCATATTGATGCGGTTTGATAAAAGAAGTACAAGCACGGAGGCCTTCCTGGTTGCTGCCTGTCGTGCTTAGTGAGATGGCGCTTACGCCATAATAAATAAGCTCTTCCATCAGTTCTCCTCCGGTCATTCCCGGATAGGCGATCGTGAAATAGAACCCGTCCGCGATCGGTTGGTCCAGGTCATGGTCGTAGACGATCCGGAAACCGTAATCGGTAAAGATCTTTTTCAGTTTTTCCGCCCGGCGTCCGTATTCTTTTACTTCCGAAATAAAATCGAACGTCCCGTCTGCCGCAGCTTTGAACATCGCTGCCAATGCGAACTGCCCCGAATGGCTTGTGCCCGACGACAGGGCATACAACACGCGGTGGATGTACACGGTTCCGAACGTCCCGCCTCCGTAGCGCTGTGTCAGTCCGGGATAGGCCCGGTGGTACAGCTTGTCGGAGATTGCCGTGACGCCGATGCGCTGGCCGGCATAGCTGAATGCTTTTGAACCTGAAATCTGCAAGATGTAATTATCCGTATAGCGGGCTACAGTTGCCTGGAAAGGCGCTTCAAACGGCTTGCCCAGCGGTTTGCGGAAGTCCATGGCGAAATAGGCGAGGTCTTCGATCACGATCGTGTCGTATTTGTTTGCCATGTCTCCGATGATCTTCAGCTCTTCTTCCGTCAGGCAGAACCAGGCCGGATTGTTGGGGTTGGAGTAGATCATGGCGGCAATGTTTCCTTTGGAGAGATATTGTTCCAATATGTCCCGTAGTTTTTCGCCCCGGTATTCGTACACGTCGAACGATTCGTATTTATAGCCCATGACCGTGATCTGCTGCTTCTGTACAGGGAATCCCGGATCGATAAAGAGGATCGTGTCCTTTCCCGGCGTACATTGTCCGCAGACGAGGAACGAAGCGTATGTCCCCTGCATGGAGCCTGTTACGGGGACGCAGCCTTCCGGCGCTACATCGATATCGATAAATGCCTTGATGAAACGGGATGCTTCCGCTTTTACGTCGGGTGTACCGTTGATATTCGGATAGATGGAGGCGACGCCTTCCTGAAGGGCCTTGATCTCGGCATCGATACCGACCTGAGCCGCTTTCAGTCCGGGAACCCCCATTTCCATATGGATAAATTCTGTTTTAGTCTCTTGTTCGAGTTGTGTGGATATGGCAACGACCTCGCGGATCGTCGCTTTCCCGAAATCGGGAAGTCCGTAGCCATCTATGATCTTTCTGGCTGTCTGATAATCTACCGGAGTATTCTTCATGATTGTTATTGTTTATATGAGGGGCAAAAGTAGAAAAATAATCCATCCGACCTAAATTTTCGCCACGAAACTATTGCAAGATTCGAAATAATCTCTACCTTTGCACCGCAATCGATAGAGATTGCAATACAAAAGTTCCGGTTCGGTAGTTCAGCTGGTTAGAATACATGCCTGTCACGCATGGGGTCGCGGGTTCGAGTCCCGTCCGGACCGCGAAAGCGAATAGCAAATTAAAGCAAAGCTCTGAAATTCAAGGATTTCAGAGCTTTTTCTTTTTCTCCGCTTCGGCAAAAAACAGTAGTCTTAGGCAGTTCTCACGTGGCTTATTCGTGGGACTTTTTGAAAACCGTTTTTGCTCCCACGAATTGACGCATTTGTCTTTGATTGTCAGCTTTTTACGTAGCTGGTTTTTGAGTGTAGCAAACTAATTTTGTACCACTTAAAAATCAAAGAATTATGGGAGCAGTGAAAAGAAACACACTAAGCGTATTATTTATCATCAAGAAAGCGAAACTTCTGAAAAACGGTGAAGCTCCTATTTGTATGCGCATCACCGTAAACAAGCGAGTAGCCGAAGTTATGATTAAACGGAGTATTCCCGTAGATTTATGGAATCAGAAAAAGGAATGTTCCAAAGGAAAAGACCGTGTAGCCACAGAACTAAACCTCTATATTAATACGGTTCGTGCCAAAGTATTGCAGATACACCGCGAACTGGAAATAGACAACAAGCCAATAACAGCTGATATAATAAAAGATTGTTTCTACGGACGGGACAAAGTACAACGTAGTTTATTGGAAGTTTATGCGGAGCATAACGAGAAATGCCGTGCCCTGATTGGCAAAGAATATACGAAAAGCACAGTTACCAAGTTTGATACGTCCATAAATCGACTGAAAGAATATATCCGCAGTTGTTACCACCGTGATGATATAATGCTGGCAGAACTGGACGGGCAGTTTATCCGTGACTTTGATTTTTGGCTAAAAACAGAGAAGCATTGCCAAAACAATTCCGCATTGAAACATTTGAAGAATTTGAAAAAGGTTGTTCGCATTGCTTTGGCTAATGACTGGATAAAGAAAGACCCGTTTTACGGCATCCACTTCAAGCAGGAGGAAGTAAATGTAGAGTTCCTTTCACGTGAAGAACTGGATATTCTAATGAACAAGGAATTTGCTATCCAACGGCTGGAGCAGATAAGGGATATTTTTGTCTTTTGCTGTTTTACTGCTCTTGCTTTCGTTGATGTGCAGCAGTTAAGCCGTGAACACCTAACAAAAGACAATAACGGTGCTTTATGGATACGCAAGGCACGACAAAAGACTAATCAAATGTGTAATATTCCTGTTTTATCCATTCCTCAAAGGATATTGAGGAAATATGAAGATAATGCAGAGTGTATAAAGAAAGGTGTACTTTTGCCTGTAATCAGTAATCAGCGCATGAATGCTTACTTAAAAGAAATCGCTGATTTATGCGGCATTACCAAACGCCTGACCACGCATGTTGCAAGACATACGGCGGCTACTGTTGTTTTTCTTGCCAATGATGTATCAATGGAAAATGTGTCTAAAATCTTGGGACATTCCAATATCAGAATGACACAGCATTATGCAAAAGTTTTGGATAGTTCTATTATGCGTGATATGGCAAATGTAGAGAGAAATTTTATAGGAAAATAGTTTTTAATTATTAACTTTGTCTCAAAAGAAATAATATGAAGTGTTTTGTTATAATGCCTATATCTGATACAGACGATTATCCAAGTGGACATTTTAATAGAGTTTATCTGCATCTTCTTAGACCTGCAATTGAAAAGGCAGGATTTGAAGCAACAAGAGCAGATGAAATTCAGGAGACTAATTTTATAGTATTAGATATAGTTCAGCATCTTTTGAGTGCTGAAATGTGTATCTGTGATTTGAGTTCTAAAAATCCAAATGTGTTATATGAATTAGGCATAAGGCAGGCTTTTAACTTACCTGTTTGTTTAATTAAGGATGATTTAACAAGTCGTATTTTTGATATACAAGGATTTAGGGATTGTGAATATTCTAGTTCACTAAGAATAGATGAAGTTCAAAACGAAATAGATATTATAGCTGCTAATATAAAATCAACATATTCTACTAAAGAAACAAATATTAATTCTTTAGTATCTTTATTAGGCGTTTCTACTGCTACACTGGAAGCAAATATACATTTATCGCCTGAAATTACTTATGTAACAGAAATGATAAAAGACCTAACTTCAAAAATAACCAATTTGCAAGAAAGACTTCCAAATACATCCTCTGAGATACATTACATAAACCAAAAGTGCGCATTAGCTATAGGTGATAATGTTATACATGAAAGATTTGGAAAAGGATTTATAAAAGATATTTTAAAATCAGGTCGAGACGAAGTGGTGAAAGTTGATTTTGAGAACTTCGGGGAAAAATCCTTAATGACAAGGTTTGCAAAATTGCAGAAAGAAGTATAGTACTTTTTCCGAAGCTGAATAAAACATTAACAAAGGTAAGCTCCGTATTCCGTCCGTTCAAGTCCAAGCCCTATGGGTTTAACTAAAAATCTCCACACCTGCGCTGCGCTCCGGGTTGTATTTTTAGTTAAAGACTTGCACAGACGAAATACTACACTAATAAAGTTAATGCTCTTAGTCAGTTTCGGAAAAAAATGTGTGTTTTTAAGGATGGAGGTTATTCCTGCCGTTCTTTATTATAGTAGGTCTGCAAAAGCCTTTTTATATCGCTTTGACGGTAGATTATTTTGCCTTTTATCTGAATGTAAGGGATAACGCCCGTATCTCTCCATTCTTGCAGCGTGCGGATGCTTACTTTCAGGCATTTGGCTGCTTCCCGGTTGCTTAGAAACTTTTCACCGTTCAAATGTGGTCTGTTTTCCTTTGCCAGTCGGCTGATACCGTCTAATATTCTATCCATAGACTAAAAGAAGTCCCTAATTATTTCACTATTGCCATTTATCAGTTCCATATTGCTATATCGTTATATTGATTGATAATTCGTTTGAATGATTGACAGACATACACCTGTCAGTTACGCAGATACTCACCATAGTAAAATATGGAAATACTATCTTTTACCGCATCATAGCCGATATAAAGCCGTTTAAAGGCTTCAACGATGAAGTAACGGTCATCTTCTTTCTGTATCTCGTAAACGGCTGGTTTCGCCTGTCCGTTATCAGATACATGGAGCATCGAAAGGAAATACTTTTTCTTGCTTGGGTATATCATCACCGTAGGATGAAGGTTTAAACTTTCCCAAATTCCGACAATAGCAGACAATTTGAATGACTGGTTTATTTCCGTATTATTTTCTTCTTTCTTTTCCATAGGACAATATTTATTTATTTATTGTTTGATTTATAATTCGTTATCTTGTTTTCCATACATTCTGCAATCAGTCTTTCAATATCGGCAGATTTATAGTACAGCTTGTTACCTATTTGGGAGTAGCCCAGTTTACCGCTATCCCGGTAGTTCTGCAAACTTCGGATGCTGATACCGAGCAGGGCACACACTTCACGACCTGACAGCCATTCATCTGGCTGACGGGTATTCTCTTTGCAAATCCGTTCCACCTGACTGGCGAAGCCGGAAAACCGACCGCACACCTGTTTAAAGGTCTGTTCCTCAATAGTATGATATTCATAGGTTTTTTTCTTTTGGCTGGTTGAATATTCCTTTTTGCATTTCTTCCCGATAGAGAGCCGAAAGAACATCATTGTGTGTATTCAAATGTTCTTCCAGTACGTTATCTGTAGATAATAACTGAAAAGTACTCCACTAAAATAATTGAAAAGTATCCCACCCGTTGGATAGAACTTTAGGGCTATCGCATATAAAAGTCTGAGTTTTATCTACACTAATTAACATTATAAAT